>JAESSY010000138.1 GCA_016763855.1 Pseudomonadales bacterium
ACACTTTCCGTCAAACTTTGCATGTAACCTGTACTTTCTGTTTTGTAAATCTCAACCAAAAGTAGTACTTTCCGGACAGGAACTAGCTATTTGGAATAGAAAAATGAAAATAGGTATAAACGGCACAGGCTTACTTCAAAAAGCTTCAATCGAATTAATTACAGAGGATGCTAAGTTAGCATTAGCGGATGGCTTTGCATCCTATTGGCTTGCGGAACACCCCACGGGCGGGTTTGATGCCCTAACGGTATTGGCTATCGTTGGACAAACTGTAAAGGATATTGAATTAGGTACAGCCATCATACCCACTTTCCCACGCCATCCCATGACCTTGGCAGGTCAAACTTTAACGACGCAATCTGCAATTGAAAATCGCCTTACATTGGGTATAGGTCTTTCTCACGAGGTTATGATGGCGCAGCTCGGACTCTCTTTTGAAAAGCCGATAAGACATTTGCGAGAGTATTTATCCATACTGATGCCGCTGCTCGAAGACGGAAAAGTCTCCTTTGAAGGTGAGACACTCTCCTGCAATGCGGAAATATTTAAACCCGTAGATCAACGTCCCTGTGTGGTTGTCGCAGCACTCGGCCCCCAAGCATTGCGCGTCGCGGGAAGCAGAACAGATGGTACGACATTGGCTTGGGTTGGCCCTCAAACAATAAAAGATCATATTGTACCCGTAATTTCTGAGGCTGCTGCAAAGAAGGGTAGGGCTAAACCGAGAATCATAGCGACTTTACCGGCTTGTGTGACGAACGAGCCAGGAAAAGTGCGGGCAAGAATCTCCAAGACTTTGTCAATGTACGCTAAATTACCTTCTTACAAGGCCATGTTCGAAAGAGAAGGTGTGAGTGAACCTGGCGAACTAGCACTTGTGGGTAGTGCAGCAGAAGTAGAAGATGCCATAGGGGGATTGAAAAAGGCGGGGGTAAGCGACTATGCCGCTACGATTTTCGCTTTGTCTAAAGACGATCACATAGCGACTAGAGAATTGTTGTGTCGGGCAGTCTCTGATTTTAAATAGCCTGAATCTAAATAGTCGCCAAAAGATTACATCCATGTATGGTTGCGACCATACCCACTGCAAACTGATTGGTAGCGTCAACTGTTTCACCAAATGTCTGATGTAGCTGCATTTTTTCAGTTGCGGGCTTGCCATCCACTAAGCTCGGTCGAAATCGATAGTGATGAACAAGGCGTCGGAATAAACGATTAACAGCAATCGGCGCATTGGAACTAACAATTTTAATGTTGTTAGCACGACCTATCTCGCTTACTTCAAATTCAAGATCAATTATGTAGTTTGCATAGTCCTTATTTTTATTTAACTCACTGATCTCAGATGCACACATTGGAACGGGTGCCCCTACTAACTTCGCTTGTACGAGTGGCCCTGATTCATGAATAATGTTGTCGTATGGAACAATCCGATCTTCCAATAGGGGTCTGTAGGCGGCAATCATTCGGTCAATTCTACTTATCCCTAAGATATGTGGATGGCTCTTAGGTGTTGCCGATTTGATTCCAAATTCTGCAGCTTCTTCGTACAGCTTTGTTGCCGATTGCCTCATCTTGCATAAATAAACTCATATCTGCAGCGTGCAAGAAGGCTTTATGTTTGTCGATAATATCGAACTTGATATTATCCGTTATAGCATGTGCTGCCTCCGCCATATATTCACCCGCACAGCATTTCCCTTTCAAATAGTGGGTCTTGGCGATTCCCAATAGTGCCTCGTGAAGTACTTCTGAAGGCAGTTCGTTGCTTTTAATGATATGGATAGCATCTTTAAAGCGACTTATTGAATCTGTGTACTGACCACTTCGTTGAAGCCACAATCCTAATTTGAGCAAAGCAGGAACTGACCTTGGATCCGAGGAACCGTAAGTTGCTTTATAGGTTTCATAATTTAATTTTTGTAGGGTGTCGGCGGCTTCAAAATGGTTTTGTTCAAGATGAATTTTTGACATCCAATCAAGTAAGGCTTCCTGCTTTGTGCTTCTCACGCCGTAAGAGCGATGCATAATATATTGGGCCTCAGAAAAGCTTTCCATCGCGGACTCAAGAAGTTCTTCACGTAGAAGCAAGAGTCCCAGAGAAGTTAATCCATTGAGAGTGGATTCATGTAAGGGTCCGTAAGTCTTCTTTGTTAAGGTTATACTTTTTTCAAGAGCTAGCTTTGCTGCTAGGAAATTGTCAGATTCGTATTGCAAAATCCCCATATTGTAATAGAGCGTATTTAAAGCGGAATTTTGCTCCGATTTCTGTTCAAGTAATTGTTCGATAATATTGGCTTGCAACTCAACAGCGACCTTTAAGTTGCCTTTATTTCTATGTTCAAGCACGCTTCGTTGCAGGCTTTCAATTGAATCTGGATAAATAGAATCTCCGTAAACAGAGAGTATAGGGAGTGTTGGCATTATGAAGGCAGCAAGGATGGCAGCAATGATTGCGATTGGTTTAGATCTTGCTGGTTTCGTCCTATTGTCCCTAAGCAAACTGCAGCTTCCATTCCAAAGTTAGCGCTTAAATAAACCTAACGCAAGCCCGTTTATCCTAATGGCGTTAGTGTTTTACTTACTCTAGTTGGGGTTAATCACTCGCACACATTACCCTCGAAGAACGATATAATAAATTTCTATGATGAATGCAAAATACATACTCAAGAATACCTTTGGTTACGATCAATTTAGGCAACCCCAGGAGGAGGTGATTTCCTGCCTTGTTTCAGGGCGAGATGCACTTGTTTTGATGCCCACGGGAGGCGGTAAGTCACTCTGCTTCCAAATACCCGCGTTGTTAAGAAACGGGTGCGGAGTCGTTATTTCACCTTTAATTGCCTTGATGCAAGATCAGGTCAGCGCGCTATTAGGGTTCGGCGTGAAAGCTGTATTTCTCAATTCGACTCTGGGGCTAGATCAAATACAAGAAATTGAGCGAGATCTTAGAGATGGAAATATAGATCTTTTATACATTGCGCCAGAAAGATTAGTTCAAGCGAGGACAATGGCCTTACTTGAAGAAATAGAGATTAGTTTATTTGCCATTGATGAGGCCCATTGTGTTTCTCAATGGGGACATGATTTTAGATCAGATTATCTTGCGCTGGATTTACTGCATATAAGGTTTCCCAAGGTACCTCGAATCGCCTTGACAGCCACGGCTGACACACGAACAAGAGAAGAGATAATCGCCAGGTTGAGGCTTGAGAATGCAGGACAATTTTTGGCGGGATTTGATCGTCCCAATATACGATATAACATTACCCTAAAAGATAATCCTCGGAATCAGTTACTACGATTTCTAAAATCAGAGCATCAGGGAGATGCAGGGATAATATATTGCTTGTCTCGAAAAAAGACTGAGGAGACGGCTTCTTGGTTACAAGGCCAAGGCTTTAATGCCTTGCCATATCACGCTGGCCTGGGTGCTGAGATTCGCTCGATTCATCAGGCCAGATTTCTGAGAGAAGAGGGACTCATCATTGTGGCAACGATTGCTTTTGGAATGGGCATCGATAAACCCGATGTGAGATTTGTCGTTCATTTGGATTTACCCAAAACTGTAGAATCCTATTATCAAGAAACTGGCCGAGCAGGGCGAGATGGATTGGCGGCAGATGCATGGATGGTATATGGATTACAGGATGTCATTAAGCTTCGTCAAATGTTAGATAGATCAGAGGGAAGTGAAGCTTTTAAACGTCTGGAACAACACCGGCTCAATGCCATGTTGGGGCTTTGTGAAATAACAACTTGCAGACGACATGCCTTACTCCACTATTTTGAAGAGACCTCTAGTGAACACTGTGGTAATTGTGATACCTGCCTTGAACCTGTCGAGAGTTGGGACGGTACTGAGGCCGCGCGAAAAGCCTTAAGTGTTGTTTATCGAACCGACCAGCGATTTGGAGTCAATTATTTAGTTGATGTCCTTATGGGTTCAGGGAATAGTAGAGTGAAACAATTTGGCCATGATCAACTTTCGGTTTTCGGTATTGGCAGCGATCTCGAAATCAATCAATGGCGTTCCGTATTCCGACAATTGATAGCGCGGGCTTATATCAGTGTCGACTTAGAAGGTTTCGGAGGATTAAAACTCGAATCGAAGTGTCGACCTCTTTTAGTGGGAGACGAATCTCTCAATCTTAGATTGGACCCCAAGAAAAAAAATGTGAGACAACAGACTAAGCAAAAATTACCTGAAGATATTGATATGGCAACATGGGAGGCCTTACGAAACTGTCGAAGAGAGTTAGCCGACAAACAAGGTGTCCCTCCCTATGTCGTTTTTCACGACAGCACTTTGCAGGCAATGGCAGATAGCATGCCCTCAAATATTGATGAATTTGGAGACCTTCCTGGTGTTGGTCAAAGGAAGAAAGAAAAATATGGACCGGTATTCCTCGCACTAATTTCAAACTTATAAATACATTTTTTGATTGGATTGTTTGCTCTTATTATTTTGCTGTCGCAGTTTAAGCGCGCCGTTTCACAATACAAATACAATATCGATAAGCCTCTTCACCTATTCTTGTGTATCGATACCATGATATCGCACAAAACTGTGCATTTGAGCCGCTATTCGAGATACCATGGGTGAAAATTACATGTTTGAGGTAGTGGTGACAGGAAATATCGTACTCAGTGGTGCTGGATTGTGGAAACCATCCCATATCATCACAAATGAAGAGCTAGTGATTGCCTATAATGCTTTTGCCGAGCGTTACAATGTTGAAAATGCGCAAGAAATAGAAGCGGGAGAAAAGGAAACCAAGCCCCTTTCTTCCTCAGAGTTTATTGAGAAAGCATCGGGCATCAAAGCCAGATATGCCTATGTCAAAGACGGAATATTGGACATAGATCGTATGCGACCGAGAATCCCTGAACGTGATGAATCATTACTCTCTCATCAAGCAGAAATGGGGTGTTTTGCAGCTCGTAAGGCAATGGAAGAAGCAAATAAAAAAGCCAATGAAATCGATGCTGTCATTGTTGGCTGCGCCTATACTGAAAGGTCTTATCCCGCTATCGCCATCGAGATTCAAAATGAGTTAGGAATTGAAGGCTTTGGTTTTGATATGTTAGTGGCTTGTTCTGCCGCGACTTTTGCCTTGCAAAGGGCCTATGAAATGATTAAAGCGGGCACGGCAAAATGTGTTTTAGTGGTCAATCCAGAGTTAACTTCACCTCAGGTCAATTATAAGGACAGAGATAGCCATTTTATTTTTGGGGACGTTGCCACAGCCACTATCGACGAAGCGGAAGAAGGGTGTAGCTCTAAGCATAGTTATGATATTTTGGGGACCAAAGCGGTCACTGTTTATTCAAACAATATACGTTCAAATTTCGGTTATATCACCTATGCCACTGATGCAGATCCTTATGGATTGGACAAATTGTTTCACCAACAAGGACGCAGTGTGTTTAAAGAAGTATGTCCCATGGCAGCACAGCATATTAAAGACCATTTAGCTGAATGTGGGCTGGTAGCGGATGACATGACGCGATGGTGGTTGCATCAGGCTAATCTCAATATGAATTTATTGATTAGTAAAAAACTGTTGGGAAGATCAGCGACCGCAGAAGAAGCCCCCATCGTATTAGACGAATTTGCAAACACTGCATCGGCAGGTTCTCTCATCGCGTTTAATCTGCATCACAAAGATTTAGTAGAAGGCGATATTGGCGTAATTTGCTCTTTTGGCGCTGGATACTCAATCGGCAGCCTAGTGATTCGGAAAAGAGCCATCAGCTAGCAAAGAGCCATCAGCTGATTACATAAAAAGCCTAGCATGAAAGAGGGAATGCGGATTTGGCAACGTCGAATATCGAATACCAAGAAGCTCTGTCTTATCCGCTAGAGTCTTACCCACTAGTTGCTTGCCATGAATGTGATGCTGTCTATCAGCGACACGATATTCCCGCTGGCGCCCGAGCAAATTGCACGCGTTGTGATAATGCGCTATATCGGAATATTCCCGATTCTCTGGATAAAAGTCTGGCGCTTTATATCTCGGCCTTGGTGTTGATGATTATCGCCAATGTTTATCCTTTCTTGTCTATAAAGACCGCCGGTATTTTTACTGAGAACCACGTTATATCCGGTGGTTATGCTTTATATGAATTTGGGATGGGAGAGCTGGGAATTGTTGTTTTTTTAACCAGCATCGTTTTCCCAACACTATCGATCGTCGGCATGCTGTATTTGTTAATGCCACTCAAATTTGGCCACCTTCCTTTTGCCTATGGCGCAGTCTATAGAGTTGTTCGCGCCTGTGAGCCTTGGAGTCTTTTAAGCGTATTTATGCTTGGAACCCTTATCGCTGTCGTAAAATTACGCGGCCTGGCAACCGTGAGCCCTGGATTGGGGATGTTTGGATTCATTGGGCTTCTTTTTGTTTATTCAGCAGCAAGAATTCGCTTCGATCCAGAGGTGATATGGCAGCATTCTAGAGTTAAGCAACTTAGATCTACACAAATTGATAGTCAGGCAAAAGTTATTTGTTGCCATACCTGTGGTTTGATTCGTCCTTTTTCAGAACACTTGCATCATTGTGATCGTTGTAGAGGAAAGATGCATTTTCGCGCAATCGACAGCCTGGAGCGAACTTCGGCGTTGCTGGTCTCTGCTGCTTTAATGTTGATACCCGCAAATTTGTTGCCAGTGATGACGATTAAAATGGTTGGGAAGGGTAACCCTGACACGATTATCAGTGGCATAATCCACCTGTTTGAGGGGGGGCTATGGGGTCTTGCAATGATAGTATTGATTGCAAGTATTGTTGTCCCTGGATTGAAATTATCTGCTATGAGCTTCCTTATTTATAGCGTCAAAAATAAGTCGACCTGGAAGCCGAGAGACAGAACATTGTTGTATCGAGTCACGGAAGTGGTAGGAGCCTGGTCGATGGTGGACGTTTTTCTGGTAGGGTTATTGTCTGGCTTGGTCCAATTGGGCTTTTTAGCTACTGTAGAACCGGGTCTTGGAGTTGTTTTCTTTGGCGCTGCGGTCATACTGACGATGCTGGCGGCTAGTAGCTTTGATCCAAGGTTAATCTGGGACGAGGCGAAAGATTCAAAAGAGATTACTCGATAGAGAACGATAGATAAAAATAATAATAGTATTCCACTATCAACATGAGCAGTAATAGCGTGAGCGAACATAGCAAACCCCAGATATCCCAAAAATCCGGACCTTCAATTGTCTGGCTGATTCCTCTGGTAACGCTGGTGGTAGGAGTCTGGTTGATGGCCCGTTCCATCTTGGACGAAGCACCAACAATTTCGATTAGTTTCAACACTGCTGAAGGCATAGAAGCGGGTAAAACCAAAATTAAATACAAGAGTCTTGAAATTGGCATGATTGAAGAAATTCAATTCGCCGATGGATTTGATCATGTAGTTCTTACGGCAGTTTTTAATGAAGGCATGGAAAACTTCTTAAGACGCAATACACGATTTTGGGTCGTCAGACCCCAACTGAGTTTTAGAGGGGTCTCAGGTCTTGATACTTTGATTTCAGGATCCTATATCGAAATTGATCCCGGTCCCGGAGCAATGCAGGAGCACTTTGTCGGGCTTGAAGAAATACCACTGATTACTACGGATGATGCAGGAACAAAAATAACTTTAGTAAGCGATCAATTGGGTTCTCTCGGTGCAGGATCACCTGTCTATTACAGAGGATTATTGGCAGGAGAAGTCCTAGGATACGAGTTGGGAAGCGATGCTAGGAGTATTTTTATTCATGCTTTTATCCGTGATCCTTTCGATCAATTTATCCGTGGAAATAGTCGGTTCTGGAATGTGAGCGGTATGGATGTCAGTCTTGATGCAAATGGTATTAAGGTAAAGACAACATCAATGCAGTCGATGCTATTAGGCGGCGTTACATTTGAAACACCTGAAACCCTTGAGCATAGTGATAATCTCCTTGAAGATCTTATTTTTACCCTCTATCCCAACCATGAAGCTATTGATGCGCAAGCCTATACTCGTAAACAGAAATTTGTTGTTTATTTTAGGGGTTCAGTGAGAGGGCTCAGTCCCGGTGCGCCGGTTGAATTTAAAGGCATCAGGATAGGCAATGTACTCGACGTTAAGCTAGAGTTTGATACTGAGAATAGCTCTTTTAGAATCCCCGTTCTCTTGGAAATTGAGCCAGAAAGAATTGTGGATAGAGCGAGTACAGAAAACGATAGTGCGATGAATGTATTACAAACACTCGTTGAAAGCGGACTAAGAGCTCGTCTGTCTACGGGAAGCTTGTTAACGGGTAAACTCTACGTTGAATTCGATATGCACCCCGGTACCGAGACTAATTATCTCGCAGATGCTGGGGCTCTCTATCCCGAATTGCCAACCATTTCAGGTACTTTTGAAGCGATGACGGAATCCGTCCAGGCATTTGTCTCTAAGTTAGAGGCAGTCGATATTGAACAGATGGGCAATGACGTATTAGGTATTTTAAAGGGCACCAACGCGCTTCTGAATAAGGATAAGTCTGAGGAGACTGTGACGGATTTACAAGCTTCCATGCGTTCTTTTCAAGGCGTACTGGGTCAGTTTGAAGGTGCTGGTGTAGATAATACCGTGCTAGCTGCGAACGAATTGTTATCTAACTTACAAACTACCATTGTTTTGCTGAACAAGGTATTGGATCCAGATTCTCCACTTCAATATAACGTGATCCGAGTCACCGGTGAATTGGAAGAGACCGCAAAAGCTGTTCGCACCATTATGCAAATGTTGGAAAGGCAGCCGCAATCCTTGATATTTGGAAGGGGGGGTGCTGAGCCTGATGGAGATTCAAATGAGAAGTAATCAAGTTTTAGTAAGTTTGATTTTGCTAATATTCTTAAGCGCTTGTTCATCAAGTGGTAGTGCACCGATTCGATATTACGTTCTTGAACCCATCGACCAAGAAGCGATAAATGATTCAGAAATATCCATCCAAATTGTAGATCTACATATTCCCCAGTATCTAGAACGTTTTCAAATGGTGACACGTGCAGGGCGTAATGAATTGGTTTTTTCTGATTCCCACCAATGGGGAGAAAATCTCCGAAAAAACTTATTACGTGTCTTGAGCGTCAACTTATCAGCGCTTCTTGGAACTCCGGAAGTGTCAACGCCGTTGACAAGATCTAAACGCAAAGCTGATATCAAGGTTAAGATTTTTGTCGAGCGTTTTGATCAGACCCACAATGGACTAATAATGCTTAATGCGCGTTATCAAATTGTTGAAAGCAATACGGGTGCTAGCCTCCCTCAAACCTATGCTTTTAGTGGAGAAATAGTTAATCAATCCGCACGAAACTATCCGAGTATGGTTGGAAACATGGGCAAGCTGTACAACGAATTGTCAGCCGACATAGCTCGTCATCTTGTTGTACATCATCTTAAGGCGCAGGAAAGAGAATAAGATGATTAGATTTTTTCCCATCATCAACTTAAGAAGCCTGAATGTAAGCTGCCTGCTAAGCATTCTTATGTCGATCTCGATGGGTCTTCTGGCACCGGAGTTGAAAGGCCAAGTTTTTACAGACGAGTTCGAACAGGCTTCTGGCCGAGAATTGTTAGAAAAAGTTCACAATACTCACGAACAATTTCCCTATGTATATGAAGAACAGTCAATGATATTGATTGATCGTTTAGGGCAAAAAGAAACACGTAATCTAAAACGATACTCGCGGGTAGAGCAAGATGGCCAGGCCAGTTTTTTACTTGTCTTCGATTCCCCTGAGGATGTAAAAGGTGTTGCGGTATTGGCACGACGTAACAAGCTAGGTGAAACGACACAATTCATTTACCTTCCGGCGTTCAGTCGATCACTGATCCGTAATGCTGGTGGCGCAAGTCATTCTAGCTTTTTAGGGACAGATTTTTCCGTTGAAAATTTGATCGGAGAAGAATTAGACAATTATATTCTTGAGAGGCAACGGGACTCTATCATTGGTGGTGTAGAGTACTTCGTAGTTGATGTACGCAATAACAATAGAAAGTTACGTCGTCACTATATTTTGAAAGACATATTGTTTATTGCTAGAACGGAATTTTTTGATGAGCTAGATCAAATCTATAAGTGTCAGACCCAACATGATTTAACGCCAGTTTTGGGGGATATGTGGCGTGCGAATATGCTTCTAATGCAGGACTTTCGTGAAAACCATCAGACCCTAATAAAAATAAATAAGCGTGTGTTTTCAGCAGATTATGTACCGACTAAGGTGTTTACCGCTGAATGGTTATATGAGAATACGATTCAAGCTGTAGAACTTGAAATGCAGACTGAGGAATCCTCATGATGTCGTCTTTGTTCTTGATAGGGGTGAGATACAAATCTGCTGTTATCGCATTCGTCACACTTATGACATTAATCACAGGAGCGGGACTTCAGTATCTTGTCATCGATACTGGCTTCGATAGCTTAATACCTTCAGATGATCCTAACCGTCTTGTTTATCAGCGGGTCATGGGAGAGTTTGGTTCTGATAATAAGACTTTAGTTTATATTGAAGATGGTGATCTCTGGACACCGGGTAAACTTGCTGCGCTTGATAAACTGCAAAGCCAATTAAAGAAAGTAGATCACGTTAGTCGAATAGATGGACTTTTTGATCTGAGGACCATTTCGGGTGAACAAACCGAAAATGGACCCAGCATCAGATCAGAACTGATTCTAGATAAACTACCAGAAACGCAATTCGAAGCCGATACCGCAAAAAACAGGGCGCTCGGAAATCCACTTTATATTGGCAATTTGTTTTCGGTTGATGGTCGTGTCACTGCTATTATTATCACGCTTGATGACAATATCGACGTGAAGGAACAAGATTACAACGTTAAAGTTTACGATGATATTGAATCAGTACTCACTTCGCACCGATCAGAATTCCAACGACTATTTCAAGTTGGACCTCCTAGAATAAACGCAGAACTAAAAAGTAGTTTGTCTGAGGATTTTATCCTACTTGGCCCGCTCTCAGCATTTGTTCTCATCGCGTCGATAGTTCTTTTTATGCGAAGTGGTTTGGCAGCCTTGGTTCCTATTGTGACGTCGGTGCTCACATTAATCTGGACTTTTGGCTTGATGGGTTGGGCAGGGGTACCCCTAAATATTTTGAGTGCAATGATCCCATCGCTCATTATTGTTATCGGCTCAACAGAAGATACCCACATGATGTCTGCTTTTTTCCGGGGAATGGCAAGGGGTAAAGAAAACGGTGAAAATTGCCAGAAAGCGATTGTCTATATGGCATCTCACACAGGACTACCTCTGATACTGACGGTCCTTACGACTGCTTTGGGTTTTGCTAGCAATCTTTTTTCATCAATTGGTCTTATTCAAGATTTTGCAATCACCTCAACGTTTGCGATTGTTGCAAATGGCATTATTACGATACTAGTCGTGCCGGTTTTATTAATGCAATTCGGAAAAGGTGATATCCGAGATGACTCGGATGAAGAGGATATCTATTCCAATAATTTGCCTGCTCGAATTATCCAGGTCTTCCGAATATCTCAGGATAAATTCCCGCTTTATACTTTGGGATTTACCGCGCTCTTGTGCCTGTTTTTTACTTATCAGGCATCACATCTGTATGTCACAAATGATCCGATGTCTTATTTTCCGGAGGATAACCCGCTAATTCAGGAGACGAAACTGATCCAAGAGAAATTGGCTGGCGTGAAAGTGTTTTTTGTATCTCTGGAATCTGAATCTGAAAAAGCGTTTCTTGAACCTGCAAATCTGCGGAAATTGGAGGCGATTCAGGCGTTCATGCAAAAGCAAGGTGTGTTTGATCGGACCTTGTCCATTGCTGACCATCTGCGGTATGTCAATCGTGAGTTTCAGGGTCAGTTTGCGGAACTGAGATTGCCAAAAACCCGCCAAATGGTTGCTCAATATTTACTATTCTTTCACCGGAGTGAACTTGAAAGTTATGTTAGTCATGACTATAGACGAGCAAATATTGTTGTTCGTCACAATGTAAATGATTCAAATACTTTAAATCGCTATATAGAAGAGCTTGAAACTGTTGTTCAGCAAATCGCAGGGCCCAATTTCAAGACAATGGTGATAGGTGAAAACCTGATGGTCAATCGAGCGGCAGAGAGCCTAATGATGTCTCAAATAAAAGCACTGGGATTGTTATTGCTGCTGATATTTATCCTGATGTCGATTATGTTTACGTCATTTAAGGGTGGGGTGATCGCAATGATCCCTTCTCTTATCCCCATCATATTAATGTTTGGAGTGATGGGGTTTTTAAATATTCCGCTCAATCCTGGTACAGCCATGGTGGCAGTGATTGCAGTTGGTATCGCGATCGACGGTACGATTCACCTTTTGGCACGATACAACGAATTGTGTCGTTCAACTTCTGACTATAAAGGCGCGGTGCGTGCTGCGGTTAAGGAAGTTGCGACGCCATTGATAATATCTAGTCTTGCATTGTCGTTCGGCTTTGGGATGTTGTTATTCTCTAACTTTACTGTGGTGGCGCAATTTGGTGCTTTAGCTGCTGCAACGATGCTAGTTTCTATTTTCGCTAATCTGCTTATCACGCCTATTATTATGGAGCGAGTGCGCTTAGTTGGTTTGTACCAAATTATCGCTATGAATGTGGATGAAAGCGTTCTCGATAAAAGCCCGCTCTTTAATCAAATGTCACGATATCAGCGCCGAAAGGCTATATTGATTTCTGAATTGCGCGAATTTGAGCCGGGAGAAAAACTCGTTGAACAGGGAACGACGGGGCGAAGTATGTACATGATTCTTGATGGCGAAGCGGATGTGATTCGCCATGATAAAGACCGGTCTCGTCGTCTTGCAGGGTTAAAACCGGGTGAAATTTTTGGAGAGATTGGGTACATTAGAGCTATCGAACGAACTGCAGATGTTACAGCTATATCTTCTTTGTCGGCACTAAGGTTTGATTACGAACGTATGCAAAAAGATCTGAAGTTTTTCCCAAATATCGTCGCTCAGCTGAATTTTAATATATCGGCCATACTAGGTGAAAGATTAGCTGACGTACTAGATGAAAAAGGCGGATGATTGTTTTATTACATGGCCCTAAATTAACGACGATAGCGTAACATTCTACCGCTACCAATGCCTTTATGATGGCCATGTTCAAGTGCTATCTTGCCATTCACAATAACCAGAGAAATACCTTTAGGTTCCAGTTTGGGATTGTCATAACTTGCTAGGTCGATTATTTCTTTTGGGTCAAACATGACCAGATCCGCAAAATTCCCACTCTTGAGTAGACCTCGATTTTTTAGTCCAAAAGTAGCTGCAGATAAGGATGTCATTCTTCTCACGGCCTCAGGTAAAGACAAAATTCCTTTTTCTCTAACATAGTGTCCCAAGATGCGAGGAAAAGTGCCAAATAGACGTGGATGCGGAAGACCTCGAAGATCGGGTATGCCATCAGAGCCCACATCATGTCTTTATGTTTTAAGTTCGTTTCGATATCTGCCTCATCAATTATGAAATGAATACACAGGGTTTTTTTACCCTCAGGTGCAGTGAGGATTTTGTAAATGACTTGAGTGACATCAAGGTTTTCGTCTTCTGCAATATCAACTGTTGATTTCCCTTCGTATTGCCGGAAGGCGGGGCAACTAGCAATCCGAATGACTTCCGCAAGCGCTTTGTTGATGTTATCTAAATTAAAATACTCGGCCATCCGGCCGCTCCCGGCAGTATAGGGATAGACATCTAGTGTAACTCGTTGGCCTTTAGCCAGTGCTGCATCGATCTTTTCAAGGCTAAGATTGATCTTGCCCCAATTCGCTTTCCCTGCCGACTTATGGTGCGAAATATGAACATGAACTTCTCCTTCACGACCAATCAATAATGCTTCGTCAATTGCATCAAGAAGGTGGTCGCCTTCATTTCGCATGTGAGTTGTATAGAGTGCGTCGCAAGACCCTGCTATGGATGCGAGTTCAATCACTTCATCGGTTAAACTATATTTCCCTGGTGTATAAATAAGGCCCGTTGAAAAACCACATGCACCTTGATCAAGATTCTTCTGAACATAGCTTTTCATTTTTGAAAGTTCGAGCGCGGTTGGTGCTCGTTTTTCATGTCCCATGACGAGGGTGCGAACACTGTTGTGGCCGACTAGCATTATATTGTTGATTGCAGGTTTTCTTTCCTCTACGGCGCTAAAATATCCATCAAGATCAGTAAATTCACCTTTTACGCCTGAAAGAATACCACCGCTGATTTTGCTTGGATCGACACCGGGCTCAATAGGAATTGCGCTAAATCCACAGTTACCGCTCACAACACTTGTTACACCTTGAGCTAATTTAAATTCCATACCGGGATGACGAAAGAAAGCGCCGTCATCGTGACTGTGGGTATCAATAAACCCCGGAGAAACTACTAGCCCATTTGCGTCGATCTCAATTTTGCTTTTTTCCACTTCGCCAACGGCGACTATTTGACCCTGCTCAATGGCGATATCACCTTCAAATGGTGCGGTACCTGTGCCATCAATAATGAGAGCGTTTCTAATTGTAATATCTGCCATTGGCTAATACCTCATTACCATTCCAGGTTATCTGGAATCTGAAAGTCTTTATAGGGATCGTCTTCATCTATGACATCTTTAGATCGGTCATAGAGATAAAGCACAATACTCTCATCTCTTTCTCGAATTTTCATGGCTACTTTTTCAGGAACCAGATTAAAACCCTCTTCAGTGGCAACAATGGCTAAGTAACCCTTATTGAGTTGCTTCTTGTTTTGCTCTGAGATGTAAATCTTCTTGATTTTATTGTTTTGGGTAAAGTTATAAGTAGTTTCACCGGCTTCTCTTTTACTGTTTAGGTCAATAAGCTGTTTGATTTGTGCGGCGAGGGATTTTGTCTCGGCAGCACTATCTCTCAGTTTATTCTTGGCAAGGTCTGAGGCAGCTTTTTTTACCTGAGCTTCCTGAGCGGCATTAAGATTGTCGTCCGTTTCCAGGCCTTGCCTAACGCGCACGTCTTTACGATGTTGGACTTTTTTAGCCTTGCGTACTTGTTTATCTGTTACTAGTCCAACTGATCGCAATTGGTCAGCAAGACTACCTTTTTTCTTTTTTGCCATTTCTATTTCAATACCTTCTCTTTTTTGCTTTCTCTATTCGTAGCTACCTTTCTACAATCCATAAGTTGCTGGTTGTATTCGTATCCATTCACCTATGCGCTCGCCTATCATAATGCATGTGAGATTGATATTCGCACTCGGTACAAAAGGCATGATTGAAGCGTCAGCAATGACGAGATTATCAGTGTGTCGCACGCGACCCAATTGATCGACAACAGACATAAGATCATTGCCCATTTTAAGTGTGCCGCAAGGATGAAACCCGCTACCAGAAAATTTTCGACAAAGGTTTGCTAGATCCTCAGTTTTGGTGCTGCGCATGGGATCGGGAAATCGTATTTGAGTAATGATATCTGAAAGTGGTTTTTGCGTGGTAAAGGCGAGGGCGTCTTGATAACAACTTACAAGCCTCGAAAGGTCTCTTTCATCCTCACAAAAACGATTGGCAATCATAGGTGGTATCTTGGGATCTGCGGATTGTAGGGTTATTTCCCCTCGCCCATATTGATATTCCAGCACGGCTGCAATACCGATTTGAGGTTTGTCTCCTGGAATGAAACTGAGTAATTCTATTTGCAGGTCGTTACGCTTCTCTGAACCTTTAGCGGTGTAGCGGAGAATAGTCTGAATTAATGGAGAATCAATGTCGATCTCCTGCTTGGTTTCTGCAACAACAGAATAGCGGGATGGTCTGATAAGTTCTGACCGACACCCGGAATGTCTTCCAGCACCGTGATGCCGTGTTTTTCTAGTTGCTTTCTAGGCCCTAAGCCAGAGCGCATCATAATTGCAGGTGACATGATAGCGCCTGCAGACAACACAATCGTTTTAGCGCTAATGACTTCCGTCTTACCCTCTGCAATTTCGACCTCGACCCCAACACATTTTCTTTTATCGATGATTAACCTGCGAACCAGGGTATTGGCACGAATTGTCAAATTAGGTCTGAGTCTGGCGGGCGCGAGATAGCCAATGGCGCAGGAAATACGCAATCTGCCTAGTTTGATCATAGGCTGAGGACCTGCACCATAGGATAAAGGGTCATTAGCATCGGGACAGTTCGGGTAGCCTAATCCTTCGGCAGCGTCTAGAAAGGCTTGATGCTGAGGCAGTAATTCAGAATGGGGATATCTTCTTATAAGAATGGGCCCAGCATCGCCATGATAATCCTTGCCGCCATAGTCGAGATCCCTTTCTAATCGATTGAATGCCGGTAATACTTGATCCCAAGACCAGAGTGGATTACCAAGGGATGCCCATTCGTCGTAGTCCTCAGGCATTCCTCGGAGCGCGATAGAGGTATTAACAGCACTCGACCCTCCCGTTACTCTGCCCCTAGGAAAGGGTATATCTCTGCCATGGGTCGGAGAATAGCGTAAAGACCAATCATGTTGTTTGTAAGAATTATTATGGCTGTTAATCAGATCGAAGGGTGTCTGGTTCAGAGGATCATAGTCTGGCCCCGCTTCTAGGAGGAGGACGCGTCGATTTGGATCTTCGCTCGCTCTGTTAGCGATTACAGATCCAGTGCTACCAGCACCGACAATGAGTAAATCAATCATAAGCTTGTATCTGAGTATTTTGGCAAGTAACTTTTTGGCAAGAAATAACGATTGTTACACGAGGAGCTGGGCATAACAAAGCGAGGCTTTGATTAACTAGAAATATCCGGGCTAATTTCTTGCCAAGAGGGCATTTCGGGTCAACACTTTAGGAGAGTTAATATAAAAAGCCCATTCTATGTCAGTTCCAATCGTGATTTGTGATGATTCCAACATGGCGAGAAAGCAGATGCGTCGTTGCTTGCCCAAGGATTGGGATGTGGATATTACTTTCACAGAAAATGGGGAAGAAGCGATATCAGCACTGAAACGCGGTTTGGGAGAAATCTTGTTTCTGGACTTGACCATGCCTGTGATGGATGGATATGAAACTCTGGCGGCTATTCGTTTTGGCGATTTAGATACCATGGTTATTGTTGTATCGGGTGATGTGCAAGAAGAAGCGTACAAGCGCGTTATGGATATGGGGGCTATGGATTTCATTAAGAAGCCAGCATCTGTAGAGACTGTTTCAGATATTCTTGATCGCTACGGTATTCACCGTTCAGCGGACATCGTCGTTCTTGAGGATGTTAACAACGTTGTTGACGATGGGGCTGGAGCGCAAGACACTCCAGCGGAAGTTTCATCCCTTGAGCAACAATCAGCTCAATTTGATGCCTATCAAGAGATCACCAATATTGCAGTGGGAAGGGCAGGAAAGCTTTTATCTGAATTAGTCGGGGAATTTGTCAATTTACCCATCCCGACAGTCAATTTATTAGAAGTCAGTGAATTGGAAATGCTGATCAATTCCTCTACGGAAAGCTCGATATCAGCGGTTTGTCAGGGATTTATTGCCCCCGGTATTGCAGGAGAAGCACTCTTGCTAATTGGAGACTTAGACCTACCCCCAATGATTGAACTATTGGGACATGAAAATAGTAGCGCAGTAGAAGTGTTGAGCGATATTTCTGGCATTCTTCTCGGGGCAATTTTGAAAGGTTTGGGAGAACAGCTTCACCTCACCTTTTCTCAGGGTTATCCCTCAGTTTTAGGCATTCACACGAATGCAAAGGAACTGTTGGAAATTAGTAAAGGTAGGTGGAAGAAAACATTGGCGATCGAGATTAGCTACGTCATTCCATCACGGGATATACATTGTGACGTACTTTTAATGTTTACTGAAAGCTCGATGAACACCATAAACGAAAGAATCGTATAGGGAGTGAGACCCGCTAATGGAAATGCACAATCTACATTGGATTATGAACATCCTACAACATATGAATAATGGTCTGGTTGTTGTTGATAGGGACTATAAAATTTGTATGTGGAATAGTTTCATGGAGAATCATAGTGGCTTTAGTGTCGATGATGTTGATGAACGAGTACTCTTTGATGTCTTTCCAGACTTACAACGTTCGTGGTTTCAGAAGAAAATTGACACGGTTTTTCATCTGGGCTGTCAAGCTTATACAATCTGGGAAGAACGACCCTATATCTTCAAATTTGATAATTATCGTCCCATCACCGGTAATTTAGACTTCATGTACCAGTACAGCACTCTGATTCCATTAACAGGGGTCGATACCAGTACGTCCCATGTGGCTATACTCATATCCGATGTGACAGATGCTGCAGTTAATCGTCTAGCCTTAATGAATGCGAACCCAAAGTTGAGCTAAAAATGCACTTTCTGATCTTCAGAAATAACTAACCGGATAAATTTCTTTGCTCTTTAAGGATGGAAACCCGCCAGGCTGATAAGTGATGACCATTGCCCTGCGGTCTGCTTTAGAATGGTTCGGTAGGGAGCCATGAATAGCGTGGGGGTTGAAAAAGATCAAAGACCCGGCAGGTGCTAACATGTTTACGGAGTTTGATTCGCTAAAACAATTTTCATTGGTATAAAAGCCTGCTAACTGAGTGCCGTCTTCTTTACCAGGTAAACAGCCTTTATTGTGGCTGCCTTTTATTACCCTAAGACAACCATTTTCTATATTAGCCTTGTCGAAGGTAACCAAAACATTGGGTAGAAGATCCACATGATTAGAATCATGAATCCAATAGGGGCTGTCCTGATGCCAGCCAAACCCGGAACCATTTGGGCCCTTCAAATTGAGCTTGTCTGTCCACAAGGCAATATTTTTTGTTTTTAGAATGCAAGCCATAGGGTGGACGATGCGAGAATCTTTAACAAGATCTGCAAGCACAGGATTCAAACCGTGAACAGGTTCTATAACCTTAATCTTGTCGCTATCGGCTTCATATTGAATCGTAACATGGCCTGAATCAACGAAGCGTTTACCATCTAAGATATAGGTCTTACCCAATTTGCTTAAGGCCAATGCGTGATTTTCAGCCTGTTCTGCAGCGGTGACCAAGGTTTCGACTTCATCTTTAGAGAAAACCGATTGACGAATCAGATAACCGTCTTCCCAGTATGCATCAAGTTCTTGCTGACTGAAGCTAAATTCTAACATGTCGATTTATGAGAGCTTTTGAATTTAAGAGAACTCAGAGATAACAGCCGAGATTGATTCTTTTGCATCGCCAAATAACATTCTTGTGTTTTCACCAAAGAATAGAGGGTTATCAACCCCAGAAAAACCTGACGCCATTGAGCGTTTCAAGACGAAAACAGTTTGGGCTTGGTCTACGTTAATGATAGGCATGCCGTAAATAGGGCTGCTTTCATCTTCTCTTGCCGAAGGGTTAACGACATCGTTAGCGCCAATCACGATAGCCACATCGACGTTTTCTATTCGGGGGTTAATTTCATCCATCTCGAGCAATTGCTCATAGGGTACATCGGCTTCAGCTAACAATACATTCATGTGACCAGGCATACGTCCTGCGACGGGATGAATCGCATAACTCACTTCTGTGCCATTTCTTTCCAGTATCTCACCCAGCTCTTTAACTACATGCTGTGCTTGGGCCACGGCCATTCCGTAACCTGGTACAAAACACACGTTTGAGGCCGCTTCCAGAATGTAATAGGCATCTTCAACTGAAATAGGATTCACTTCTCCTTCGATCGCTTTTCCTTGTTTGACAGCGCCAAATCCACTGAATAAAACATTTGCCAGTGAGCGGTTCATAGCCTTACACATTATGTTAGTTAAAATCATGCCGCTTGCACCGACAAGGGAGCCTGCAACAATCAGTATATTATTATTAATCGCGAATCCAGCGGCACATGCTGCAATACCTGAATAGGAATTTAATAAAGAGATAACCACAGGCATGTCGGCCCCACCTATGGGTATGACCGCCATAATACCAAGCGTGAGTGAAAGCCCGAGCACTGCCCAGAACCATATTGAGTCGGGTGAGGGGGAGATGGCTAACATGACACAAGAGCCGATCAAGGCCATTAAGAGTAAACTGTTAAATATTCGTTGTGCTGGAAATACAATCGCTGCACTAGTCATTTTTTCGCTGAGTTTACCATAAGCAATCAAACTACCCGTAAACGTGACACCGCCAATAAGGATGGCGAGAATGAGACTAACCGCAGTGAAAGTAGAAATTGAACTTGTACCATAAAGCGTTGCCCAACCGACTAACAAGCTAGCAGCGCCGCCGGATCCATTAAAGAGGGCGACGAGTTCTGGCATGCTGGTCATTTCAATTAAGCGGGCAGCACTGCCACCAATAATTGCACCAACAATCAGACCGATAGCAATAAATTTATAGTCGACAATACCCTCTGCACTAAGACCGGCGACGACTGCTATTAGCATTCCAAGGGAAGATAATAAATTTCCTTTCCGTGCCGTTGCAGGGGAACCCAGTAATTTAAGTCCGAAAACAAATAGAATGGCCGAAAGAATATAAGCAAAGTTTGCGATTAGTTGGATATCCATTACTTAGCTCCGCTTTTCTTACTTTTGAACATGGCGAGCATTCGATCTGTTACGAGATAACCACCGACGACATTGATTGTGGCCAATGCGACTGCAGCTGTACCTAGATAAGTTGCCATTTCATTGTTCTGTAAACCGGCAGAAATAAAAGCACCGGCGAGTGTGATGCCAGAAATTGCGTTCGCCCCGGACATCAATGGTGTATGCAAAGTGGCTGGCACTTTAGAGATGAGTTCAAAGCCGAGGAAAACCGACAGAACCAGAATGAATGTTAAAAATACGATGTCCATATGATTCTTTTCCTAAGTGTTACGGATGTTTTTGATCGCTTCATTGACCAGCGCATTATTGTGAGTAATAACACAGGCTTTAAGTATGTCGTCTTCCAGATCGAGCTTCAATTCTTTGCTTTCTTTATCCCAGAATTCACTGAGTAGATTGAACAAGTTAGATGAATACATTTGACTGGCATCTGTGGAAACCTCAGAAGGTAAATTTGTAACACCTATAATAGAGACACCGTCTATATCGACGGTTTCATTGGCAACAGAGCCCTCAACATTACCACCGGATTCAACCGCCATATCAACGATAACACCACCCGCTTTCATAGCTTGAACCATATCTGCTGTGACAATTCGAGGCGCAGGGCGGCCAAATAACTGTGCCGTCGTAATGACAATATCCGATTGTGCAATAACGCCCTTCATACCCAGATGTTGAAGTTCTAGCTGTTCTTCCGTAAGCGCATTGGCATACCCGTCTTTGGTTTGGCCTGTCTCACCCAAATCAATCTCGATAAATTTTGCCCCCAGAGATTGTACTTGTTCAGCAACGACAGCCCGTGTGTCGAATGCGTCGACCCTGGCGCCTAAACGTTTTGCTGTTGCAATTGCTTGTAAGCCAGCAACACCAGCACCGATCACAAATACTCGTGCAGGCTTTAATGTACCCGCTGGTGTCATCATCATGGGTAAAATACGATCTAGCTTTGATGCAGCCAGCAAGACCATGGCATAACCCGCCAGATTCGCTTGGGAGCTTAAGGCGTCCATTTTTTGAGCACGGGTGGTACGGGGTATCATTTCCATGCTGATGGCTGATACACCTCGAGCTTGGAGAGAATCCACAAGTGCATGCTCGTTATAGGGATCTAGATAACTAATGTGTATGCAATCTTTCTTAAGTAGAGAGACTTCAGCTATTTCCGGCTTGCGAACCCTGAGTACGATATCTCCGCTAGTAATCAGTGCGTTCCTGTCGTCTGTGACCGTAGCCCCAGCCTCTTTGTATTGTGCATTCGAGAATCCTGAATGTAGACCAAGGCCAGTTTCAACTGATACCTCAAAGCCAAGTTCTATTAGCTTTTTTACAGCCTCAGGAATCAGAGCAACCCGTTTTTCATGTGGGAATGTTTCTGAAGGTACCGCTATGAGCATACGTAACCTCTATCTAATTGTACTATTTGTTTGTCCGACGTGTGCGTCGCAAAATCGGAGCCTTCAGCAAATAAAGCCCTTAGCCGCTGTCTGACCGCCAAAAGTATCATCATCATTTACGCTTTACTATCAAAATTTCACATCAACACTTCATATCAAAAATTTATTTTAAAAATGGCGTATCTACGCCGTAAAGCCATGATCAATGACCAATTCACTGCCTGTCATGTAGGACGCATCCTCAGAGGCGAGGAAAAGAACGCCATTTGCGATATCAAGTGGTTGTCCTATTTTGCCGCCAGGAATGACGGATTCAGCAGCTTCTGAAATTCTGGCACGATTTTCCCCTACATTATCACCGCCTAGTTTGTCCCAGATAGCGGTTTCAATAATCCCCGGGTGGATAGAATTAACCCGGATGTTATTACCCATTTCAATACACTCTCTAGCGACGGATTTACTTAAAAGCCTAACGCCACCTTTGGTCATCGCATAGGCCGAAAGTCCGGGTGCACCTTTTATACCTGCCACAGAAGAAATATTGATAATTGAACCACCACCAGACTGAGCGATAGCAGGAATAGAATATTTCATACCGAGAAATACCCCATCCAGATTAATCGAATTCTGTTTATGATAATCGGCCATGGACATATCGAGCACCGTTCCGGATAGTGCAATACCTGCATTGTTAACGAGTATGTGGAGTGCACCGAAATGCGCGAGTGTTTGTTCAATAACGGAAACCCATTCTGTTTCCTGTGATACATCATGGTGGATAAACAGGGCTTTGCCGCCTTCTTCATTAATCTGGTCTGCAGCAGCCTGTCCTTCCTTGTCAGCAATATCGGTGATGACAACACTTGCGCCCTCGAAGGCTAATCGTTCAGCCGAAGCCTTTCCTAAACCCATTGCACCGCCGCTAATCAAAGCTACCTTATTCGCTACTCTGCCCATTAATTACCATCCCATTTTCATGAATTTAACTTAGAGAGTAAAGGTAGGCTACATTATCTTGCAAGCTATCTGCCTGATTTAGCTTGTGGATTAACAGGGTGAATTGTTATAAATAAATACTTAGGGGTTCAGCATTACCCTCCATTAGTATGAAAAGAGTCTGTATTGGATAAAAGTATGAGTTGGAAAAAAGAAGTTGATGAAATCGAATTGCGTCAAAAGTTGTCGAAACAACAAGGCGGTGAAGAAGCAATAGAGATACACCATGCGAAAGGCAGGCTTTCTATCAGAGAGCGAATTGATGCATTGGTCAGTTCAGGCAGTTTCGAAGAACATGGAGAAGGCGCCGGATTTGCCGAAAAAGATGCCGAGGGTAATATTACCTCCTTTTCTCCTGCTAACTATGTCATCGGCTTTGGAGAAGTCAATGGCCGACGCCTAGCCGTAGGCGGTGAAGATTTTACCTTGAAAGGTGGCTCTCCCAATGGGGCAGGGCTTCGCAAAAGTGTTTATGCGGAAGAACTCGCGGTTCAGTTTAGGGTCCCATTAGTTAGATTGTTGGAAGGTGGGGGCGGTAGTGTTGCGGGGGGAGGTGGTACGCGACCTCAAACAGTAGGCAGTCCGGTCTATGCAGAGCCCCGGTTCAAAATTATAGCTGAAGCGATGAATATCGTCCCCGTTGTTTCTGCAGCCATGGGTCCCACTGCTGGCTTTCCTGCAGGCCGTCTGGTGGCATCACATTTCTCCGTTATGGTGAAAAAGACCTCACAGGTTTTGGTTGCAGGGCCAGCACTTGTTGAAAGGGCCCTCGGAGTCTCCATGACCAAAGAAGAATTAGGTGGATGGGAGGTTCATACCCGAAGCGGTATTGTTAACAATGTTGCAGATACTGAGGTAGAAGCCTTTGAACAAATTAAACGCTTCTTGGGTTTTATGCCACAAAATGTTTGGGAACTTCCAGAGCGTAAAGATTGTGGTGATGATCCCAATCGAAACGATGAGGCTCTCTTATCGATTGTGCCTAAGGATGGCCGAATACCATTTGAAATGCGAGATCTCATTGAGCATGTTGTAGATTTAGGCTCATGGTTTGAAATTTCACCTTTTTATGGGCAGGGTCAGGTAACAGGCTTTGCTCGCCTTAATGGTGCTGTCGTTGGGGTCATTGCGAATGACTGCAGGCATTTTGCTGGGGCGATGACAGCAACAGGTTCCCAAAAGTCCAAGCGACTGATGGAACTGTGCGACACCTTCCATATTCCCATCATAAATTTTATGGATGAACCTGGCTTTATGATCGGTCCAGACGCTGAACAGGCAGGGACGATTCGATATGGTATGAGTGCCATCGCCGCCGCTGTCCAATCAACTGTGCCTTGGGCAAATATTGCGATCCATAAATCCTTCGGTGTTGCTTCTGCAGCTCACTATGGGCCCAATACCTATAAATTGGCCTGGCCTTCATGGGAAATGGGTGCACTCCCGGTACAGGGAGGCGTTGCTGTTGCCTTTCACCGAGAAATAGCCGCCGCGTCAAACCCAGAAGAAAAGCGCCGAGAGCTGGAGGAGAAATTGATGGAAGGTAGAAGTCCTTTTCCTATGATGGAGAGCTTCGCTGTTAATGAACTCATCGATCCGAGGCAAACCAGAAGTAAACTTTGCCAATGGATAAACTGGATTGAACCTCTGTTAGAAGAACTAAAAGGACCGGTTACCTGGGGAATGCGGCCTTAGTTTTTTGGCGCTTAATTTTTTAGAGATAGTGTCATTAAATTGCTTAATCACGGTCTATAGTCTGATGCTACAATCAGGATCTGACATTTAGACTTTTTTCTATGGCTTACCCTATAAATACTACGTACAAATTCCCATTGATGGCCTTCTTTGTGATTACCCTCAGCCTATCTTCCTTCAGCCTTGCTGAAATGGTTAATTCTGGGAATGTCGAGGCTGAACTGATTTCGGAATACAAAGAGGTCTCACCGGGACAAGTTGTCACGGTTCTGCTGAGAACGCTTATTCGCCCAAAATGGCATACCTATTGGCAGAATCCGGGCGATTCCGGTGCGCCGACGACCATGGATTGGATATTGCCCGATGGTTTTAAGGCAGGAGAGATACAATGGCCTTATCCGGAAAGGCTTCCTTATGGCCCCTTAGTGAATTTTGGCTATGAAGGCGAAGTTCTATTTCCCATTGAGATTACCGTGCCCGAAAATCAGCCAGTGGGTTTAGTGACGATTAAAGCGAAGGGTGGTTGGTTGGTTTGCTCGGACATTTGTATACCTGAGGATGCTGATCTCAGTCTGGATCTGTTAGTAGGGTCAAAATCTGTCGATGAGAAATATACAGCGTTATTTCAAGACGCGCGTGAACGTTTGCCAAAAATGTTAGATGTTGCCTCGTCCTATTCGGTCAGTGGAAATGCGGTTAGGATTCAAGTTCAGATACCTGGCTTAAAACGGGAGCGAATCAATTCAATAGCTTACTTTCCCTATCAGGAAGGCGTCATAGAAAATCCTGCCGAACAGTTTCTGAAAATGGTAGAGGGCGGTTTTGAACTACAAACATTAACCGGATATGACTATACAGAAACAAGTCAATTTAACGGCATTATTGTTATCGAAGAAAAAGCAGGAGATCTAATTACAATGGCCTTTGAGATAAGCCCACAGGGTGGCTTAGTGAGTGCCAGCGGGGATATGTCCTTATTGCTAGCGCTATTTTTTGCTTTTCTGGGTGGTTTAATACTTAACCTAATGCCCTGCGTGTTCCCCGTTCTCTCAATTAAAATTCTTTCCCTAGTACAGGAAACCGGAAATGTACGGCGTCATGGTTGGATCTATTTGGCCGGAGTGGTACTCAGCTTTATTGGTGTTGCTGCAATCTTAATCATGCTTAGATCTGGTGGTGCTGAAATTGGTTGGGGTTTTCAACTTCAATCTCCCATCGTGGTGTCCATCTTGGCCTATCTCTTCCTATTAATCGCATTAAACCTTTCAGGTTACTTTGAGATTGGCGGTGATTTGATGAATTTGGGTCAAGGTCTGACCCACAAAGGCTATAGTGGTTCCTTTTTTACGGGCGTCTTGGCAACGGTTGTGGCTGCACCTTGCACTGCGCCGTTTATGGCTTCGGCAATTGGTTTTGCACTGACGCAAAGTAATCTCTCTGCCTTGATGATATTTGCATCCTTGGGATTGGGGATGGCAACACCCTACGTAGTACTTTGTTATTCACCTGCTTTACTAAAAAGAATGCCTAAACCGGGTGCCTGGATGGAAAGGGCAAAAGAGTTGCTGGCATTTCCGTTGTATGCATCTGCCGTATGGCTCGCATGGGTTCTTAGCGTACAAGCGGGCTCAACAGGTGTGCTTTACTGGGGTGTTGGTGCCCTATCAATGGTCTTTGCTATTTGGTTATTAAAAAATCTGCCCGGAAGTAAAGGAGGACGGGTGATATTACAGGCCTCTGCTCTGTCATTGATGGCAGTGGCCATTTACCTGCCAAGCACACTGGCAAGCGTTGCGGGTCAAGCCTCCGTAAGTTCTTCAGATTCATCTGGTCCAAAATGGGAGGCTTACACAGAGGCTCGATTAGCAGAATACAGAGCGTTAGGTCCGGTTTTTGTGGATTTTGATGCTGCTTGGTGCATTACCTGTAAGGTCAATGATGCCGTCGCCATCAATACGCCAGAAGTGAAGGAAGCATTTGAGGCTTTGGAAGTTCGTTATCTAAAAGGAGATTGGACCAATGAGGACCCTGCCATTACAAGAAAATTAGGAGAATATGGCCGAAGTGGCGTGCCTTTGTATCTACTTTATGCGGGTTTTGGGGACAGGGCCGAAGTGTTGCCTCAAATACTCTCAAAGAACATAATTTTGTCTGCTCTGGATAAGATGGCGACGCATGACTGAAGCCATGCAGCATACGAATCGCCTGGTTAATGAAACCTCGCCCTATTTAAGGCAGCATGCTCATAATCCCGTTGACTGGTACCCTTGGGGAGATGAAGCTTTTGAGAAAGCTCGCTTGGAAGACAAACCTGTCTTCCTGTCCATCGGTTATTCAACCTGTCACTGGTGTCATGTTATGGAGCATGAAAGCTTTGCCGATGAAGACATTGCTGAGTATCTTAGGGCACATTTTGTTTCCATAAAGCTTGATCGTGAAGAACGACCCGATCTTGATGATATCTATATGACGGGCGTGCAGATTATCTCAGGTCAGGGAGGCTGGCCGATGTCGAATTTTTTAACCGCAGAGGGGAAACCTTTCTTTGCAGGGACCTATTTTCCTCCGGATTCCTTTAGAAATATCCTAGAGCAACTTAAAAACGCTTGGGAAAACAAACGTGACGAGGTGATGGTACAGGCTGATAAAATATCAAATAGCATCACGCAATATACTTCGGCAAAAGGTGAGATGCAGGAATTGCTAGGTGATCTTGAGGCGACAGCTGCAATTGCATTAAGACGAAATTTAGATTCTCATCATGGAGGCTTTAGTGATGCCCCAAAATTCCCCAATGAATCACACTTATTACTCATCCTGTCTGACTTACAACGAAATGGGAATGAAGCTTCTAAGGATGCTGCGGAACTGAGCTTGAACAAAATGTACCAAGGCGGTATCTATGATCAGATTGCCGGTGGATTCCACCGTTACACTGTTGATTCTGCCTGGCTAGTACCTCACTTCGAAAAAATGCTTTACAACCAAGCTCAGCTGATTCGTGTCTATAGCCAGGCTTACCAGCAAATGGGTATTCCGGCCTATCGCCGTATTGTTGAGCAGACAATCGCCTATTTGATCAGAGATATGCAAGATGAGTCAGGTTTGTTCTACACAGCCACTGATGCGGATTCTGAAGGTGTTGAAGGTAAGTTTTTTGTTTGGTCAAAAGGTGAACTTGCAGGTGTCCTGTCTTCCGCCGATCTTGAATTAGTGACGGATTTATACAAGGTGAGTACTGAAGGAAACTTTGAAGGGAGGAATATCCTCAACCTACAAGAGTCTTTAGAAGAGACTGCAATGCGTAAAAATATGGATCTGAGCGATCTGATTTCCAAGCTAGATGCCATTCATCTCGACCTATATCAATCTAGAGAAAAACGTATACATCCATTGAGGGATGAGAAAATCATTACCTCTTGGAACGCAATGCTCATCACGTCCTTGGCCATCGCGAGCGAGGATCTTAGTCATTCAGAATATCTTAAGCTCGCAGAACAGAGCGCTGAGCGTCTTTGGAAATTGGCCTTACAGGAGAAGCAATTATGGCGAATATCATTTCAGGGGAAAGTATCGATCCCCGCTAATCAGGAGGACTATGCCTATTTTTCTGAGGCCTTGTTGACACTGCATCTCCACACAGGCAATGAAAAGTGGTTATCTCGCGGCAGAGATCTGATAAAACAGATGATTTCTCTTTTTTGGGATGAGAAACAAGGTGGTTTTTATCTCAGCTTAGCCAGTGACGCGGGTCCCCTTATCACTCGACCTAAGAGTCCTATGGATGGTGCCATGCCTTCAGGGAATTCTATAGCACTTTCTGCGCTTGTCTCACTTTTTGAAGCAACGGGTGATATGCAAGTTGAATTGCGGATTAATAAACTCATCGCAGTCTTTGGATCAGCAATAGTCGCGACCCCTTCGGCATTCTCGACCATGATCATTGGCATAGAAAGGAAACGGCTAGGTTCGATGTCGGGAATACGTTTTTGTGCAGAGGGAAAGATTCGCCTTAGAGTGAATAGACGTGGAAATCTCACTTCTGTCAGCCTGGATATCGCAGAAGGATGGCATATCAACAATCACATTATGAATGATGAGCCTGACGAAATCCGCATAAAAACGGAAATCAAAACGGACGCGGGAACAAATTTTAACGTTCACTACCCATCGCAAAAAGGATCTTATGAGAATCAAGTGCAGTTCTTAGTTGAGGGTTCCCCTACTGAAATAGAAATCACATTTCAAGCCTGCAATGATTCCATTTGCCTGGCGCCAGAAACTATTTTTTTGATAGTCCCTGGCGGCAGTTTTTGATACATCACTGTTTTAGCTCATCAGTGCTGAGGCGGTTCCTTTAATCACTTCAGTGCCTTCTGCGTCCACGGTTGATACAGCAATTTCGGCGATAGTCTCATCCCCTTCCTTTTTGATCTCCGTAATGGTGGCTGTGGCAGTGAGGGTAGCGCCGGGAAAAACCTGCGCGGTAAATCGTACGCCATAACTTTTAAGACGTCCGTCTCCAACAAAATTAGTCAGCATTCTACCGGTCATACCCATGGACAACATGCCGTGGGCAAATACTGAAGGATAACCCGCAATTTTGGTTGTAAATAGCTCGTCACTATGGAGCGGATTGTAGTCACCCGAAGCGCCCGCATATTGAACTATCTGGGTTCGCGACAAATTTCGGCATATCTCTTCAGAATAGGTATCGCCAATTTTTACTGAATCTATTTGTAAACTCATTTGTTTCTCCGATGAAATAATAAGATGGGCGGATTACGAGGCAGGGCGTTCGGTTCTGACGCCGATGCCGGTTGCGGTTACGATGAGTTCGCCATTTTGATCATGGTATTCAGTAACGGATTCACTAAATGTTAATTTCCCCCCGCGCCGACCTTGTTTTTCCCAGGATTTACCGGGTTTTGTTGTGGCGGTAAGTACGTCGCCTGCTTTAAGTGCTTTATGGTAAACATAGTGTTGTTCAGCGTGTAGCCCAAGACGGATGGGATGCCAAG
>JAESSY010000139.1 GCA_016763855.1 Pseudomonadales bacterium
AGATTCGAATTCATGTCGCGGTAATAGTTTAAGTAGTTGTGAAAACACAGTATTATGATGACTCATGGCCTGATTCTCCCTTTGTTTATAGTATTTTTTCGCAGAAACATTATAACAAATTTAGAGAGTTTCAGGCCTTACTTTTTAGTTCTTAACGGGACAGCAGTGGTAAAGGGTAATCGATCAATTTTCTATGTGCATGGAAATTGTCTCGTCTTGGCCGTAAGCTGGCACAACCATCGTGGGTTTTCTCTGCACTTCAAGCAGTTACTAGGCGCACTATTTCCCGAGCTATTTCGTCAGGTTCTAAGTTCGTCGTATTTATTTTTGGGTGATTGAGTTCATTGATACTTCTTAGCTTACTCAAAGAATATTGCACTAACGCTTTGTTAGCAAACCTCAATGCTAGCCTCTCTTGCAAAACTTTCGGTGAAGCAACAAGATAAATCTTCTGAATTGAAGAAGTGTATTGATCAATACCATTAAGAACATCCTCAACTAGAGCGGGATTGGCAAATACCCACGCAACAAACAAAGGTGCATGAGCGGATTCAAGATGGCACTTAAGAACCGATTGGACAGCAACAATGTTACGTGAACGATTCTCTACATTTTTGTCTTGAGGATAGGTACGCCATATATCATCCGCATCAAATACTGCACAAGTTTGATAAAACTGCGGCAGCAGCTTCAGCACACTGGTTTTACCAACCCCTGGAGGCCCACCTAACAATATTAGTTTACTCATAGAAAGCACTATCTTTATTGTTAGTAGCCGTAGGCTCTAATAACATCCTGAATGCCCATTTTGTAATTGTCAGATTCAAAATTATTACTATCGACTTCAATTAGAACCCCATCAATTTCAAGCGGCGCATAAACACCTTGTTCATGTTTTTCTCTACATTCACTTTCATAGCCATCATACCAATCGGCATGTCCTGGGTGGCGGTCTCTGGTTTTGGCTCTTAAAAGCATCGTTTCAATATTGGCTTGAAGGTGGACTTGTATAATTTTACAGCCAGTCAACGCTTCAACGATATCATCGGTAGATTGTTTATAAAAAGCCGTTTCGTAGATGAAATTGATATTCATCGAAGCAAATTCTCGCGCCAATGCAAGATGTAATTGAAAGGCGGCATAACCAATTTCAACAGACCTTTCACGGCCAGAGTACCCAAGACTGTCTAGTAGAGATTCTTTTAGAAAATCTTTGGCTAGAATGGGTAGATTAAGTTGCGCAGATAAGTATTTTGCCAGTGTGGTTTTACCTGATGCCGGAGGACCGGACACTACGATTACTTTGGGCATAAGTCAGTCTATCGCGATCATAGGCGGAACTCACACATCAAATGCAGATCAACAAAGCTATTTTTGATCTTGTTTATCAAAAAAGAGTATCTCAGTTTGATAGTAGTTTTCAACAAATCCGATCTTATTCATGACTTGCTCACGGGTTTGACTAACAGAACTCAAGACCAGTTTATTTTCATTGTCATTATGACGAATAATCACAGCGATACATTTCGCGGTATACCTTGTTACGGGCTCGTCAACTCCCAAAACCCAAACATCAATTTCGTGACCATCACCAGCTTCTGTTTCAGGGACAAATCCATAGTTCACCTCATATACAAAGTCTAACGTAGGGTGCTTACCTCCTAGCGGTCGATCTATTATTACCTCAAGTTCTTTTCCAAGAAACTGAGTATATTTATTGAGACAATCCATTACCTTTTCCTGCAAATGACTAGGAAGCGCCCGGATTAGCATAGCCAACGCGATGATATTCTTTTTAACTATTTCTGAATACAGCAAAATAAGTCGTCGATGTATTCAATACACCTACCTATTCATTTAGGGAATCTGACTAAATTACGATCAATATCAGATGAATAACTCAGTACCTTTGATTCTTTACATACTTTTTCACACCAAACCTGAACATAACCCTAGGAGACCCTCGGTCTAAAACAAAAGACTTGATCCGTCACACAGACTGGTATATGAAGTATGTAACAGTTCTTATCAATTCGGAGTCAAATAGTCGCTATGAAAATTATTTCACAGATTTTTTCCTTCCTCTGGAAATCACTCAAAGCAGTACATGTGTTGGTCTTTGGAACGATTTCTCTTTTCTTGATTATCGCCTTATTGGGAGCTCTGGGAAGTATGGGCAATCTACCCATTCCGGACGGCAGCGCATTAGTTATTAATCCTTTGGGAGGACTAGTTGAGCAGAAAACCGCACCTAAACCTCAAGACTTACTCCAGGGTGCTGACGTACCCAAACAAACCCTTGTCAAGGATATAGTCGATGCGATATCTATCGCAAAAACAGATGACCGAATAAAGATCCTAGTATTGAAATTGGATGGAATGGGGGAAAGCTTTTTACCTAAGTTACAACGCGTCGCACGGGCAATTGATGATTTCAAGACCAGTGGCAAAAAAGTCATTGCCGCGGGTACTCAATACAACCAGTCAGCATTGTTTCTTGCTGCTCACGCAGACGAAGTCTTGATGGACCCAGAAGGCGTAGCTTTGCCAGAAGGGTATAGCATGTACCGGTCTTACTACAAGAATATCCTGGACAATTTCGACGTTTCAATTAATTTGTACAAAGTGGGTAAATACAAATCAGCAATGGAACCCTATTTTCGTACGAATATGTCTGACGAGGATAAAGAAGCGCGGCTTGGCATTATTAACAATTGGTGGGCAGCCTATACCTCGGGTATGGAATCTGCTCGAAATCAAGACACGGGCAGTATAAACGCACTGCTCAATGACCCAATGACTAGCCTAGCAGAAGCTAATGGCAATCTGGGCCAACTCGCCCTTAATCTCAAATTCGTAGACCGCCTAATCACAAGATCAGAATTAAGAGACTATCTCATTGAACTGACAGGTGAAGATGAAGAAACCCATGAATACCGTCGCGTAGCGTTCAGTGCCTACCTAAAATCAGAGCGAAAGTCTGAAAAAATAAACGGCAATAAGATCGCTGTGATTACAGCTGTCGGCACCATTGTCGATGGCAAGGCAGATGGCGGTAGTATCGGCAGTACTTCCCTAACCAAGTTAATTCGTAAAGCACATGATGATAAAGATGTCGTTGCTGTAGTATTGAGAGTAGATTCCGGTGGAGGCTCTAAGTCTGCTTCAGAGATTATTCGTCAAGAACTGGAATTAGTGCAAAAATCTGGCACGCCTGTCGTTGCATCAATGGGTTCTTTGGCAGCCTCGGGAGGATATTGGATCTCAGCGACCGCAGATCAAATATGGGCTTCCCCCACAACATTGACCGGCTCCATTGGTATCTTTGGTTTTATTCCTACTATAGAAAAAACCCTCGCTCGTTATGGCATTGATAGTGACGGCGTTGGCACAACGCCTTTAGCAGGCGCAGCCAGCATTGATCGCGGCATCAGCTCTCTCTACGGCAGTTTGATCCAAGCGGTCATCGATTCCGGTTATCAGCAGTTTCTAGATACTGTTTCTAAAGGCCGCAAAATGAGCGTGGATGATGTACATGAAATTGCCCAAGGACGTGTTTGGTCTGGTGAGAAGGCTAAGGAGTTGGGACTAGTTGACCGCTTGGGTGATCTAGATGAAGCGATCAAAGCCGCAGCAAAGCTTGCGGATGTAGAAGACTATTCAGTTTGGTATATAGAAAAAGAAGCTTCCTTTGAAGAAGAAATTTTGAGGGAGCTGATGGCAGAGGTCAGTGAATACACTAACAGTTCAGATCCGATTTCCATGGTCTATCGAAAGATTCGGCAAGAGTTAACATTCCTTTCTCAGCTAAATGATCCGCATAATGCTTATGTCATTTGTACAAGCTGTCCATTAGAACAATAGAGTATAGGCAGTTAAGCAAATGACAATCATTATCCCTGAAGCAAAAGCGAAGCTAGAAATTTGTTGGGACAGTATTGGTATCCCGCACATTTTTGCAGAATCGATTGAAGATGCATTTAGAGGCATGGGTTATGCCTGCGCCAGTGAACGCTTATGGCAATTACACTTAAGTAACCTGTACGCCACCGGTACCGCTGCAAGCGTCATGGGAGAAAAACTGATCCCTCAGGATCTGATGTTTAAAGCCTTTAATGTACCCGCATACAACATACCAGATTCCCCTGGGGACTACATCGTCGATGCGTACTTACAAGGTGTCAATGCCTATGTGGATAGTCTGACCGAAGTCCCTCCGGAGTTTCTAAAAGCCGGAACAGAACCACGGCACTATACGCGACATGACGTTGCCTCCAGGTATCGATTTACCGGATGGTTTCAACATAAATCCTGGTTAGAAAAAATTTATCTCGGGAAACTGATGGCGGAGCATGGCGTGAAGTTATTCAAGGATCACGTCCTTCGATTCTCAGATGAAGATGCCAACAATATTGAGTTGATGAAAAATGAGCTCCTCGATATTGACCTGAATGTGGCGCGCTTGCTTTTCCCCTTTGAAACCCGACTAAGTGGTAGTAACAACTGGGCTATATCAAAAGAGCTTTCTGCTTCTGGCTTTCCGATGTTAGCAACGGACCCACATCAACCCCATAGCATTCCCAATACCTTTTTCTATTCCCATTTAAGCGCACCTAACTGGGATGCTTTTGGTGCGAGCTTTCCCGGTGTGCCTTATTTTATGATGGGGTTTAATCAACATGTTAGCTGGGGACTGACAACCGGGGTCGTCGATACCTTTGATGTATTTATTGAAAAGGAACCACCTACTTCTACTCAAACTCACAAAGTTGATGTTGCAGGAAAAAGTAGCCAATCTTATGTCATAGACGAAACCAAAGGGAGACCTATTCTTGAGTCTTTAACAGATGCGCTCGGTATCACCGATAGCATAGAGCGCAACAGCCGAACCTCTCTTGATTGGGTTATGCGTGAGCAACCAAGCTCCGCTGGTGTTCTCGCATTGATGCCACTGGCACAAAATTGCAAAGACCTGGGTGACGCACTATTTGAAAACAATATATGCCCTTTAGTTAATAACATTATCTCTGTTGACCGTGACAATGACATGCGGCGTTTTGTAGCAACAACCATTAGAAAGAGACCCGGATTTAACAAAGAAGGCGTTACCGGTAGCGTTCCTCTTCCTGGTTGGCATGACCAATACTCCTTTCCACTAGCTCATGCCGATGAACTACTCGTTGAACACAAGCCAAGCAACGGATTTATGCTAACGGCAAACGATGACACTATGGGGAAAAACGGCACCTTTCCTATCCACACTTTCCCTGCGTCTGATGCAAGGGCTCGAAGAATACAACAATTACTACTAGAAAAAGGTAGTCACTTTGATACTAACGACTTCACAGAGATGCAGTTAGATTTGTTGGACCTCCACGCAATGGAGTTATTACCTCATGTACTGGAGGCACTGAGTAGCGATAGCACTGAGAAAAATAACACAGAGGAAATTACCTTTGCCTATCAGTTATTGCGCAATTGGGATTGCATCGCTCATAAAGATTCCAAAGCGGCATGTATTTTTTACCCCTTAATTGCCAAGGCACCTCATCTGGTTTTAATGAAAAAAGTACTGGGCGAGAATGCAATACTAACAACCATGCTTGATGTCGCACCTGGCTTAAACCGCTTTGCTATCCACGACCTTATGAAAATTGAGTCACCCTGGCGAGAGTATAAAGAAATGCTGCAAGCCATCATCCGCGAACATACAATTGAAGTCGTTCAATATTTACGATCCCACTATGGAGAAGAATGGCGCTGGGGTGATATCCATCAAATATCCTTTGGGCATTCACTCGTTAAGTACGATATTTGGTCCCACATGAAGGTGGGTAAAGATCCCGTAGGGGGAACGCCGCATACATTGTCAATGGCAATGCATACCTTCCCAAACAAAGAGAAAGTCGAGCAGAATGTCTATCACGGCCCGGCATTCAGATGGGTTGTGGATATGGCAGATCCATTGCATTTTAAGTTTGTTATAGCAGGAGGAAATAGCGGAAAGCCTCACAGCCAGTACTTGTTTAATCAATACCAGAATTGGCTCGAAGGAAAATACTACGATATGTCCCTGATCAGGGATGAGTTGGATTTTGAACGTATTGAGCAAACAAACTAGCAACAAAGCTAAACAGAAAGTTAAACCAAAAAAAGGGACGATAAATCGTCCCTTTTTCTTAGCTTATTATGCTAATAGCTAGTCAGACAACAGCTCAGCTGTTGGAATCATCCCCAGCATTTTTATCTTCAGAAGTACTTTCTTCATCAGATGGAGCAGCCTCTTCTTCTTTGATCAACTCTTTGATAGAGAGCTTAATTCTTCCACGCTCTACATCAAGACAGAGTACGTCAATTTCCTGCCCTTCAGTCAAATAGTCAGTCACTTTCTCAACTCGCTTATTTGCGATTTGTGAAATATGAACCAGACCATCTTTACCAGGTAGGATATTGACGAAAGCACCAAAGTCTGCAATCTTCACGACTTTACCGTGATAGATTTTGCCAACTTCAGCTTCTGCTGTGATTTCTTCGACCATTGCAACTGCCGCGTCGCGAGACTCTTGGCCTTCACCAAAAATCGTCACTGTGCCATCGTCATCGATGTCGATTGTTGCGCCCGTATTTTCAGTGATAGAACGAATCGTTGCACCACCTTTACCAATGATGTCACGGATTTTATCGGTCTCAACTTTCATAGTGACCATCGCTGGCGCATTTACTGAAACGCTTTCTCTGGATGCCCCAATGACTTTGTTCATCTCACCCAAAATATATAAACGTGCAGATTTGGCTTGCTCAAGAGCAGATTCCATAATCTCTTCAGTAATACCCTGAATCTTGATGTCCATTTGCAAAGCAGTGATACCTGTATCAGTGCCGGCTACTTTAAAGTCCATGTCACCCAAGTGATCTTCATCACCCAGAATATCGGTTAAAATTGCAAAGCCTTCGTCGTCTTTCACCAATCCCATGGCAACACCAGCAACAGGTGCTTTAAGTGGTACGCCCGCATCCATTAAGGACAAGCTCGCACCACATACACTGGCCATGGATGATGAACCATTAGATTCAGTAATTTCAGATACCACGCGTACTGTGTACGGCCAGTCTTCAAGACTAGGTAAAACAGCAGCAAGACCACGACGAGCCAATTTACCATGGCCAATTTCACGGCGCTTGGGTCCACCAGAGAAACCAGTTTCACCAACACAGTAATGTGGGAAGTTATAATGCAACAAAAAGTTATCTCGGTAAGTCCCTTGCAATGCATCGATGATTGCAGAGTCACGCATAGAGCCAAGCGTCGTTGTTACGATTGCCTGAGTTTCTCCACGGGTAAACAAGGCAGAACCATGAGTCTTGTCTAAAAGACCTACCTCAACATCAATCGCGCGAACCGTCTTAGTATCACGACCATCAATTCTAGGTTCTCCAGAAATGATGCGAGATCGAACTGTCTTTTTCTCTAGCTTGGCAAATGCATCAGATACATCAGATGCTTCAAAACCTGTTTCTTCATTGACGAGAGATTCTCTCGCTTGATCACGAAGTGCATGCAGCTTATCTTGGCGAACCATCTTGTCAACAGTTTGATAAGCTTCTCCAACACCTGCTCCGAATTGTTCAGTTAAGGCCGCAGTCAACGCTTCGTTTTCAGGCTCAGGTGACCAATCCCATGTAGGCTTGCCAACTTCAGCTTTCAGTTCGTTGATTGCTTTAATAACAACTTGCATTTCCTGATGGGCAAAAAGAACCGCGCCAAGCATTTGATCTTCGGTTAATTCTTTTGCTTCTGACTCAACCATTAAAACAGCACCTTCTGTTCCCGCAACAACCATGTTGAGGTCAGAGTCTTCGAGGGCTTCATAAGTTGGGTTAAGCGAGTAACCTTCATTTGTAAAACCAACCCGTGCTCCACCGATTGGACCAGCGAAAGGAATACCAGATAGAGATACTGCGGCAGATGTACCAATCATTGCCAAGATATCTGGATCGATATTCTTAGCTGCAGATATAACCTGACAAGTAACCTGTACTTCGTTCATGAATCCTTTCGGAAACAAAGGACGAATAGGTCTGTCGATAAGACGGGAAGTGAGAGTTTCTTTTTCCGAAGGTCGACCTTCACGCTTAAAAAAACCACCAGGGATTTTACCCGCAGCATAAGTTTTTTCCTCGTAGTTAACCGTGAGTGGGAAGAAGCCTTGTCCTGGCTTTGCTTCTTTACGTCCAACTACAGACACAAGAACCGTTGTCTCAGCCATTGTGACCATGACGGAAGCTGTTGCTTGCCTGGCAATCTTGCCAGTTTCAATGACGACTTCTTGGCCGCCGTACATAAATTTTTTCTTTACAGAATTCAATTTTTTCTCCAATTATAATTTAGTGCCGTGATCGCGAAGATAGCACTTACCTTCGCCTAATCACGGTCAGGCTTTTTACTTTCTTAGCCCAAGTCTTTTAATAAGCTTTGCGTAACGATCAGTGCTTTTGTTCTTCAGATAATTCAAGAGCTTTCGACGTTGAGCTACCATTCGCAATAATCCAACTCGCGAGTGGTGATCATGTATATGCTCTTTAAAATGAGACTGTAACTTGTCAATGTTGGCTGACAGAAGTGCAACTTGCACCTCTGGTGAGCCCGTATCACCTTCTGAATCACCAAATTCCTTTACGATTTCAGCTTTGTTTTCTGCACTTAATGCCATTTTTTTCTCCTTATTAATATGCCAATCTGACTTATTTGTCAGTACTTAAGTAAGACGAATGACCACGCATATTGATAGTCACCGCCAAAGAAAAGCTATCTAAGCCCATTCTCTTACCTTGTCAGGTCGCAACCAATCTTCTTGGTCTAACCTTTCCATCTTCCATAATCTCACCGACGCCGATAAATACTTCTTCGTCATTATCAGTAGATTCCGAAAACAGTTGCACCCATCCAGAGGTTGGTGCTTTTGCTACATGAACCGCTTGGCCTTGTTTTATGTAGGCTGTACTCAGTTCTGTTAGCACAATTTTATTCCAGCCTTCAAGGGCTGTAGATGGATCGAGTAGCAATTTATCCATTGCCTCTGTATCCATATCTCTCAAGTCATCAATACTAATGGCTTGATCGATTTTATATGGCCCCGACTGTGTTCTGTGAAGCGCGCCGACATGAGCGCCGCACCCTAACACTTTCCCTAAATCTTCGACCAGCGTTCTAATGTATGTGCCTTTACTACATCGGATATCCAATACGAGACAATCATTTTCATTTGAAACGATATCAATCCCATAGATAGTTACCGGTCTCGCTTTACGTTCTATTTCTATGCCTTTCCTTGCCAACTTATAGAGCGTCTGCCCATTCACCTTTAACGCCGAATGCATGGGCGGTACTTGTTGTATATCTCCTCTAAATTGATCGAGGGCTTTTTCAATTTTTTTATCAGTGAAGCCTGTAACCAAACATTCTTCTAGTATTTCACCTTCAGCATCACCGGTTGTTGTTCGTACACCCAGCTTTGCGGTAGCTATATATCTTTTATCAGCATCCAATAGATACTGTGAAAACTTTGTCGCTTCACCGAAGCAGAGCGGTAACACACCTGTGGCCAAAGGATCTAAACTACCCGTATGCCCAGCTTTTTTTGCAAAGTACACATACTTCGCATCTTGTAAGGCACCATTTGAGCTAATACCGATCTGCTTATCCAATATCAGAATGCCGTTTACCGTTCTGCGCTTAGCCATCTAGTTAGTTCCCGTCCATTAATAGACGAATTTCCTTACAAGGTGCAGAACCATAAATATGTTAGACCATAATTTCTAGCACTTACGAGGGAAGTAACCCCGCTGAACTTGGTTTCTGGATCAGCACTATTTATGTATCGGAGCCATCAGCATCATCCACATGATTCTGTCTATCTCTTCTTAACGCATCTTCAATCGCTTTAGACATACGCGCACCATCTTTGATCGTCTTATCATAATGGAAGCGTAGTTTTGGCGTTGTTCTTGTCTTCAAAACTTTCGCCAACATAGAACGTAAAAAGCCCGCCGCATTATTGAGAATCTCAACACAGGCTTCATGGTTCTCATCTGGCAATACAGTGAAATAAACATCACCATAGGCTAAATCACGACTCACTGTGACTTCGTTAATTGTCACCATACCCAAACGAGGATCCTTCACTTCTCTTTGAAGTAATATGGCAAGTTCGCGCTGGATAAGATCAGCTACGCGATTTCCTCGACTAAATTCTCTTGGCATATATTAACCCTTAGCGCTATAGCGCTCGAGCGACCTCACGAGATTCAAAAACTTCGATTTGATCCCCAACTTTTACATCATTGTAGTTCTTCACGCCGATACCACATTCTGTTCCGTTTCTGGCGCTATTCACTTCTTCTTTAAAGTGACGCAATGATTCCAGTTCGCCTTCATAGATCACAATATCATCTCGTAAGACGCGGATTTTTTTATCACGGTGTACTGTACCTTCAGTAATCATACAGCCCGCAATACTACCGAGCTTCTTAGACTGGAAGACATCTTTGACCAAGGCGATACCGACAATTTCTTCTCTTACTTCTGGTGACAACATGCCACTCAGGGCATCTCTAACATCATCAACCAAATCATAAATGACCTTGTAATATCTAAGATCCAATCCTTCTGCTTCGACTAAGCGACGTGCCGAAGTATCTGCGCGCACGTTGAAACCAAAAATGACTGCACCTGATGTAAGTGCAAAATTTACATCGGTTTCCGCAATACCACCAACGCCAGAGTGAACAACATTAACTTTCACTTCATCATTACCCAACGCTTGCAGCTCTGTCACGATGGCTTCAAGGCTTCCTCTCACATCCGCCTTAACGACAATATTAAGGAAATCGATCTCACTTGACCCAAAGCTAGCAAGGAGATTATCCAAGCTCGCAGCTGGTGTTGCCAAACGAACTTCGTTGGCTTTGTCTTTTCTAAACTGTGCGATTTCTCTTGCGCGCTTTTCATCTTTAACCACAACAAAGGATTCACCTGCGCCGGGGGTACCATTTAAACCTAATACACTGACGGGGGTTGAAGGCCCCGCAGTTTTTATCGAAGTACCTTGGTCATCTCGTACAGCCCGTACTCGACCAAATTGATCACCCGCAACGACAACATCACCCTGTTCTAAAGTGCCATTTTGAACCAATAATGTCGCAACAGGACCGCGACCTTTCTCTAACTCTGACTCAATCACGATACCGTGAGCAGCCCCTTTCGCCACAGCGCCAAGCTCTAACAACTCTGCTTGTAGCAACACTGCTTCCAATAGATCACTAACACCATCACCTGTAATAGCAGAGACAGGGACAAATTGTGTGTCACCACCCCAGCCGTCAGGAATAACATCTTTTGCTGCCAATTCGCTTTTCACTTTCTCTATATCGGCACCTTCTTTATCCATCTTATTCACAGCAACAACGATTGGCGCGCCCGCAGCTTTTGCATGCTTAATGGCCTCTTCCGTTTGAGGCATAACACCATCGTCAGCAGCAACAACAAGAATGACGACATCAGTAGCATTCGCACCTCGCTGGCGCATGGCAGTAAATGCCGCGTGACCTGGCGTATCTATAAAACAAATTTCACCATGGCTAGTCGATACTCTGTAAGCACCAATATGCTGGGTTATACCACCTGCCTCACCGTCAACCACATTGGCAGATCTAATATAGTCGAGTAGTGAGGTCTTGCCGTGATCGACGTGACCCATTACCGTAACGACTGGCGCTCTAGGCTGCATCTCACCTTCGAGAGCCATCTCTTCTTCTACGATGGATTTTTCCAGATCACCAGAATGAACAAGTTTTATGGCGTGTCCAAATTCTTCTATCACCAGCGTCGCGGTGTCCTGATCAACAGTCTGATTAATATTGGCCATCACACCTAAGCTCATTAGAGACCTGATAACATCTGTCGCTTTAACGGCCATCTTCTGTGACAACTGAGAAACCGTGATAGTTTCACCTACTTCAATTTCACGGATAATTTCTTCAGTCGGTGCCGTAAATTGATGTTCACTAGAACTGTGAGCTCTTACATTTCGACGAGAGCGAGCTTTTGACAAACCAAGTCGCCCACCACGACCCTGAGGTCGTTTTCGCGCTCCCGGCTTTGATTTCTTGTCTTTAGTGTCTCTTTCATCCAAGTCGTGGCGATCACGCTTGTCTTTTCGAGAACTCACTTTACTTTCAGTAGACTCTTTCGCTTTCTTGGCCGCTGCTTCATCAGTCTTTTTCTTTACTGCAGCGGCTTCAGCTTCGGCGGCTAGTTTTGCTTCTTGCGCAGCCTCTTCTACTTTCTTGGCTGCATCAGAGTGGCGCTTGTTTGCCTCAGCTTCCATCTCAGCAATAACCGCATTTCGATGTGCTTCCTCGTCAAATACAGGTGCCTCTGACTCAGCTACAGACTCAAAAACCGCCTCGGCAACTTTCTCTTCAATCAAATTGTCCGTCGCTTCCGTTGTTGTCTTACGTACATAAGTACGTTTTTTTCTGACTTCAACATTTACCGTTCGACCCCTGCCGCCACCACCCGCTTTTTTCAGGGTGCTGATAGTTCTTCTCTTCAAAGTAATTTTCTTAGGCGCAGATTCAGATTCACCATGGGTCATTTTGATATGAGCAAGCAGAGTCCGCTTTTCTTCTTCGGACACGACATCATCGGCACTATTTTTCGATAGCCCTGCTTCTTGCATCTGCTGCAATAATCGGTCAACTGGAGTATCTATAGTCTCAGCCAGCTGCGATACAGTTACATTCGCCATTCAATCTACCTTACTTTGGGACTAGGCCTCGTCAGCCGCGTCCTCTGCAAACCATGGGGCACGTGCGGTCATGATCAATGCACCCGCTCGTTCCACGTCCATTTCTTCAATATCAATAAGATCATCAATTGCTTGTTCAGCAAGATCTTCCATCGTAACAACACCGCTTTTCGCCAAAACATAAGCGAGGTGTTTATCCATTCCTTCCATTTCAAGAAGGTCTTGCGCCGGCTCTACAGCATCAAGCTCTTCTTCGCTGGCCAGCTCCATTGTCGTGAGAGCGCTCTTTGCTCTCTCACGAAGCTCTTCAACGATTTCTTCGTCAAAACCTTCAATTGCAATCATCTCCTCAATGGGAACATAAGCAACTTCTTCCAAGGTACCAAAACCTTCTTCAACCAGTACGATGGCCACATCTTCATCCACATCTAACTGTTTCATAAAGGTTTCAATGGTGGCCCCCGCTTCTACATCATGTTTCTCCGCAGCTTCATCTTCAGTCATGATGTTAAGGGTCCAGCCCGTCAACTCACTTGCCAGGCGAACATTTTGCCCGCCTCGACCAATTGCCTGAGCCAAATTGTCCTCGCTTACAGCAATATCCATACTATTAGTTTCTTCTTCAACGACGATGGAGGCGACTTCTGCAGGAGACATGGCATTGATTGCTAATTGAGCAACATTGTCATCCCAAAGTACGATATCGATTCGCTCATTACCGAGCTCACCAGACACCGCTTGCACTCTTGAACCACGCATACCAACACACGCGCCAACAGGATCAATTCGCCCATCATTTGTTTTAACGGCGATCTTTGCACGAGAACCAGGATCCCGAGCCGAACCTAGAATTTCAATAATGCCATCTGAAATTTCCGGCACTTCAATTTTGAAAAGTTCAACCAACATCTCTGGCGCAGTACGAGACAATATCAATTGAGGGCCACGCACCTCTGGTCGTACTTCTTTTAGCAATGCACGAAGACGATCACCCATTCTAAATGTTTCTCTAGGTATCCAGTCTTCTCTTGGCAGCAAGGCTTCAGCATTATTACCAAGATCAATAATAACTGCATCTCGATTTACCTTCTTAACCTGACCATTTACAAGCTCACCAATACGAGAGCTATATGCCTCAACAACCATCGCTCGCTCTGCTTCACGTACTTTTTGTACAATAACTTGCTTGGCGGTTTGAGCCGCAATCCTTCCAAAGGTGACCGAACCAACTTGTTCTTCAACAAATTCTCCAACCTGTTTCTCTGGCTCATCAAGACGAGCCGCGGTTAAAGACATTTGTGCAGTTGGAAATTCCATCTCTGCGTCGTCATCTAGGACTTCCCAACGGCGAAAGGTTTCATAGTCTCCCGTTTCTTTATCGATCTTCACACGCAGTTCAACGTCATCTGCATAACGTTTCTTTGCCGCGCTCGCGAGAGCAACTTCCAGGGCATCAAAGATGATGTCTGGAGCAACCCCCTTCTCGTTCGAAACGGATTCAACTACTAATAATATTTCTTTGCTCATTATATTGCCTCGTCTGACAACATACGGTTAATAAAAACTTCTAATTAAAGACCGGCACTATGTTCGCGCGATCAATATCGTCGAAGGGAAAAATAAATTCTTCATCTCCAACTCGAAGTACGACATCACCATTTTCAACTCCACTGAGTACGCCTTTAAACTTTCTCTTTCCTTCAAAGGCTGAGCGCAAATTGAGTTTAGCTTTTGCACCTTTATACTTTTCAAATTGTTCTATTGTAAATAGCCGTCTATCCATACCAGGGGATGACACCTCTAAGGTATAGTTAGAAGAAATAACATCTTCTACGTCAAACAAACTACTCACCTGTTTGCTAATCCTTGCACAGTCATCTACATCGACACCTTTCTCTGATTCAATGAAGATCTTTAAAACTGAATACCGACCCTGCGTAAGGTATTCCAAACCCCATAATTCATAATCGAAACTATTCACTATGGGTTCGATCAGCGCTCGATACTCTTCATTCATCTATCGCCAATCCCAACTAAATTTCCTGTACAACTTCTAACAAAAAACCCCATAAAGCTTTCCAATAAAACTTCCCATAAAACTTTCCAATAAAAAATGGGCCTCAAGCCCATTCCTAATCTACGAATGTCAGACAGAACCATTCGTGATTTTGGCTTTAGTAAGGGCGCGTACACTAAAGCTTCATGTACAACCCTACTTAAAGCACTAATAGATCGGTAGTTCATACCGTCTAGAACTTCTTACTGTCTAGAATCACATAGTGTCTTTCGCCAACTAACAATGTTGCTAATAAAAAGCCCCTAACAAGGGGCTTCTCCAAAAATCTCTTGCTTGGTAGCGGGGGTAGGCTGCCAACGGTATACCACCACTCGACAATCTCATTACAGCCTATGACATCGCTGCAAAACCACTCAAAACCAATAAACCCAATTCAGCCCTAGGCCAAATTGGATGCGGATTGTACCAGCACATTACGCCTCCAGCAATGGGAGGCATAGAAAATGAGTGATATTTCTGACGATAAACCCAAAAACCATCCTCCGCCCTTCTCAATTAGGTTCACTTTTGAAGAAAAAGCCAAGCTAGATGGGCTATCTGAAAATGTATATGAGGCCAGGGGTTTCGTAGCGCCCATTGTGTATGGAGTCGCATCGTCATTGATAAAAGGATCAAGGCTTTGACTGGGAACCATTGGTATAGTCCCTTTCAACCTAGGCTTGTGGGAAACTATAGTTTTCGGTGGCAGCGCCCTTATTAGGCTCTAGTGAAGCACATACCGAGCCGCTTTGCGTGCTCCTTGCTGGAGTAGGTAACCGGAAGCAACCAGATTTTGCAAATGTTTTTTAACGGTATTTCTATTGGCATCTGTTGCGGCTACTACATCGCTTACTGCGATGCTGCCATGCTCCTTAGTCAGCGAGAGGATTTGCAATGAAAGCTCGGGCAAAGACTTTTGCATGAGCTTTTCTTTTTCAACTTTGGTCTCTAGTTTTCTTTTTTGCTTCAAGAGCACTTCTAAGAAAAAGAGTAACCAAGGTTGCCAATTAACTTGGTCAGTTCTGATTGCGCCCTGGGTTCTCCTAAGGGCTAGATAGTAACCTTCCTTGTTTTTCTCTATGAGACTTTCCAAAGAACTATAAGGCACATAAAGGTAACCTGCTTTAAGTAACAAGAGCGTGGTAAGCACTCTTGATAAACGACCATTACCATCTTGGAAAGGATGGATAGCAAGAAAAGACACAATGAAGACAGCTGCGATGATAAGCGGGTGGTGGCGCTTTTCATCTATGGAACGTATTGTCCATTGAGTGAGCTCTTCCATAAGACGAGGCGTATCGAATGGGGAGTCTGTTTGGAATACGATTCCCACTGAATTACCGTCTTCATCAAATGCTTCGACATGGTTATCAAGTTTTTTATATTCTCCACGATGGCGCTGATCTTTGTCTGAAAACTGAAGTAGGTCGCGGTGGAATTGTTTTATGTGATTTTCATCGAAGGGGATATTCTCCCAGCTTTCAAATATAGTATTCATGACTGTGGCATACCCAGCGACTTCCTGCTCGTCTCTGGTTTCAAAGGCTTTGATATGTAGATTTGATAAGAGCTTTTCAACTTCTCTATCGGAAAGCTTTGATCCCTCAATACGGGTAGAGGAACCGATACTTTCAATAGTGGCTACTTGGCGCAGCGCAGTTAAACGCTCAGGGGCAAGGGTGCTCAAGGCGCGCCAAGCTCCTTTGAATTCGTCAAGTTCAGCGATAGCCGCTAAAACCCCTTCCGTGATTGATAAAGAGTCTAAATTCATAACTTATCCATAAATATCCAAAGAAACTATAAAGAACAAAATCACTGATATCCATAAAAATATCCATAAACATCCATAAAAGCAGCGATTACAATTACTCTCCAAGAATAAGCGAATAATTGCGCGCTTATATAGCTCGTTAATTATCCAATTATGGGCTATATAATTTTATTTATAGCCCATGGAAAGCTAAACCCTGAAACAAAATGCACTTTACAGGGCAAAAATTGCTGCCAGTTTGTCTCTGGCAGCAATTCCCTTCTCAATGGCTCCAGAATAGAAGAACTGGCCGAACAATATGTGAAGAACTTAAACGCAATCGAAAATAGCAAAAAACCACTGCGAACGCTTCAACAAATCGTTCATGGCCGTGATCAAGATCGATCTCTCTCCACAGCGTCTTGCTGATCATGGAGGAAAACACTTATAGTCGTCCAGTTTACTGTCTAATTATTGGGGTCCACTACTTTCTACCCCGAGCCGAATTTTCTAATTTTCCTACCCCAACAAAGCTAGCCACACGCCTTAAATTAGTGCAGTCAGATTTTAAAAACCGCCTGCGCCGCTGCCACAGCTACACCACTTTTAATCGGTGCATCCATATCAGTGAGCACAGTATCCAAAGCGCCGAGGCAGAACATCACATTTTTGGCATTGGCGGTATGGCCCATGAGGCCAATGCGCCACACCTTGCCCGCCAGTGTGCCTAAACCTGCACCGATTTCCAGGTTGAACTCATTTAGTAGCCGCCTACGTACAGTGGCTTCGTCTACGCCATCAGCAATGGTGACGGCATTAAGTTGTGGCAATCGTGCGGCTTCAGGTACGACAAACGATAAGCCCATAGCTTCTATGCCGGCACGCAGTGCTTGATGGTTTGACTGATGACGAGCCCAGGCATTTTCCAGTCCTTCTTCTTGCAATATCACCAGTGCTTCAGGCAGGCCGTAAAGTCCGTTTACCGGTCCAGTATGGTGGTAGGCACGTTTGGCGCCTGGAAAATTTGGGTCGGGGTAAAGATATTATTATTACGGCTATGCGTTACGATGACAAAACAACGGACGAGGATGTGAAAGACCTTCATCTCAAGATACTGATGCAGGACAAACCCATGATCGAATCTCAGCGCCCGATTCAGGTATCCTTGGAACCGGGCGCGCCGAATCATTAATTAAATCTGATCTGCTATCGTACACTATCGCCGGTACCTTAAAAAAACCAAAATTAGCCTAGGTGTCGCTGATTGAGGCTCGTTTTTTTTAAAACGCTCAAATAGAGATCAAGATCGACCCGTGCTGGTGTTAAAAGGATGACATTGATAGGTCTCAAAGTGATATCGGGACTCTAACTGCGGATTGCGGAGAAGACTCTGGTAGGTTTGACACGCGGTGAACGTATACGTTATAAACAATCATTGCGGCAACGTGTCTATTCGGTGTGGAGGCTGCTGGCATACCAAACATTTGGGAGTGAATTTAACAATGAGTTTCTGGCCAAAAGGTCGAGCCCACGACGGGTGCAGCGTGAATTTGCGCTCTGTCTTGATTTTGTTGGTATGCGCGACGTTTCTGGCACTGCCGCTGCACGCAGAGGAAGATCGTTACGACTATTGTCGTGAAAGGTCACAAGCTATATCGGGCTGATTCGTATACGTGCCGCACAGTACAACTAATTCAATAACGTTCAGAATCAACTCCGTCTTTACTAATTCGTAAATTGTTATTTATGAAACAACATATCCGTCAATTATCTCTTGCCGCAACAGCGTTCCTGTTGAGTGCGTGCGTAGCTGTCAATACACAGCTAGGGCGAGACATTGCGGACAGGGGTGAGGCTATCGCGACCAATGTCAGAGATTGCCAGTTGTTGTTAAACCGACCGACCGTTGCGCCGTCTGATCCGCTGGAGACCCACAGTATCGGTTTACTGAATTGGAACATTAGAAAGGGAACAAGGGATTCTTGGCAGAAGGATCTACGCGATCTGGCCGTTGGCAAGGAACTCGTGCTTCTCCAAGAAGCGGTACTGAATTTCGGCATTGAGCATCAGTTGGAGGAGTTAAGGTACTCGTCATTTAGTCAGGGTTTCACAACCGGATCGAGAACGACAGGTGTGGTGACTTACAGCGTCCGCAAGCCGCTCAGCGAATGCCATCTTACGGTTGTTGAACCGTTGTTAAGAAGCCGCAAAGCAACAAGTATTACAGAGTTTAGCATCGCGGGTAGCGAAAAAACGCTGGTCGTCGTCAACGTTCATGCGGTAAACATCAGTCTTGGGTTGATACGATTTCGCGATCAAATGGAACAGATTCGTCACGTACTTGCTGTGCACGATGGACCGGCGATCTTGTCCGGCGATTTTAACACATGGCGTCAAAAGCGGATGGACATCGTTAATGAAATCACTAGCGAACTGGAGCTTTCGGCGGTGCTAATAGACGAGGATCATCGCAAAACATTCAACGGTCACGCGCTGGACCATGTCTTCGTTCGAGGTCTCTCCATAGACAGTAGTGAGACAAAACGGGTGACATCATCCGATCACAACCCGATATCCGTTGAACTCCGATTATGAGATCACTGCGCATCTACGCGTTCATTCTCGCCATGATGGCGTCCTCGACTTATGCAAGCGATGACGACGCAGAGAAAATCAATCATCTCCTAGAATATGTCCGCAGGAGCGCATGCGTGTTTATCCGCAACGGCAATGAATACACGCCAGAAGACGCCGAAAAACATCTCCGTATGAAATACAAACGCGGCAAGAAACGGGTGACAAACGCAGAGGCTTTTATCAACTTAATAGCAACAAAAAGCTCGTTTAGCGGCAAATCCTATCTAATTCGTTGCGGGGAACAAGCGCCTCAACCGACGGCCGATTGGTTGAGGGAGAGGCTTTCGGGGTATCCCCAGCACAATTCGTGATCAGCCAGAAAAGTCGTTCTAGCCTTTAATTTTGGGCGCCCTTTTAATCGCAGTAAACCGCATTGATCATAGACAGAGTGCTAGGGTTGGTTTTCCGGCACTATTTTCATCAACCAAGCCTTGAATCGCCGCCACCCACTCGACTGGGGTTCGCTCGTCTCTATGGTTTCTACACCGTCAACGACGCCTCGCCATTCCAGATGGCCGTTGTCGTCTTTTCCGACGCGGTAGGCGAGTGTCGTGATCGATTCGTCGACTCCAGTGGCAAATATTCCCGCCATTTCCTCAGAGTCGATCAATAACCCAAACTCAGAATTGAGTTCAATTGAACGCGGATCGAGGTTCAGCGAGCCAACGAGCACGTAGCGGCGATCAATAAGTGTCAATTTTATGCATCGTAAGCACTTCCGGGCCGTCGCCACCGCTCGCCTCCCGTCCCCAAATTGCACGCACCTCATACAGTTCGACGCCCGCGTCAATTACGTCTTTTCGATAGCGCGCATACCCCGAGTGCGCTGCGATAGAATTGTTTGACCTTAGAGAATTGGTGACCATAACAACTCGCAGACCCCTGCCGACCAGGTTGCGTAAATACTGAACACCGTCGTCGCCAGGCACATAGTATGGGGCGATGAACGTGACTTCTCGTTCCGAGTCGCGCAGGAGTGCATCGAGTTCGGTCACAAGCTGCATGTGTTCTTCGTCGCCAACCTCGTTAACAAGCTTGTCCGGGTCATCCGACATGACCCTGGCATCTGCCACAAACAGAGTTTGCTTGCCGCTTATCAAATCTTGCAGCAGCTCGCTATCAAGCGCGCGCCGGTAAATGCTGGCAAAAATATCGTCGGTTTCGTCGGATAGACTGCTTCGCACCGTTTCAACCGATTCAAAATCTCCGTGTTTTAAGACTTGCTCCACCGGTACGGCGAGCGTGTGATTCCAGTAAGCGTCAAACGACGCCGATATTTCTTGTGCGATCGGTCCAAACGCTAGAATGTCGAAATCAGAGAACACCGATTCTTCTTTCAGCTGAAAATACTCGTCCGCAAGATTGCGCCCGCCGACTATGCTGATGGCGTTATCGACGGTGAACGTCTTGTTGTGCATACGCCGATTAGCCTGCCTGAAATCCCCGACGAAGTTGAGGTAGTACATTCCGCGACGGGATATCGGATTGAACAGCCGAACCTCAATGTTTGGGTGCTGGTTGATCAGCGACAGATTCTCATCCGCTGCCGATGTAAAGATGTCGTCCAGGAGAAATCGTACGCGCACGCCGCGGTCAGCGGCCTCCAGCAAGGTATTCATGATGGCGAGACCCGCTGAATCGTCTTTCATCAGAAAGTACTGCAGGTCGATACTCTTCTCCGCCTTGCTGGCCATACTCAGCCTTGCGCCAAGTGCGTCCATACCCTGTGCCAGGGGGAAGAACCCGGACTTTTGATCGTGAAGATCTGCCCAGTCGTTCGCCAGTTTGCCGAAATCCGTCTCTGCGGTATCTGTGATGGCTTGACTGCGGGATTTGGGCTGATCCAACGGCACTGTGGCACAACCGGCAACAAGCAGAAGGAGCAGACAGATGTACATCGGTTTTGTCGTCACTTACATATCACCATATGCTTTGATTGCGGCATCGTGCGTTTTCAGTGGGTAAGTTCTGTCCAGTCACACCGCTCTTTAATTATGGGAGCCATGCTTTTATTGCTCAGCCCATGTGCCATCAATGCGATTACGCGCTCGTCATGGTCATAGCCTAAATGCGCTTCCATGGGGTTGGCAAGGTTACTGACACCAAAGACATCGACTACATTTGCGATATTGAGGATGATATTGCTAACGATTGTACACATCCGGGAATCAAGATATTTATCTTCAAAGCCTGCAGGAATTGCATAGCTCAGTATGTCATTGGGATCGCTGAAAGCCACAATGTGAGTTTGGTTTGCAAATCGTTCCAAATAGTGGCTGCCTTGTGCTGAACAGTATTTTTCGTTTTCATTTAATACTTCTGGTAGCGAACGACCCAATTGTAATAAGGGTAATTGGTTGGAAAGCATAAAAATAGTAATCTCTTTATCCTGTACCAAACGGTGTACTTTTTCGAGGTCAGGATAAGCTTCTCTAACTTTTTCGTCATTGATTAGCCTCGCAGTAAGTTGCAAGGCATCAAAGGCGATCCTGCTCCCTAAACTATGAGCAATGATGATCGTGTCATCTTTCCCTGCATTCGCTATAGCAGCGGGAGTAAAGGCATTACACGGCTTATGTGCGCCCGAAGGGAAGTCGTCCCACCCATAAGCCCCCATCCAGCAGGAGCTTACTGTAACGGATTTTTGGATGTCTTCCTGTTTATCGCCCAGGTAGATCATCGGATCAGCGATGGCGTCATTAGAAAATTTCTTCAGGAGATCATTGACTCTTGCCCGACGAAAAGAATGCTCACCAGAATTGTCATAGGCTAAAACTTCCTTCTCACTTTGGCTAATACTGGACTAGGTCAATTCGTAGAAAAGCAACTCCCTTGATCGGTCTTTACTAAGCAATCGATTCAAGCGCAAATTACCCAAATTTTTTGAAGGAGAATCTACATCAGCAAGAGTCAGTTCTTTGAAAGGTGACTCCAACACAGGCAGATCAAGTTCCTTGGCTAACTTCTCTAACAGGATGGTCGAATATCCAGGCAGGTGATGACCCACTCCATGCACCATCAAAACTTTGGTTTTTCCTTCTTTTCTATCGATACTTGCGTCAATCCCAGAAAACCCTTTGCTCCATATCTGACATGCTCTGGTATCTTCCTTTTCCGATTGCTCAAGGAATCCCTCTACAATTCCTTTGCCAAAGCTGCTACACCCAGAAATAGGTATAACACCGATCAACAATGCCAGAAACTTAGAGTATTTATATTTTTTCATAGATATCTATCTCGATTGTTATAAGCCTGTGTTAGCCCAAGAAAAACTGAATGACAAAAGCGTTGGTGAGATCAACAAAAAACGCACCAACGAGCGGCAGGATAATAAAGGCGGCTGGGGCGGCACCATGCGATTTCGTAACAGCAGACATGTTGGCAATGGCTGTTGGTGTTGCCCCAAGCACAAAACCTGTAAAACCCGCGCTTAAAACAACGGATTGATAGTCACTTCCCATAATCCTAAAGAAAATAAACACAACAAACAAGGTGGCAACAAGTACCTGCATGCCTAATAGAATGATCAATGGCCCCGCAAGATCTGCAACCGCCCATAACTGCATCCCCATCAGGGACATAGCAATAAATAGCCCCAGAGAGAATTCAGAAAACATCGCAAGAGAAGGTGTATGCGCAGGCCATGGAATTTTTTTAAACATAAATGGGATTGTATTTGACATTAAAATACCAACAAACAGGCAGGTTACAAACAACGGCAACCTCACACCCATTTCGGTCACTGCCTCATTAAGAAAATATCCAAATATTATCGCTACATGAACAACAAGCATCACGCTCATAAAATCAACATGAGACAGTGTTTCTGTCGCTTCATTCTTATATGACGTACCCACGCTTAACTCTTCACCCGAACTTCCTACAATTTTGTGCCGAGCCATCAAATATTTTGCAATGGGGCCACCCAACAAACTGGCGATAATCAAGCCAAGCGTGGCAGATGCAACACCTAGCTCAAGCGCATTGGGGACGCCGTGATTGGCGGCAATTTCAGGCGCCCACGCAATCACCGTACCGTGCCCACCCAAGAGTGACGCTGAACCTGTCAATATCCCCATCGCGCTGGGTAACCCCAACAGCTGAGCCACAGTAACACCGATTAAATTCTGGAAGAAAATATAGCTGAGCGTTATCACAAGCAAAATCAGCAAGGGCTTACCCCCCTGAAGAAGATCGCTAAACCGCGAATTCAGGCCAATGGTCGTAAAGAAATAAATCAGCAAAGTATCGCGTATTCCCATTTCAAAAGAGAGCTCGATGCTAAAAACCAAAAATAGAACTAAAGTCACAAGAGATGCTAGGATCCCTCCCGTCACAGCTTCGGGAATATTATATTCACGTAAAAACCCAACACGCTGAGTCAATAGTCGCCCAGACAAATACACCATTATGCCTATGGTGAACGTCATAAAATTTACAATAACAATGGCTTGAGTTTCCATAATATTCCTAAATTGCTGTCACTCTCTAATGGACAATAGCGCATGCACTAGAGTTGGCTTTCCGGCACTATATTCATAAACCAGGCCTTGAATCGCAGCCATCCGCTCGCCTGAGGCTCGTTCGTTTCTATGGTCTCTACGCCGTTAACGATGCCTCGCCATTCTAGATGGCCCTTGTCGTCTTTTGCGACACGGTAAGCAAGTGTTGTGATCGTATCGTCGAGTCCCGAAGCAATCATTTCCGCTAATGCCTCAGATTCAATCAACAAACCAAACTCAGAATTAAGCTCAATTGCACGTGGATCTAGGTTCAGGGAACCAACAAGCAGGTAGCGGCGATCAATGAGTATTAATTTTGTATGCATTGTGACGGCTTCCGGGCCATCGCCACCTTGTAAGCCTCGTCCCGCATTTGCACGCACCTCATAGAGTTCGACCCCCGCGTCAATCACGTCCTTTCGATAGTGCGCATATCCCGAGTGCACCATAATTTGATTGGTTGAGCTGAGAGAGTTGGTGACCATGACAACACGTAGGCCCCTGCTAACCAGATCGCGCACATACTGAACGCCGTCGTCGCCGGGCACATAGTAAGGAGAAAGGAACATGATTTCCCGGTTCGCATCGCGCAGGAGTACATCGAGTTCAGTCGCTAACCGCAAGTGTTCTTCCGCACCAACCTTGTTAACAAGTTTATCAGGATCGTCCGACATGACCCTGGCATCGGCCACAAACAAAGCTTGCTTCCCGGTCATCAAATCTCGCATCAGATCGCTATCAAGTGCCTGCCGATAGACGCTGGCATAAATATTGTCAGCTTCCTCGGCCATGCCACTTCGCACAGTTTCCAGCGAATCGGTATCCTGGCGCTTCAATACCCGCTCTATCGGTACGGCAAGTGCGTGATTCCAGTAGGCGTCAAACGATATCGAAATTTCCCGCACGATCGGTCCAAAAGCCAGGATGTCGAAATCAGAGAACACTGATTCGTCTTTCAATTGAAAATACTCATCTGCAAGATTGCGCCCTCCGACGATGCCGAGGGCATTGTCGACGATGAAAGTCTTGTTGTGCATGCGCCGATTGGCTTGCTTGAAATCTCCAACGAA
>JAESSY010000140.1 GCA_016763855.1 Pseudomonadales bacterium
GCGCATCGCGGTCGAATCAATGTTTTAGTCAACTTAATGGGGAAGAATCCAGCTGAATTGTTTGATGAGTTTGAAGGCCGTTATACACCGGGAACAGGATCCGGAGATGTAAAATACCATCAAGGATTCTCCACAAACTTAATGACGCCCGGTGGTGAAATGCACCTTGCTTTAGGCTTTAATCCCTCGCACTTAGAAATCTCTGCACCTGTCATTGCGGGTTCTGTTCGAGCACGTCAAGACAGGAGGAACGATAAAGCCGGAGATAAAGTGCTTGCGATTAATATCCACGGTGATGCGGCATTTGCAGGACAGGGCGTCGTCATGGAAACCTTTCAGATGTCTCAGACAAGAGGTTTTTATGTTGGTGGGACAATACACGTCATCATCAATAACCAGATTGGTTATACCATGAGCCGTCGAGAGGATGCGCGATCAACCCATTACTGTACTGAAATCGCTAAAATGGTCCAGGCCCCTATTTTCCATGTCAACGGTGATGATCCAGAAGCCGTCATCTTTGTCTCTCAGTTAGCCTTAGATTATCGAATGGAATTCAAAAAGGATGTAGTTATCGATCTATATTCCTATCGTCGCCGTGGTCATAATGAGGGAGATGAACCTTCGATTACCCAGCCCATTATGTACAAGGCCATTCGATCTCATCCGACTACATTAACCATTTATGCCGAAAAAATTATTAAGGAAGGCTGCATTGCTGATGATGATTTTCAAAGTCGAAAGCTAGCTTATCGTGATGCTATGGATAAGGGAATGGCGGTAGCCTGGGATTACCTAAAAGAACCTGATAGTTCTATGTTTGTCGATTGGACGCCTTATCTTGGGCTAAAGTGGACTGCAGAAGCAGATACTCATTATCCGCTGAAAGATTTTCAGAATCTGGCTAACAGAATTGGTGAGTTGCCAGAAGGCTTTGTGCTCCAAAAACAAGTCGGGAAGATTATTGAAGACCGTAAAAAAATGACAGCGGGAGCAACAATGATCAATTGGGGTTACGCTGAGATAATGGCTTATGCAACCTTATTGGATCAGGGCTACGACATTCGTCTCATCGGTCAAGATGTCGGGCGTGGCACTTTTTCCCATCGTCATGCTGTGTTGCACGACCAAAAGGAAGGATTGACGCATACGCCACTAAGTATGGTGAATGAAGATAAGGAAGATTTTAAACTCTATGATTCTTTTCTTTCTGAAGAAGCGGTACTCGCTTTTGAATATGGTTATTCCACAACAAGTCCTAGCACACTTGTGATATGGGAGGCTCAATTTGGAGATTTTGCGAATGGGGCTCAAGTTGTAATAGATCAGTTTATTACCAGCGGAGAGCATAAGTGGGGCAGATTATGTGGCTTGACACTTTTGCTTCCTCACGGCTACGAAGGGGCAGGTCCGGAACATTCATCTGCAAGAATTGAACGATACTTACAGCTGTCGGCTGAACATAATATTCAAGTATGTATACCAACTACACCGGCTCAAATGTTTCATCTCATCCGAAGGCAAATTATTAGAAACTTACGCAAGCCGCTGATTATTATGACACCGAAAAGCTTGTTAAGACACAAGCGGGCAATCAATTCTCTCGAAGATTTGTGCGATGGAAATTTTCAAACAGTCATTGATGAACCACAAAATGGAATTGATGAATCGGTTACTAGAATTGTTTTTTGCTCAGGCAAGGTTTATTACGATCTACAGTTAAAAAGAGAAGAAGATAATCTGAAAGGAGTGGCAATTGTTCGAATAGAGCAGCTTTATCCCTTCCCAGAAGATGACCTGAGCACGGTTATTGGCAGATATCCCAATATTTCCTGTGCCGTTTGGTGTCAGGAAGAGCCTATGAATCAGGGTGCTTGGTACAGCAGTCAACATCACTTGAGGAAAGTGATACATGAGAAGTTTCCAGGTCTTTATCTTCATTATGCAGGTCGAAATGCTTCCGCCGCCGCGGCAGCAGGATATTTGTCATTACACATAAGACAGATGGAAGAATTTATTCAAACCGCTTTGTATGTTAAAAATTAAAATTAGGTAAAGTGAAGAAATTAGGTTTCTACTAAAGATAGGAAATTATAAAGGATAGTCCCATGACGGAAATTAAAGCACCGGAATTCCCTGAATCCATTGCTGACGGAGAAATTGCCACCTGGCATGTTGAGGTTGGAGAAAGCGTTAAACGAGATCAACTTATTGTTGATATAGAGACGGACAAAGTTGTTTTAGAAGTAGTGGCACCCAGTGACGGAATGGTAAGCGAAATTCGAAAGCAAGTGGGCGAAATAGTGCTTGCAGAAGAGGTGCTTGGTATATTTGAGGCTGGCACAGCGACAAGCGATTCTACAGATACAAGCGACACGACAGAATCTCAAGCAGAGACAACAGAAACTAATGATATAGACTCCATAGCCAGTCCTGCGGCAAGGAAAATAGCCGAAGAAAATAAAATTGACTTAAGCCATGTCAGTGGTAGTGGTAAGGGTGGACGAATAACAAAAGAAGACGTACTCAAAGCAGTTGCTTCTGTTGAAAAGCAACCTACAGTATCAGCCATGCCTGCCGCTGCAAATGAGCCAATAGCGGAAGGAAGGGTTGAGCGTCGCGTTCCGATGACAAGGCTACGTGCCAGTATCGCTAGACGATTAATTGAAGCCCAGGAAACTGCAGCCATGTTAACCACTTTTAATGAAGTGGATATGACAGCAATAATGGAACTGAGAACACTGTATAAAGACGCATTTGAAAAAGCGCATGATGGCACTAGGCTGGGTTTTATGTCTTTCTTTGTTCGAGCCAGTGTTGAAGCTCTGAAAAGGTTTCCGGCCGTTAATGCATCCCTAGACGGTAATGATATTGTCTATCATGGCTATCAGGATGTTGGTGTTGCTGTCGGCTCACCGAGAGGCTTGGTTGTACCTGTTCTAAGAGATGCCGATAGTCTCACTCTGGCTGAAATTGAAAGTCAAATTCGGGACTATGGATTGAAAGCGCGAGATAATAAATTGACGATGGACGACATGATGGGAGGTACATTTACCATTTCAAATGGAGGTGTATTTGGATCCTTGCTGTCCACGCCAATATTAAATCCGCCACAAACTGGCATCTTGGGCATGCACAAAATCCAGGAAAGGCCAATGGCAGTTAATGGAGAGGTGAAAATTCGCCCAATGATGTACTTGGCACTGTCTTATGATCACAGGTTGATTGATGGTCAAGAAGCCGTACGATTTTTGGTAACAATTAAAGATTTTCTTGAAGAACCAGCACGTATCCTGCTGGATATTTAAGGCATTGGAGAAAAAGTAGATGAGTAAAAAGTTCGATGTGATAATTATTGGTGCAGGACCTGCAGGTTATCATGCAGCCATACGTTCTGCTCAACTTGGTTTGAATACAGCCTGCATTGATAAGTGGATAAGCAAAGAAGGTAAGCCGGTCTATGGCGGTACTTGTTTGAATGTGGGATGTATCCCCTCAAAAGCACTGTTGGATACCTCACATAAGTATATAGAGGCGACTGAAAACTTCGATGTCCTTGGGATTAAAGTGAAGGGTGTTTCAGTTGATATTGAGGCAATGATTGCTCGTAAAGATCAAATTGTAGAGAATTTAACCAAGGGCGTTGCTGGCTTAATGAAAGCTAATGGTGTGACAACCTTTGATGGGGCAGCAAAATTGCATGCAGGAAGAGTAGTGGAAGTGACCTTGCATGACGGCAAAGTTGAATCTCTCGAAGCTGACAATATTGTTATCGCAACAGGTTCTGTGCCTGTTGCTATTCCACCTTGCCCTCTCACTGATGATATCATTGTGGATAGCACTGGAGCATTGGATTTCAAAAGTGTTCCAAAGAAGCTTGGTGTGATTGGAGCCGGTGTTATCGGTTTGGAACTCGGTAGTGTTTGGATGCGGCTGGGAGCTGAGGTTGTCGTTCTTGAAGCATTGGAAGATTTCCTCCCCATGGCGGATAAGCAGGTAGCAAAAGAAGCTGCTAAACAGCTTAAAAAGCAAGGCATGGATGTGCGACTTGGAGCGCGCGTCACAGGAAGTAAAATAAAGGGTAAGAAAGTTAATGTTATTTATAGCGACGGTGAAGGAGAAAAAACTGAAACCTTTGATCGCTTAATTGTTGCGGTGGGTCGCCGCCCTTATACAGAAGGATTACTTGCCGCTGGTTCAGGCGTTAATCTTGATGAACGTGGATTTATTCACGTTAATGACCTCTGTGCAACGAGTGCTCCCAGTATTTATGCTGTGGGAGATGTGGTTAGAGGACCTATGCTCGCACATAAAGGAATGGAAGAGGGCTTAATGGTTGTTGAGCGCATTGCGGGACAGAAACCCCTCGTCAATTATGATTGCGTCCCTTCTGTTATTTATACACATCCAGAAGTGGCTTGGGTTGGAAAAACCGAACAAGAACTAAAAGCCGCTGGTGATAAATTCAATGTGGGCACTTTTCCCATGGCGGCGAGTGGTCGTGCGATGGCGGCTAATGATACTACTGGGTTTATCAAAGTTATCGCGGATGAAGAAACAGATCGCATTCTGGGTGTTCACATGATCGGTGGTCATGTTTCCGAACTCATTGCTGAAGCGGTAATTGCAATGGAATTTGAATCGAGCGCTGAAGATCTTGGTCTTACCATGTTTGCTCATCCAACACTTTCAGAAGGATTGCACGAAGCTGCCTTGGCAGTTTCGGGTCATGCCATACACATAGCCAATAGACGAAAAAAGAAATAAGGAATATTAATTTATGAATCTCCATGAGTATCAGGCAAAACAACTGTTTGCTGAATATGATCTGCCGGTTTCAATAGGAATAGCGGTTGATACAGCAGATGAGGCAGTAGCAGCAACAAAGACACTAGGGGGTGATACCTGGGTTATCAAAGTTCAGGTTCACGCAGGCGGTCGTGGTAAGGCCGGTGGTGTAAAACTGGTATCGAGCGAAGAAGAAGTGAGGGCGTTTTGCGATCAGCATATCGGTACGAACTTAGTGACATTTCAGACCGATGCAGCAGGTCAGCCGGTAAGCAAAATTTATATTGAAGATTGCACAGATATTGAAACAGAACTTTATCTTGGTGCGGTTATTGATCGGTCTTCTAGGCGCGTTGTCTTCATGGCATCAACTGAAGGTGGGGTTGAAATCGAAAAGGTAGCAGAAGAAACACCTGAAAAAATACTGAAGGCCACTGTTGATCCCGCCCTAGGTGGACAAGCCTATCAAGGTCGCGAATTGGCTTTCCAGCTTGGATTAACAGGCAAACAAGTTAATCAATTTGCCAATGTTTATGTGAAGCTTGCAACTATGTTCGTTGAGAAAGATCTTGCGTTGCTTGAAATCAATCCGCTTGTTGTGACAAAAGCCGGAGACATTCACTGTCTTGATGCAAAGGTCGCAATAGACGGAAATGCTCTGTATCGACAAAAATCTTTAACTATGATGCGCGACCACAGCCAAGAAGACGAAAGAGAGAATCGTGCTTCTGAGTTTGACCTGAATTATGTTGCGCTCGACGGCAATATTGGTTGTATGGTCAATGGTGCAGGTCTCGCGATGGGCACAATGGATCTGGTGAAACTACATGGTGGTCAGCCTGCAAACTTTTTGGATGTAGGTGGCGGAGCAACAAAAGAAACGGTAAGCGAAGCATTTAAAATCATATTGTCCGACAGTAATGTTAAAGCGGTATTGATCAATATTTTCGGCGGAATTGTGCGTTGTGACATCATCGCCGAAGGTATAATAGGTGCAGTGAAAGATGTGGGTGTCGAAGTCCCTGTTATTGTGCGTTTTGAAGGAAATAATGCAGCACTTGGCTCAAAAGCCCTAGCTGAAAGTGACGTGAATATTATTGCGGCTGTAAGTTTAACGGATGCCGCTGAGCAAGCAGTAAAAGCTGTAGGAGATGCCGCATGAGTATATTAATTGATAAAGATACCAAAGTAATTTGCCAAGGATTTACTGGCTCGCAAGGTACACTGCACTCTACTCAGTCCATTGCTTATGGTACAAAGATGGTCGGTGGGGTTACGCCGGGCAAGGGTGGACAAACCCATCTTGATTTACCCGTTTTCAATACGGTCAGGGAAGCCGTTGAAGCAACTGCCGCAACTGCAACTGTCATCTACGTTCCCGCACCATTTGCTAAAGACGGTATTCTAGAAGCAGCAGACGCTGGTATTGAGCTAATAGTTTGTATTACTGAAGGTGTACCTACCCTAGATATGCTCGCAGTTAAAGCCAGTCTTGATGCAAGGGGTATTCGTCTAATTGGACCAAATTGTCCCGGCGTGATCACACCGGGTGAATGTAAGATTGGTATTATGCCTGGTGAAATACATTTACCCGGAAAAGTGGGTATCGTATCCAGATCAGGTACATTAACTTATGAAGCAGTAAAGCAGACAACAGATCTAGGGTTTGGCCAAAGTACTTGCGTTGGTATTGGTGGTGACCCTATTCCCGGCAGTAATTTCATAGATATCTTGGCTATGTTTGAGGAAGATCCTGCTACTGAAGCTATTGTGATGGTGGGTGAAATCGGTGGTAATGCGGAAGAAGAAGCTGCTGAGTTCATAAAGAGTAACGTCACAAAACCGGTTGTAGGTTACATAGCAGGTGTTACAGCACCTCCGGGTAAACGGATGGGACATGCAGGTGCGATCATTGCTGGCGGTAAAGGGACAGCAGATGACAAATTCGCTGCATTGGAAGCCGCAGGTGTTACCACAGTGAAAAGTCTTGCTGAAATTGGAAATACACTAAAAGTTGTGACAGCCTGGTAAGGCTACCTGGTTCATATTGAAGTTAAAAGCAGCCTTCTGGCTGCTTTTTTATGCACATCTTCTTCGCGCCCAACTGCGGTTTTTAGGATCATGGCTTGAATTCTCCTGATTGACCCCCATTTATCCCTGAACCAGTTGATTACACAATTCACTATTCAGGAAAGGGCACGGTCAAATATGTCAGTTGAAGCAAAAAAGGAAACTCTTGGGTTTCAATCAGAAGCCAAACAACTCCTCCACCTAATGATCCACTCTCTCTATTCCAATAAAGAGATTTTTCTTCGAGAGCTAATATCCAACGCTTCCGATGCGATCGATAAACTCAGATTTGAAAGTTTGTCTCATCCCGAGCTCTTGGGGGATGACAGTGAATTTAATATCAAGATCGATATTGATTCCGATGCGAAAACTATCACAATTTCTGACAATGGCGTGGGCATGACGCGTGATGAAGCGATTAGTCATTTAGGTACGATAGCTAAATCAGGCACATCTCAATTCCTTGAAGCATTGACAGGCGATCAGAAAAAGGATGCTCAGCTCATCGGCCAGTTTGGGGTTGGTTTCTATTCAACCTTTATTGTTGCGGACAAAGTCGTTGTTGAAAGTCGAAGTGCGAGCGCCGCAGCTGATGAAGCTGTACGTTGGATCTCTACAGGTGAAGCCGAATTTGATATTGAATCTATAGAAAGAGAGACGCGTGGTACCTCTGTGATATTACATCTTAAAGAGGAAGAATCTGAATTTCTGGATAATTGGAGAATTAAGAGCACAGTTAAAAAATATGCTGACCACATATCAGTGCCTGTTTTGATGCTTGAAGAACCCACACCTGAAATGCCAAATGACGAAGGTGCTGATGGAGAAGGAGAAGGAGAAGGGGAAGGAGAAGCAGAAACTAAAGAAGAACCCGTTGCAGAATATCAGCCCATCAACACGGCTAAAGCATTGTGGGCTCGTTCTCGCGGTGAAGTTAAGGATGAGGAATATCAGGAATTCTACAAACACGTCTCTCATGATTTTCAAGACGCTCTTAGCTGGTCTCACAACAAAGTGGAAGGTAAGTTGGACTATACGAGTCTTATTTACATTCCATCAAAAGCCCCGTTTGATCTCTGGCAAAGAGATACACCGAGGGGATTAAAGCTATATGTCCAACGTGTTTTTATTATGGATGAGGCTGAGCAATTCCTGCCATTATATCTCCGCTTTGTTAAGGGGATTGTTGATTCCAATGATTTGTCCCTCAATGTATCTAGAGAGATTTTACAGAAAGATCCCGCCATTGATTCAATGCGCAGTGCCTTGACAAAAAGGACGCTGAATATCCTTGAAAAGCTCGCGAAGAAAGATCCTGAAAAGTATCAGATATTCTGGGATGAATTTGGTCAGCTAATGAAAGAAGGTCCGGCAGAAGACTTTGCAAATAAAGAAAAAATCGCCAAGCTTTTAAGATTTTCAACAACGCAAAGTGATTCTGAAGTACAGAATCAATCCCTGACGGATTATGTTGGTCGAATGCAAGAAGGGCAGGAGAAAATCTATTACGTTGCGGCAGAAAATTACCAAACCGGGAAAAATAGCCCCCATCTGGAAGTTTTCACGAAAAAGAATATTGAAGTCCTTGTCTTGAGTGATCGTGTTGATGAATGGTTGATGAGTCATCTTAACGAATTCGACGGTAAACAATTCCAGGATGTTGCCAAAGGATCTCTTGATTTGGGAGATCTGGAAGATGATTCAGAGAAGGAAGAAAACGAGAAGGTAGAGCAAGAGTTTAAGAGCCTAATTGATCGCATTAAAGAAGTCGTTGATGTAGAAGAAGTTCGGATAACACATCGCTTAACTGATTCTCCTGCTTGTTTAGTCGTAAGTGAAGATGAGATGGGTATGCAGATGAGACGTATTCTTGAATCTGCAGGACAGGCTACCCCTGATAACAAACGAATCTTTGAAATTAATCCCAAACATCCACTCGTCATCAAATTGAATGATGAAACGGATATGGATAGATTCAATGATTTAGCGCTAGTTTTATTTGATCAATCAATTCTTGCTGAAGGTAGTCAACTAGATGAACCTGCAAGCTACGTGCAGCGATTGAACAAATTATTACTTGAGTTGAGTAAATAGGGTAGCAGTATCAAGAAGATTGTGCGGTGTCTGGTTGATAGGCACCGCCAGTTTGCTGTTCGTGTTGTGTCTCTCGAAGATTACCAATCACGGATTCGAGTGCTCTACTGAATAATAAACCGTCGCTTATGATCTTAACGGATTTCTCTTTGATTTCAGTAGCCAATCCAAGACGTGTTTTCTCGATCACTTTGACACCCTGACGATTTACAAAAATAAATTTGTCGATCGCATTTATTTTTGCGGCAAGCTTGCAACGTACCGATACGTCATCTTCACCCGTGAACTCAACCCAGATACCGACAGATAAACTGTCTACTTGACTGAACGCGGGGTCGTCTTCTGAGAGTTTTTCTGATTCATTTATATTCGGTACAAATTCAACCTGAAAGCTATCTTCACTTTCAAAATCTAGGTCATTTTGAGATTGCCTATCAAAATCGGAGAGCGCATCTTCCTCTATCGTTGAAATAAAGGTTTCTTCTTGAACCTCTTTAAGCTTGGAAATAGCTGAATCGACGCTCGCTGGATCTAATTTTGCAATGCGTAAGGCTTTTCTTAAGTTATTGAGTAGTCTCGGATTCACTGTCTCTAGACGGTCTTTGTCGCCTTCTTGTTCGTGAGGTTGAACGCTCCATAACAATACATCAATAGTGTTAATTGATTGTTTCCAAGCATTACTACCGGGGCCTTCCTTTAGTACAAGCATCACCATAAATTTATGGAAGTGGGAGCTTAGGAGTTCAACAACAAAGGGATGTAAGTCTCTACCAAGAACACGTTCTTCAATTTTTTGGGTGACAAGCTCATGAATATCTTCTAGACGTTCCTGGCGTTCTTTAGCTTTAAGAATTCGCTGTTCAAGGCGCTTGGTTTTTGCTGCTTCTTGCGCAAGAAACGTTCTAAATTTCTTTACTAACTTTTCGAAAAAAGTGGTTTCCCCATCATAATCTCGTTGGATGTTATTGACTAATGATTCGATTTCTCGATACAAAGGGTCTTCCACAAGGTTTTCAACTTCTGTCCAACCTATGCCAGCAGAAGCAAATTCATTTAGTATTCGTCTTGCTGGGTGGTCTTCGCGGTTAAAGAAATTAGTGTCGGACAATGCAACCTTAATGATTGTAATTTGTGTTCTGCCGATGAGTTCTTTAATTGGTATGGGCACAGATTCATCTTGCCATATTGCATCGTAGAGCAAAGTGACTAAATTGATGATGTCTGATGATTGTTGATCAACGGCATTGACGACACCATTTTCTTGAGTTTCTTGAAGAATTTCACCGAGAGATTCACTGATGTTTATCTTGTCGACATCTTCAATGCTTGAAGGAGCATCACCTGTTTTTTCGTTGCGCTCCTAAAGAGCAGTCTGAATATTTGTAAGAATATTCATGAGCTGCGCTTGATCTACCATTTGTACCTGTTCTCCTGGCGCAGGTTGAAAGGGCTGCATTACTGCTGCAGGTACATTGCCATTCGGTAACATGGAAACGGGTACCGCATATTGTTGTGCTGCGCTGACTCCACTTTGAGGCATTGTTGGTGGGGCATCCGGACGCATCAAGTTTTGCATCATCGAAAACAGTTCCGGTTGCTCAACACTATCTTGGTATGGGTCATCTTCGACTGTCCCAAAACTACCAAACTCGTTAGCTTGGGACTCTCGCCTTCTCGTATTTCGGGTTGGTGATATTTTTGCTTTGACTGTATCCATTCGTAGATCAGGGATTACGCCGTGATCTATCAATAGTTGATTTAGCTCTCTCAAAACCTTATCGAGATGTTTGAGGACAATATTATTGAAACTACGGTAAAGACTAACGCCGTTTTCTGAGCTTATCCCAACTTTGTTGACAGCATCAGAAAAAGCGCTGGCTATTTGTTGTGGGTCGAGTGGATTTGTAGATTCATCAATCCGAATGTCTGTAAATAGTGAGTTAAATCTGGTGTTAAAACTGATAAAACTGGGTAAGTGCATATTTCGAGCGGAAGAAACCATGCCGCCAATCGCGACCATGGCGCTGAGTTCATCCTCTTGTACAAGTGTTAGGGTTTCAAAATCAATATTTTGTTTTACTGGCTTGTTTTCCCCTTGTAATTTACCGAACTCTGTATTCATGTTATCCATGAAAAACATCAATAGGTCATCTCTATTTTGGCTAACTTGTAAAACATGAGTATTCTCATCGAAAACCGACTGCAGCATCCGGCTCAGGCTCTTTACAGCATTTTGTTGTAACTTCTCGACGATCTCAGACACGTGTCTTACCAGTAGTGATGTTTCTGCACTGCAAAGATAACGTGTATATGGGCGAATGTATAGAAATTGTCACTGAATTGTAGTATCCATATGTAAATAAAATGTATATCTTTTAAGCATTTACGTCTATAAGCTAGAATGAGACGTAGGAGGAGAGGGGATATACACAAATTCTAGGCTCTCTTTAATTGAAGCATAGTAATCAATGTAGGCAAGGACAAATCAAATGGATATTAATGCCTTATGAATTTACTATTAATGCGACACGGAATGGCAGAGCTTGGTAGAGATGACTTTAAACGTTCTTTAACGGAAGAAGGTATAAAAGGTGTTAGGCAAACGGCAAATGCATTGATTGAACAACTCGTCACTATGTCAGAAGGAATGCCGTCTAAAATTATTGCCAGTCCCTTGTTACGCTCACAACAAACTGCACAAATTGTAATTGATGAATTGAAGCTCGATATCGATTTCGAGACCCTGGGTATAATTCGTCCTGAATCGGATATAGAAAGCTTCCTTGCATTTCTTGAGCATAAAGAGGATGAGGGACTCTGTTTATATGTTAGCCACCAGCCTTTTGTGGGTTTGTTGATGTATCACGTGGCTAGAATTGAAGAGTTTATGGACACTGCTGACTTAAACTACGTTAGTATTAGAACTTTCTCTCAAGACGGTGGTGATTTAAAATGGAAGATAAGCGCTTAGTTAGTGCGCTAATCCTATTTTTGATGGTTCCAAGTTTCGGATTTTCCCAGACATCAATCGAAATTTTTCCTCAATCTAAAATAGTCAGTCAAGATGCCTTGTCTTCGACTCAGCGATTTGAATTAATCACGGGAAAGGTGAGGCGTATAAATAGTCTGCTATCCCCAGAATCAGTGCTTGTTGTGATGGGCGAGAAACAGAGCAAAATGCTATTAAGTGCTACAAGAAGAAATGCCGAAGAGATTTACCAATATTATCTAGGTCAGTTGAAAACGAATGCAGAGGTCATTTTCCAATGTAGCGGGCGCGACTGCGGGCCTAGCACTTATTGGGCAAATAAGGTTTACCAGAAGGCATTACTCTATGGTCCTGAGCAATACCAACGCTACATTATTGCGAGAGTAGACACATTTCAGCCTTATTATCTTCTTATCTATATTGGCCAAAGAGCAACAGGTCAAGTTTATGTTCAACATGAGGCTTTATTCCCCGAAGCCCTTGAAAATCAGATGAAATCAGCATTGGCTGAAACCTACCGGTATGTTCTCCCTTGGAACATTGATGAAAAGCTCATTGAGCAAATTGAAAAAATTGTAGCTGACACTCAGTCCCAGTATATTTTAGTTGTCCATGACAAAATGCGAGAGGGTGAATCCTTTGATCAAGCATTAAGCCGTACTGAAGAACAAGCACGTACGCTAAAGAAGCGTTTTGGCCAGAAAGAGACGCTTTCTAGGTTACGCTTTCATGGTGCTGGTCCCATTTCCCCATTAAGAGATGGCCCAGCCGGTAGAGTAGAATTAATTAAATTGAAGTAAGTTATCTCGTTGAGTTCAGGAGAGACATAAATTCCATTCTTGTCGTGAGCTTCTCTCTGAACTCTCCCAACATCACTGAGGTTTTCATCACCGAATTCTGTTTTTCAACACCGCGCATCATCATACACATGTGTTTCGCTTCAATAATTACGCTAACGCCGGTTGCACCCGTCACAGTGCGTAGAGCTTCAGCAATTTCTTTCGTCAAATTCTCTTGTATTTGGAGCCTTCTTGCATACATATCAACAATCCTGGCGATTTTGGATAAGCCTAATACATTTCCATTTGGAATATAGGCAACATGGCATTTTCCAATGAATGGCAGCAAGTGATGTTCACACATTGAGTAAAGTTCAATATCTTGAACAACCACCATATCGGTAACATCGGATGCGAAGAGCGCATTATTAACGACGTCCTCGAGGTTTTCGCGATAACCCTTGGTCAGAAAGAACATGGCCTTTGCTGCTCTTGCAGGCGTATCCTTCAGACCTTCTCGACTCGGGTCTTCCCCAATCTTTGTGAGTATTGTTTTAAATGCGTCTTCCATATCGATAGCCAACAAATATCTAACCGTTTAAGAGCCCGCTACCCTAAGACATCAAAGCCGCAGGGTCAAAATAAATTTTAGCTGGCGAACAACCCTTGGGGTTATAATACTGAGTATTAGATAGGAGATGAGTAATGCCGGGTAGCAGTATTGGCGAATTGTTCAAAGTGACAACCTTTGGTGAGAGTCACGGGCCAGCTCTTGGCTGCATTATTGATGGTTGCCCTCCAGGCATGCCGTTAAACGAGGCTGATATGCAGCTAGATCTTGATCGGCGTAAACCGGGAACATCCAAATATGCGACTCAGAGAAAAGAGAGTGACACAGTTAAAATTCTTTCTGGCACCTTTGAAGGCTTAACAACTGGCACGCCTATTGGTTTGTTGATTCAAAATGAAAACCAGAAATCTAAAGACTATTCTGAGATCAAAGATGTATTTAGACCCGCTCACGCAGATTATACCTACCTGAAAAAATATGGCCTTCGGGATTATCGTGGTGGAGGTCGTGCATCAGCACGGGAAACAGCAATGCGAGTTGCTGCAGGAGCTGTAGCAAAAAAGTATCTTAATTTGACTCATGGCATTCTTGTAAGGGGATATCTGTCCCAGATGGGACATATTGTCCCGGAAGTGATGGATTGGGATGAAGTCGAACGTAATTCTTTTTTCTGCCCCGATGCTTCAAAAGTAAAAGAGATGGAATCTTTTATTGACCAACTTCGGCGGGAGGGTAATTCCATTGGTGCCAGAATCACTATTATAGCGACGGGTATGATTCCGGGTTTGGGGGAGCCTGTGTTTGATCGTCTGGATGCTGATATTGCTCATGGCCTTATGAGTATTAATGCGGTCAAAGGCGTTGAAATAGGATCTGGGTTCGCGTCAGTTGAGCAAAAAGGGAGCGAACATCGCGATGAGATGACGGCCAATGGCTTTAGCTCCAATAATGCAGGCGGTATTCTCGGTGGTATTTCTTCTGGCCAGGATATTGTTGCTCATATGGCACTAAAGCCAACATCCAGTATAACGCTGCCCGGTCAAACCCTTGATACGAAGGGAAATGCCAAAGAAATTGTCACAAAGGGACGCCACGATCCGTGTGTCGGTGTGAGAGCAACGCCTATTGCCGAAGCCATGTTAGCCATCGTGTTAATGGATCATTTACTTCGACACCGTGGTCAGAACATGAATGTGCAAGACACAGGCCCCTCAATTTGATTCATTGTCTTGAATTGTTTTAGATTCTTTTAATAAAGCGAGAAAAGCAGAACCGGCATTTGACATGGTTCTCTGTACGTGATGGATGACGCCTAGCTCTCTTGTGATGGTGCTATGAGGCACATTAAGGATATGCATATTGTCATCTAACATTGATACAGGTAGGACACTCCAGCCCAAACCGACTGAAACGAGCATTTTAATGGTTTCTAGATAATTTGTAGACATGCTCACATTCAGGGATAGACCAAATTCTTGAAATAGCTTTTTCACAATCCGGCCAGTGAAAGTCGTCATGTCCGGTAGAATGGCTGGGTATTCAGGTAGTTGTTCAATATAACTTTTTCACTTTTGACGAGTTCGTGATTGTGGCTACAGACAAAAACGAGTTCATCTCTCCATATAGGCGTCGCAGTCAAACGTTCATGTCCGGTCGGTGCGAGGGTGATAATACCCAGTTCCAAATTCCCCTGGATGATTTGCTCGTGGGCAACTTCTGAATCCATAAAGTGTAAGTCGAGTGAGACATCGGGATAACGTTGTGAATATTCACGTAGAATTTCGGGTAAATGCCATAAACCGATGTGATGGCTTGTCGCTAGTGATAAACTACCAGTGATGTTCCCCGCCAAGTTACTGATGACGCGTTGAGTATCTTCAATGTCTAGCAAAATGCTTCTTGCTCTGGGTTCTAAAGTACGCCCAGCCTCTGTAAGGGTGACTGTTCTTCCAATTCGATCAAATAAACGCACGCCCATTTGGTTTTCCAGTAAGGCGATTCTCTTACTGACTGCGGGCTGAGTGAGGTGTAGTCGGTTAGCCGCTTGGGAAAAGGACTGTGTATCGGCAACGATTTTGAATGCTTTAATTCCATCTAGATCAATCATGGGATGTCCTGTTTCTATCTAAGATCGCTAGGATTAAGAGCCTTTTGAAAAAGCCTGACAATGAAGCTAAATTTTAACGAGCTAATTTGCCTCAAATCTAGGCTCATTACAATCAGTTATTGATTTAATAAACAATATGAATTTGAGTAATGCTAAAATTCAGATTAGCATTCATATAGTCAGTTCGAATGCCTTGTTATTGGCTTTTATTGATGCCCTTAGCTGAACAAAGAAGCCCTTAGCTGAATTAGTTGAATAGAAAGCTATCAGTTGACTTACAAAGCTTTCCATGTGAATGGAATTATTGATTGCGTAAAGAAGAACGAAGCCTAAATTGGAGAAGTTAGTGAAAAAAGTAAATGTAGCCATTGTTGGAGCCACAGGGGCGGTGGGAGAAGCCATGTTGGAAATCCTTGCTGAAAGGGATTTCCCTGTGGACCAACTGAGTCTATTGGCAAGTGAAAAATCGGCTGGTAAACGATTACAGTTTTCAGGTCGCTCTGTGAAGGTCGAAGCATTGGATCAGTTTGATTTTTCTAATACCCAAATCGCATTATTTTCAGCTGGCAGTAGTATTTCAGCTCAATATGCACCCATTGCAGCCTCTGAAGACTGTGTTGTTATCGATAACACCTCATACTTTCGTCGGGATGAGGAAATTCCACTTATCGTCCCAGAAGTGAATGCTCATCGTATAGATGACTACAAGCAGAAGAACATTATTGCGAACCCTAATTGCTCGACAATACAAATGTCGGTTGCGTTGAAGCCTATTTACGACTCAGTTGGTATTACTAGCATCAATGTAGCAACCTATCAGGCTGTTTCTGGTGCAGGTAAAAAGGGGGTTGAATCATTAGCTTCTGAAACCGCTAGACTCTTGAATGGCCTTGATTGCAAAACCTCTAGCTTCACAAAACAAATTGCTTTCAATGCAATTCCTCATATCGGATCTTTTGAAGAAAATGGTTACACAAATGAAGAAATGAAAATGGTATGGGAAACACAGAAAATATTTGAAGATGAGCATATTATGGTTAATCCGACCTGCGTTCGGATACCCGTATTCTACGGGCATTCTGAAGCAATTCATCTTCAGACAAAGGAGCCACTTTCAGCCGTAGATGCTCGAGCCTTACTAGCAAATTCCCCTGGCATTACCCTCATGGATGAGCAGATTGATGGGGGCTATCCCACCCCAGTCACTGAAGGGGCGAACAATGATGCTGTCTATGTGGGGAGAGTCCGACAAGATCTAAATAATGCTCTTGGTCTCAATCTTTGGGTTGTTTCAGATAATGTCCGCAAAGGTGCAGCTTTAAACAGTATACAAATTGCAGAAGTTTTGATAAAACGTCTGTAATAAGATACAGTTAAGACAACAATTGCAGATCATTTCTAACTTGGCTGAGCGTGAGTTCGCAAGGGTTAGAGAAAGTGACTAGTGCCAGATTTAGGGCAAGGTGCTCTCGTGCTTTAATATCAGAGTGAAATTGTGAGTTTGCACCACATTGCGTTGGAGCCGAGTAGGCTCAAGCGGAGTCGATAGAGGGATAAAAATGATAAGAAGGCTAAAACTGCTTTTTGCCAGCATGTTAGTTTTGTTTACGCCGGCGATATTTGCCTTGGGTTTAGGAGAACTTGATCTTCAATCTGCGTTGAATCAACAATTTAATGCAGAGATCAAGCTTACCAATTTACGTGGCCTACAAATTGATGAGGTTATACCCAATCTTGCTTCTCAAGCAGATTTTGACCGTGTTGGTGTAGAACGTAATTTTATTCTGACTAATCTGAGATTTAAGGTCGTTCAAACAAACGGTAGCGACCTCGTCATCCAAGTAAGCAGTATCAAGCCGATCGTTGAACCCTTTCTAAATTTCATTGTTGAAGTGCTTTGGCCAAATGGCAGAATATTGCGAGAATATACTGTTTTACTCGATCCTCCGATTTTCGGTGATGCGGGAGTAGAAGCAATTGTCTCCACGGAAACCGAAACCCGATCAGCGCCTAGTGCTCAAGAGACCAAACTATCAGATAACAGTTCATCTTTTACCTCGACTGACAGTGGCAGTGCAAACCGAACCCAAGTGTCACCTCAAATTGTAGAGCCTAGCCCGGAACAAGCGTCTTCCTCTCTAGTAAACCAAGAGGGCTTAGTAGATGCCGATAAATACGGAGTAACAGGTGCAGGAGATACGCTGTGGGCAATCGCGCTTAAAGTTAGACCCAGTCGCAGCATCTCAGTACAGCAAACCATGTTGGCGCTTCAAAGGGCCAATCCTGAAGCGTTCATCAATAACAATATAAATCTACTTAAAGCAGGGCATGTACTCCGAATTCCAGATGCAAGAGAAATACGAGAGGGAAGTATTACTTCAGCTGTACGAGAAGTGAGGATACAAAACGCAGAATTTGATGCCTATAAAACCGGTAGTCTAGCACAGCTTGATGCAACGAGACGTCAGACCAATGCCCAAAGCGCTACCAGCGGTGGAGATGGTGGTGAATTGAAGTTACTTGCGTCTAACCAGTCGAGTGGCAATAGAGCAGGGGAAGGAAATAATGCTCGAACTCAAGCATTAGAGAACAATTTGGCCGTTGCTGAAGAAGATCTGGATCGCACTAGGCGGGCCAATACAGAAATGAATGTTCGTCTTGATGACTTGCAGGGTCAGTTAGAAACACTCAATGAAATCTTGACACTGAAGGATGATCAATTAGCTGCACTCAGAGCTGAGATTCAAAAAATGCAGGCGACTACACCAAGCACTACACCTGCTGCAACAACCACAAATGATGCATCTGGGCTCATGGCAACCATTGTGGCAGTTCTAGGCGGGGTCGTTGTCTTCCTTATTGCGGTGGCTGGCTTGATCTATATGCGTAGACGCCAGCAGGTCAAAGCCCTTGATGACGATTTTGAAGAGGACTTACTAACAGAAAATAATGTTGATGACGAAGAAGGTGATCTAGATCCTGAAACTAAAGAAGATTTGATTGAAGAAGAAGAGGAAGAAGAAGAAGTTACACAGGAAACAAACGACGTTATTGGCGAAGTAGAGATATACATCGCATACGGTCGATTCCCTCAAGCTATTACTTTCTTGCAAAATGCCATTGAGGCCGAACCTCAGCGTTCGGATATCCAGCTCAAGTTGCTTGAAGTTTATGTTCAAACTGAAGATAGCACTGCCTTTAATCTTCAATTTGAGCAATTGAGAATGTTGGGCGATGAAGAAGCAACTGTGGCAGCCCTGGCACTCCAAGTGAAAATACCAGGTGCTGCGGAGGATGCAGCAGTCTCTATGGACGCCACTATTATTAGTTCTGAGCCCATCATCGCCATTGATCAGCCAGAAGACGATGATGACGACTTTTCTTTTGATCTTGATGATTTGGATTCAGAAACTGAAGATGATGAACTGAATTTGACGGATGAATTAGATATAGATGACGTAGAACTCGATTTAGATTTAGATGACGAAATCATTTTAGATCTTGAAGGTGATGATGAGATTACTCTGGATCTCGATGATGATGATGGAATTAGTTTAGATCTTGATGACGATGATGAAATTACCTTAGATCTTGAAGGTGAGGATGAAATCACTCTGGATCTTGATGATGATGATGATGGAATTAGTTTAGATCTTGA
>JAESSY010000141.1 GCA_016763855.1 Pseudomonadales bacterium
ATTACGCGTGTTCTATGACGATTACCACAATGATGTTACGCCTCACCTTGTCGAATGGCAATTTGAGCTTGAGTAAGAGGAGATTGAATCGGACACGCTCAGAATAAATGCTACTGGCATGAGTTTAAATTTATCTAAGCAATGCCGGTGAAATCAGCCGATAAAAAAATAGATACACAAAAATGAGGGTCGTGACTAGATTAAAGCTAAAGAGCATGCAGATGATCGGCCATGTAATGCTGATAACAAGATAGTAGATCCAACGACCTGAAGTTTGATTGCTAAGGACGTGATCTTGTAACCAAGAAAGGTTATATCGTGGCTCTGCTCCTCTCTCCAATAAGTTAATCAATGGGAAAATGAATACCAGATAAGCCAAAAAAGCTGGGTCTGGGATAATCAATAATGCTGGTCCACAAAATCGCCCGCAGACAAGTAAAAAGTGTAACGGCACATTGATCCAAGATCTCAATTCATTGTATATGAGGAATGTAAGCGCAATGATGAGTAGAGACATCAGGAAAACTTCAAAACCTGCTGGATTAAATTGTCGAATCAAAGCGACTAATATGCCACATAGGAAAAGTCTGCAAACCAAGATCCCTATCCACCTATTTCGTACATATAAAATCGCGCTTGGTTCTAGGCGAATGGTTGGATTTTTTTCTTTGATAATCGTACTGGCATCATTCTGCAGATAACCCAATTCATAGAGGGTGTAGGTGGCGCACATGCCTAATATGGCCGTTAGTATTATTTCCCAAGATAAATCTCCTGTGAAAAGGACTATGGCTATCAATATGGGTACTGGATAAATAGCGATCCAGGAGAGCATCTTAAGGGGCGATACTAAACGCGTAGTAAAAAAGTATGCAAATGATAGGTAGAAAATCCCTTTATTCATAAAACACTCTATTCATATGGAAGAACATCCTCAATATGATTGCGTTTCCAGAATGCCGCAGCAGATTTATCGTTTACCTTAAATACAGCGACTAGTTTGTTCACCAGAGGAGCGCAGTTCAGATCGCTTTTATTATCTGATAGGAAAACTATATCGTCATTTACAAACTCCTGCTTTATGATCTTATCTTTGTTTGCAAATAAATCATGTTCAATTTTCCCCTTACAAATCTGATTTTCATAAACTAAGGTTGTGGCGTAATAATGATCTGCTTTGACAGCGATTGAAACAGCTTCGACGATGAAGTCTAAGGATGATGAGAGTAAAACAATTGTGTAACCTTCGGATCGATATTCCGCAATGGCTTTTTTGACTTCACCAATCGGCTCTAGCGTGTCTACAAATAGACTAGCCGCCTGTTTCAATTCTAACGCGGTGTGATTTAATAGAAGCTTTACTGCGTTTTCACGGACGAAATCATAAGGGACTATTCTCGATAGCACCCGGACAAATAAGTTTCTTCGTAGTTTCTTGAGTTTTTGATAGTCGACGTTGTCTGTAAAATACTGTTCAAAAAAGTCGAAGGTCGTATTCGACTTATAAAGCGTAAAACAGACATCAACCAGTAATACTTTCAATTGCGAAGACCTCTAAGAATCTAACACTGTGAGTTTAAAATGCCTTCCCAGGATGCCCTTTTGCTTATCTTGCGACTAATTTATCTGCGCTCATTGGGCCATGTTCCATAAATGCATCGATTACATTGCTCACGCCCTCAGGTTCATGAATCGCAATGTCGTGTCCAGCTCGTGAAAAAACATGCAGACTAGCATTGGGTAGTCGTTGGTAATCACTGAGGTTTGCTGTAATTAAACTGTCAACTGCACCCGCAATCATGAGGGTAGGTATATTTAGAGTAGAAAGCTTGTTTTCCACATCGAGATCAAACATGGTTTGCATACCGTCAATGATGTGGGCATCAGAAACTCTTAGTAATTGATCAACACGAGATTCAAACCAGGCGTCAGTTTGAACCTCAGGTCTAAAACGCGAGGCCTCCATTTCTGATTTAAAATATTCACGGTCACCATTTTTTCTGGCGGTCATTCGTTGTTCAAAATAATGACCACTTGGCATGCTTTTAATACCACCACTGGGTATGGGTGCCATCAGTATCAGTTTGTTTAGGCGTTCAGGGTGGTTTAGGCCAAGTAGATAGGCAATACCGCCCCCCATGCTGTGCCCTGCAAAGGAGAATTTTTCCATGTCGAGGTGATCAGCTAAGCCGATTACATCTTTTACGTATTGCGAGAGATTATAGCCATCGATTGTATCTTCACTTTCTCCTGCGCCTCTGCACTCCATCAGGATGACCTGATACTTGTTCTTCAGAATTTGTGCAACGGGCATCCAGTTGTCTCTGCATGCAGTGTATCCGTGATGCAAAAGGATTGGTTCTCCTTCTCCCATTGTGGTGTACCAAAGTGTCGCGCCATTCACCTTAGCCTTAGGCATGCATTCTCTCCGAGGTTGTGTCAATGGGCATTCAATCACGTTAAGTGGTATAAACAAAGTACAGCAGAATGCTGTATAATGCGCCGTTCATCAAACCTATATGGGGCTCAACGACGATTATGGCCAAAAAATCTGCCAAGATTACAACTGAAGCTGAAGCAAGGGCTCAGTCTATTGAACAAATGACCGCGGCTTTTATAAAATCTGGCGGAGAAATTCAGCTAATTCCGAATGGGATTAGTGGGCAAACGTCTCTTTCAGGTCCTAAACACATCACAATTGAAAAGAAATCCACAAGCTAGTTGGTGGGTTTTGTATGCTTAAATTTCCAGTGGATTTAAAGCATTGGTAGTCCCAATTTTTTCACTGGCTTCTTTATATTGAATTTCATTTTGTTTAAAAGTTTGAGGACACACCGTTCTCAAAGCATCCAGACTAAGCACCGTTTCATAAGGCAAGTCATATTCGATTCCAAGCGCTAGTGAACTTAATAGAGACTCTTTTGCTGCTTCTCTGTCCCCTTCTATTTCAAAACTGATGCCTTTGCTATAGTGATAACAGGCTTTGCTAACGGGGAATATTTTTGCAAAAGTCTTGAGAAATTTCTCAGTCTTGTTCGAGTACTCATCAGCCTTTTCTTGATCTCCCCTGTTCTTAATTGCAAGGTTGAGAATCGTTAGTTGTAGTGCGCCGCAAAAAAGCGTTATTTGACCTGGTCTCATAAGGAGATCCATGCAAGCCGACAATTGAGACAATGCGAGCTCAATACTGCCGGATCTGATATTCAAGAGGGCTGAAATTGTAAGATGATCTAGTCGTTGACCATAAGGTAATCTGTCCAATAAAGGGGCTGCTTCATCCAGTAAGTCTTGAATATTTTCAAAGTCATTTAGGCGCACAAGCGCTCGAGCCTGACCTAACAATCCCCAACCGATGGATTGAGGATCATCGCGTCTAATACCTGAATTGTACAATGTACGGTAGGATTTTAGCGCCTGCGCCAATTCCCCCTTAATAATTAAAGCTGAGTTTCTTGCGGAAGAAAGGGTAGCCCAATTTCGTTCGTCACCGATGGACTTAAAGATTTTCAATCCTTGTTGGAAACTCGCCTCTGATTTTCCCCATTGCCCTAAACCACTGTAATAAGTCCCCGTCGGAATTGTAATCCAGCCAGCAGTGGGCGCATGATTGAGGATTAAGGACTGTTGACTGGCGAGATCTATGTAGTAGTTAGCAACCTTATGCAAAGGGATAACGCCAGAAACTAATCCCAGATTCGAATTTGTAATAACAAGCGCCCGGGGCAATGTGCCAGATGCGCACGCTAAGTTAACAGCGCGTAAACAGGCATACACAGTGTTCAACTTGTCACCAGACCAGTAGTAAATTATTTGTACTTCTGCATGGGCTGAGGCTGAGGCGACAAGTACTTCTTGCCTTTTCGGACTTGGTTTACTTATCTTTTCTCCGCGTCGCGCATAATAATATTGTTTGATGATCTCTTTAATGACGCTGAAAACAAGTCCTAGTTTTGTTTTTGGGAAAGGAGTGCCATAAGCCTTGGTTGCTTTTACATAGCAGCTTTTGGCTTCATCCAGCCTGCCAAGTCCATAACATGCCTTGCCTTGATAGGAAAGGAAGTGAGCAAATTGGCTTATTGGTAATTTATGCTCTTTGACCATAGCCAATGCGCGGTTTGCCATCAGTTCGGCGTCTCGGTTGGCAGATTCATCCAATGCCTCTTTAGTCGCGAGAGAAAGAAAATGTAAGGCTTTATGAATATCTCCTGCCATTTGCCAATGGAAAGCCATGACACCCAACTGACTTCCCTGATCTTGCCTGTTAGCTTCGTACCAACTTGCAACTTGTCCATGAATCTTGCGACGTTGATCGCCGAGCAATAAACTATAAGCAACTTCTTTTGTAATGCTGTGAGTAAACACATAAAAATTGTCAGATTCTCGTGAGATTAGATTGAGTCGCTCAAACTCATTTAGTTGTTCCAATAGGGAGGACTGTGTTGATTCGACGGGATGGATAGCTTGTAGAATATCTATATGAAAGGATTTACCGATTACGCCGGCAACCTTCAAAGTCGTTGCCTGGGTAGAAGAAAGTCGATCAATTCTCGAAGTGATGATACCTTCAATGGTTTCAGGTACTTCAATTACGTTATTCTTGTTGCCAGATGAACCTTCGCTCATTTGACACTGACCGTCTTGAATTTCAATTATATTGTTGTCCCTTAGCGCGTATCCCATTTCTTCACTAAAATAGGGATGGCCTTCAGCGCGGCTTTGGATAAGGTCCTTGACTGTTTGGGGGATCGATGTAACGCCGAGTTTGAGGCATACCAATTGCACAATTTCATCAGCGGCCATTGGTTCCAAAATGAGGGTTTCTGAATTGGCCAAATCCAACAGCTCGCTTTTTTGATTTGGAGGTTCTGTCACAGGCCGAGACACTAACAGCATCATGTGGGGCGATAGCTCTTTGCTCATGGCCAAGAGTAAATTCCAAGATGCAGAATCCAACCAGTGAACATCATCAACGACGATAAGGTAAGATTGTTGCTGATAAGCTTTCTTCAATATTCCCACAACAACCCTTGCTGTTTGAAGGGCGCGGACTTCCCCTTCTAACTGTTGTGTGAACTCAGTTTCGTCTATTTCAACAGGGATGATGGAGCTAATCAGTGGTAATAATTGATGTAAGTCTGAATCACCACATAGATTGTTCACATATTGTCTGGCGGCGCTCACTGAAGTTGAACGTGTCAGTTTCAATGCATCATATAAGAATTGCCGGATCGCGTAATAAGGAGTTGATCTTTCGATTGCATCGGCGTTTGCAGTGAGGAGCGCGCATTCATGCTTAGCTGCTAGTTCAATAAAATCTTCTTTTAGGCGTGTTTTCCCATAGCCTTGTTCCGCTTCAAGAAAAGTGATGCTGCTTGTATTGTTGTCAAATAGGTCGTCGAGTTTGGTAGCGAGTAGTTTTCTTTCGGGTGCTCTGCCAATGATAGGTGTTGATGCTTTGAATGCACGTTTCTCTCCGACCGCCATTTCACCTAAAGATAAAGGTTCGTAAACTTCTTCTGGATTGAGCTTGCCTTTAAGTTTTATATATTTGGGTTCAGAAAAAACGACATCCTCGGAAGTGCGATTGAATGTTGCGGTATCACACAATATGCCGCCTTTAGCATTCTGCATGAGTCGGGCCGCGAGATTAACATTGTCTCCCATGATCGTATATTCGCGTCGTAACTCGCTGCCAACAACGCCACAATAGACTCGTCCCGTACTCACGCCTATTGAACATCGAATGTCTAGTTTCTTGAGTGCTTTTCGAATGGCGAGCGCAGCTTTTATACCCCGGTCTGGATCGTCTTCATGAGCAAGGGGGGGTAAACCTAAAGCCGCAAGCAGGGAGACGCCTTTATCATCGACGCTTAATTTATTGATACTGCCCTCGTAGCGATAACATGATTCCTGCAAAGCAATCATGATTTTTTGTGCGGTTTCTACCGAAGAGGAGTAATGGATGTCGGGTAAATTGACAAACAATATAGTCAGTCGTCGCAATTCTCCGAGGAAGTCGTCTAAGCCTGCATCGAGACTATGATTAACCGCTGCAGGTAAGTAATGCCGTAGACGAGCTTTTTGTTCGTCAATTAGAACGAGCTTTTCTCGATTTCGCCGCTTAGGAAGTTCGGCAATCTCATCTAACTGTTTAATGTCAGGCGCAATTTCATTCCCGACGGGATTCGCTGATGTGTAAGTTTCAAGTAGACTCCAAGCGGCGGCATGGGTCCCGACAAAGCCTGGTTCAATATGGTCAGAGACAATGCCAACCTGTTCTAAAGGTTTCCCGGACAAGAGGAATTCCCATCGTGCATATACGCCACCGACGTGGGCGATATTGATACTGCCAGAACTAATGGCAACACGTAATTTTAGCGCTATGCCACCGGCTTCGTAGTCTCTTAATTTGTCCTGAATTGCGATTCCGCACTGAGCAGCTCGCCAGGTTGCAAAGGCAAGGTCTTGTTCATCGCCTCGATCTTGCCAAATGGCAAGTACGGCATCCCCCGCAAATTTAACGACATCCCCACCGTGACTTGTTACCAGTTCCACAAGGTGAGTGAAGTAGTCATTAAGTGTTTTTGTTAATTTTTCAGCGCCGATGGCGCCTTCTTTTGCGAATGATTCTGCAAGAGGCGTGAATCCTGAAATATCAGCAAACATCACGGCGCAGTGAAATTGCTCCCCTGATGCTTTATTGGCTAGTTCATCGCCTGCGACGGCTTTCTCAATAATGAGTTCTGGTAGAAATTTGGCGTAGACATCGACTCTGCGATCTGTCACCACTGATTTGACCTGTTGATCAAGTGAATTTCCTCTTGCGCTATCTATGGCTATTTATTTTTGTTGGTTAATCAGGCCAACTTTATTTTTACACGCTATCGAGATTACGCTATTTCTGAATAAGTAAAACCAGAAAAGTACATAATCCTAACATAACTAAGAGCCTATTCTCGGACAGGCTCCTAGGCAATTAACCTCGAATCCGACGAACGCGGAAAGAACGCCCTTTAAGCTTGCCATTTTCGATGAGCTTTAAGGCTTGATTGGCAATATCACTTCGTACAGCAATATATGTCCAATTGTCAAAGGTGCTGATTTTACCTACCTCTGTACCTTTAATAGTCTTGTCGGCTGTCAACGCACCAAGTATATCTCCAGGCCGTACCTTCTGTTTTCTACCACCATCAATTTGCAATGTTGCCATGGGGGCTGTGAACATTTTTTGATCAAACTGACCGGGAAGAGGTAAGGCCCTGCGAGTAAATTCCAGTTGGAGATACTCCTCAAGTTTGCCGATTTTATAGTTCTCTTTGTCACTATATAAACTGCAAGCTATGCCGGTTCTCCCCGCTCGACCCGTTCGGCCAATGCGATGTATGTGCACTTCCATTTCCCTGGCGACGTGATAGTTAAAAACAGCGTCCAAAGCGTCGATGTCAAGCCCCCTCGCGGCGACGTCCGTTGCGACGAGTACGGATATACTATTGTTACTAAATCTCACCAGAGTTTGATCCCGTTTGTTTTGATCTAGGTCACCATGTAATGCGAGACAACTAAACCCTAACTCACATAAACCGTCGGCAACTTCTTTTGTTTCTACTTTTGTATTACAAAATATCAAAGTAGATAGAGGACGGTAATGCAGTAAGAGGCGATGAAGTGCGCCAATTCGAGATGTATCTGCATCAACCTTGTACAGCACTTGTTCAATATTCGACTTTTCCATTTCTTGTTTTATATGCACCATGACAGGATGCTGCATGAGCTTTTCTGACAGTAACTTAATTTGTGCGGGAAAAGTGGCACTAAAGAGGAGTGTCTGTCGCTGCTTGGGTATCTTGTCTAGTATGGCATCAAGACTGGATTGAAAGCCCATGTCCAACATTCTATCGGCTTCATCTAAAACAAAAGTTTCAAGGTGTTCAAGTTTCAACTTACCTCTTCTGAGATGGTCTTCAATTCGACCAGGGGTGCCGACGATGATATGAGCCCCATGTTCAAGAGAACCAATCTGTGGCCCAATGGCGCTACCCCCGCAAAGCGTTAATACTTTTATGTTGTGTACTGTTCGCGCAAGTCGTCGAATTTCTTTTGCGACCTGATCTGCCAGCTCTCTTGTTGGGCATAGAACTAAAGTTTGGATGCGAAACTGCTTAACTTTGAGTTTATTCAAGATACCAAGGCCAAAAGCGGCTGTTTTCCCCGAGCCTGTTTTAGCCTGTCCTATGACGTCTTTTCCTAGCAGTATCTGCGGAAGGCTTTGTGCCTGGATATCTGTCATAGACAAATATCCCAGAGAATTCAGGTTTTCTAGGAGAGGTTTGCTTAGTTTAAGAGAAGAAAAATTTGACACTGCTAATCCGTTAGTATGGTGCTATTTGTTATGGTGTTGTGTCTTTTGACAATTTGCCCTTTATGTAAAACAAGAATGTCCCCTTGGGATATGGGTTGCCAATCTTCATCACTCAAAGGCACGCTTGCGACCAAAACAATGTCCTGAGATTTTGCGACTGTGACGATAGACAAGCCTGGAATTTGAACTGGTCTAGGTTCCGTTTTGCATGATCTGCATAAAACATATAAGCCAGGAGGGCTCATGCCCTCTTTATGTTTGCGGCGATCGCTATGGCAGAAAATATAGCCGCTGTCAGAATAGATGAAATTAGCAGGTCCCATAGGTCTGATATGGTTTGCAAATTGGCTAATTAATTCTAGCTTTGCATCGAGGCTAGGCTCCTTATTATGGACCTCTGCTGATTGTACATAGAGTTGCGCCATTTGTTTGAGAAGATAACAGAAGGCATGCTCAGAATCTGTGTCGCCAATAGGATGATAGGGGCCCGCTTTGAGCGAATGTGAGATGATATCCGGACACATGCCGTTATGGGCGAAGGTGTTGATGTCACCGGCAAGCTCTCGATTGAAAGGTTGGGTATTTCTTAATGCGATTTCTCCCATCGTAGCTTTTCGGATATGAGAGATGATCATATTGCTCTCGAGTTTTCTGTTTTTTACAAACTGCAGCTGAGCACTATTGTAGGCTGGCACGGGCTCGCGGATAACTTGTGCATCATTCTCTCGGTAATAGACGATCCCCCAGCCATCTTTGTGGTGATTGGTTAGGCCGCCATGCTTTGAAAACTCCTCGAGGGAAAAGCTGGCATTTGCGAGCTCCCGGCTCGACATGGCAAATAATTCGCACATAAAGGCTGTCCTTAATTAGAAGCGTACTTTAACATTTTTTCCCAGCCTCTGGTGGGATAGAATGGCGACAATACTTAAGCGTGGAATTATTTTGCCTCTCCTAAAGGACCTAGCCTTACAGAAACAATTGCTGAAAGCCGTAGAACGAATCGGATATACGGATGCGACCGAAGTGCAGGCTGCGGCGATCCCTCCAGCACTTACTGGGCGAGATATCATGGTTTCAGCTAAAACCGGTAGCGGCAAAACAGCCGCTTTTTTATTGCCACTGTTGAATAGAATGCTTGTAGAAGAAGCGCCAGGCACACGGGCTTTAATCTTGTTGCCTACAAGAGAGTTGGCTTTACAAACAAAGAAAGCATTCGAATCTCTGGCAGGTTTTACACGCATAAAATGTGGCCTCATTATCGGCGGTGAAGCATTTAAATATCAAATTGCGACAATCAGAAAGAATCCGGAAATTTTCATTGCGACGCCTGGGCGACTTGTCGAGCACATTGAAAAAGGAAGTATCAAATTTGATGACTTAGAGGTGCTGGTGCTCGATGAAGCAGATCGTATGTTGGATATGGGGTTTGAAGATGACATGAACGCCATTGCCAGAGTGTGTCGTAAAGAAAAGCAGACCTTATTGTTCTCTGCAACTTTGGTGCATGGAAAGCTCAGCAAAATAAAAGAAATTCTAGTTGACCCCATTATTATAGAAGTCGATTCACATCGGCAAAGTCACAGTGATATTAAGCAAGAAATTGTTTTAGCTGATGATCAAAAACACAAGATGATGTTGGTTCTTGGGCTTGTGAGAGAAGAAAAGGCCGAAAGAGTGATTGTGTTTTGTAAGACAAGAGACCAATGCGAAGAATTAGGAAACATCCTGCGCTATAAGAAAATGAATGCGGGGTTTATTCATGGTGAGATTCCCCAGAGCGAAAGAAAACAAGTCATGAATCGCTTTCGGGATGGTAAGTTAAACGTTCTTGTAGCGACAGACCTCGCCGCTCGTGGTTTGGATGTTGCCAACGTTGATCTCGTCATTAATTATTCGGTGGCCCATACGGGCGACGATCACGTACATAGAGTAGGGCGTACAGGGAGAGCTGGGCAGTCAGGCAAAGCAATTACACTGGTCAATGCTCATGAGTGGAACTTGATGTCCAGTATCGAAAGGTACTTAAATCTGTCATTTGAAAAGCGATTTGTCAAAGGTCTAAAGGCGGTATTCAAAGGACCTAAGAAGCTGAAAAAATCTGGTAAAGCAGCTGGAACGAAAAAGAAGAAATCTGCGAGTAAATCTACAAAGAGAAAGTCTTTTGGCGCTAACAAAAAGCGAGACGGGTTTAGTGTGTTAAAAAAGAAGAAATGATCCTATTTTTTCTGAAGCGTGTCTTTGATCTTTTAGTTCGCCACTGTTAAAGAAGTATGAGCAACAAGAGGCATAAGATTCAATAATTTGCTAAGGAAGAGTGGATTAGTTCATGCTACCACTCAAATGAATTGAGCTCTAAATGAAATGCTAAAAGAACATGGTGAAAGAACAGGGGATGGAAGGTGGCGAAGTGGCGCTGCAGATAGAAATTGGCAGGTAATATCAGAAATAGTTGCCCCCCTTCTCCCGAATAGCGGGTCTGTCGTAGAAATAGCAAGTGGTACTGGCCAACACATTGTGAGATTTGCAGAGACCTATCCGCATCTTCAATGGCAGCCTACTGAACCTGATAAAGATTTACGACAATCGATCCGTAAAGAAATTAAGCTGAGTTCCTTAGGCAATATAAGTGCGCCTTTGAACCTCGATGTAAGCGCATCGGTTCATGATTTGCCGCAAACTAAACTCATTTTATGTGTCAATATGTTGCATGTTTCAGCCTATCAATCTATCCAAGGATTGATCTCCTGTGCGAGCTTGGCGCTGGAACAATCGGGTCATTTGTATATATATGGCCCCTTTAAGCACAATGGGGAGTTTAATTCGGAAGGAAATTTGAAGTTTGATCAAACATTAAGAGCAAATCGACCTGAATGGGGATTGCGAGAAATCACAGATGTAATTGATACGGCTGAGAGTTTCAGTTTTCTCTTGGAACGTAAGGTTGATATGCCGGCCAACAATACGAGTCTCGTTTTTCGATTGGGTCGCGACTAAAGGAGCGAGGCCCATCCTGCTCCAAGGTTAGATTGCTTCTCTTTGGGGAGCACATCATGCGATAAATAGGATGTTTGATCTATTCCCTATTGAGTTCATAACTCATCGGATAGCGTTGTTCGTTCAAAATGAGCGTGGCGCTCCAGCAAGTGTTATTTTGGATAAGGATAGAAGAGTAAGGAATATTTAGGAATGGAACTCTCTATGCGCGGGTCTTAATATTTAATTCGGTGTTGTTAGGTTCAAATTCTTGCGTACAATCTATGTCAATGATTCAAAAGCGCTGTAATTGAACTCAATTTACAAATTCACCTAATTATTTGTGTATAGAAAGCGGACAGCGAGATAGGTCAGATCTAGAGGGAATGTTGAGTGTCGAGAACGCACCAGATTAAAGGGTTGATTCTACAATTCATTTTTATAGTGGGTATCGGTTGCAGCCAAGTAATAAGAGCCGGGGATCTGTCTTTTATAGTGACGGATTCAAAAGGGAAAATAGCCCCCAATGCCGTTATTACGCTTCGACCGTTAATTGAGACAGATTGGTCAGATTTGCCCATAGAAGTTAGCGTGATGAAACAAAAGCTTGCGATGTTTACGCCTTTTGTTCTCGCTGTTCGGGCAAATACGCCGGTGAGTTTTCCGAATCTCGATCAATTCCGACATCAGGTTTATTCTTTTTCCAAAGCAAAACAATTCAAGCTTCGTTTATATGGCATGGATGAATCCAAAAAAGTTACTTTTGATAAGGCTGGCGTTGTCGCCTTGGGCTGCAACATCCACGATAATATGTTGGCCTACATCTATGTCACCGATAATCCTTACTTTACCCAGACTAATGAAGAAGGGGAGGCTGTTCTGGAGGATGTGCGTTCTGGGGAATATGAGCTAACGGTATGGCACCCCGACCAGAAAAAGAGGAAGGTGAGTTACAAGGCAAATCTCATTGTGGGTAAAGAAATCGATCGCCATTCTATCTCGATCAAGATGCGATCGATTCGTCGGGTGCAAAAACTCGCGGATCCGGATGGATATCTTGGATGAGAAGATTCCGTTTTCAAACAAAATTAACAATCATATACCTCGCCCTGTTTCTCAGTATACAAGGTGTTCTGTTACTCGCCTTCTATGACACGGTAACAAAAAATGTAGGAGAGCAGGTGCAGGACCAACTCGCTGCCTCTACAAGAGTATTCAAACAAGTCATTGATGAAAGAATTATTGCATTGGGCGATAAGGCACAGGTGTTGGCCCGGGATGATGGGTTTCGCAGTGTGATAGCCCCGGCATTACAAAGTGAACTGCAAGAGCTTGTGGAGAGCGGGACGGTTCTTTCTGCGCTTAAGAATTTTAGTCAGCGAATAAAATCTGATCTGGCGATAATATATGACTTGGATAATACGGTTGTCGCGGTGGTTCCAGATGAAACTAAGGTAAGCCGTTTGCCTGTGCTATCGGATCAACTTAAAGATCATGCTGAAACTGAAGGCGTGGCGTCAACGATTGTTGCTATTGATGGTCGAATATACGATCTGGTTCTTGTACCTGTATTTGCGCCGGATCTCGTTGCATGGATTGTACTGGGTATTGAGTTTGATCAACAAGCAGCTGAAGAAATTAAAGCTCTATCTCCCATCGAATTGGATATTGCATTTTTGTATGAAAAGGATTCAATGCATGAGCTTGCATCAACGACTTCGTCAGATTGGGTAGAAATTGAAAGCTTTGTGCGTGCCCATATCACGCCCGATACTCAGAATCTTTTTAGGCATTCTTTTTCTGGTCAGGATTATATGTTTAACCATATCCCTCTCATTGAGCGGAATGACCGTCAAGGGGAGATAAGCGCCCTTGTGTACTTTTCTATGGATCAAGCTCTCGCGCCTTATTATGCCCTGGCATTCGCTCTTTCAGGCGTGCTTGCTTTTGGTTTGTTCTTGCTGGTTACGGGTAGTTTGGTTATCTCTAGAAGTGTAACTCGTCCTCTTCGAGAGCTTGCAAGAGCAACAAAAAGAATAGCTGCTGGAGAATATGCAGAAGTGCCAGGCTCAGGTTCAGGTGATGAAATTTCAGACCTAACCTCTAACTTTAATTTGATGGTCGAGGCAGTGAAGGAGCGAGAAAGGCGAATTGTATTTCAGTCAAACCATGATGTAGAAACAGGATTGCCCAATAGGAATCACTTTGAAACGGTATTAAAAAATGCAGTTGAGAAAAACAATGATTTTACAATAGCTGTAGCGGAAGTTCAGCAACTGGCAGCATTACGAAGTGTTCTAAACCATATATATGTAAACGATTTACTGAAGGCAATTGGGGCGCGAATTTCTCATAGTGCTAATGTTAGCGTTGCTCGATTATCAACAGAAGTATTTATTTTTATACTGGATGATATTTCTCAGGGGGATGTTAGCGCGTCACTCATCGCCAACGCTTTCTTAACTCCTTTTGACGTGAAAGGTATTGCAATTGATGTGTCGATCAAAATGGGATTTTCAAAATTTCCAACAGACAGTCAAGATCCTGTAAAGCTCATGCAATATGCGAACTCAGCACTAGATGAAGGGCGCACATCTCCTCAAGGTCATGCGTGGTATGTAGAAGATAAGACAGACGACTTTAAACATCGTTTGTCCCTTATGAGCGATCTAAGAGAGGCTTTGACATCTGGCGAGGTTAATTTTGCTTACCAGCCAAAGCTTGATCTCGCCTCTGGTGAAATGAGTTCGGTAGAGGCATTAGTAAGATGGATTAGCCCGAGTCGTGGTTTCGTTTCTCCTGACGATTTTATTCCTCTGGCTGAGCGGACCGGAGATATCAAACATCTGACGACTTGGGCTTTAAATAAAGCTGTTGAACAATTAAGTGAGTGGCGAGCTAAAGGTATCAATGTAGCGATTGCGGTTAATTTGTCTGCAGGAGATTTGTTGAATCGTGACCTTCCTGGGGCAATTATTTCTCTATTAGGTAAGCACAATCTAGCACCCTCTAGCTTGAAATTAGAAGTAACCGAAAGCGCGGTGATGCATGATATGAGTCGGGCTTTGGAAGTGATGAATATGTTGAGCGCGGTGGGCTTAGAGCTTTCTATTGATGATTATGGGACGGGATATTCTTCCCTGTCTTATCTAAAGAAACTACCCGTCAGCGAATTGAAAATTGATAAGGTATTTGTTCTCAATTTAGCTAAAAGTGATGAGGATAAAATATTGGTCCGCTCTACCATAGAGTTAGCACATAACTTAGGTTTAAAGGTGACAGCGGAAGGGGTTGAAGACCAGGAAACTGTTGATTTGCTCCGGGAGTATGGGTGTAACACGCTTCAAGGATATTTTATCTGTAAACCGGTACCTGCCAATGAGATAGAGATTTTTTTGGAGACGCAAGTAAAGTGATAAAAATTAGTTTCGTTCTCTTTTTATGCTTTCCGGCCTTTCTATTCGCGAACGATAGCAAATTCGATACAGAAATTTATCTTGATGCGAGGTATACAATTTCAAAAGGGGAGCCTTCGTGGGTTGATAACTGGTTGGGTAAGGGGCGATATGGTGGGGAATTAGATGGAGGAAGGATAAACAAATTTCGCTTTTCTGAAATCGCCGTACTCACTAAATTTGATATCAATTGGGATTTAAAAGGTTTTGTTTATCTAAAAAATGATCCAGAGCAAGGAGAGCCTGTAGATCTTGTGGAAGCCTATGTCAGATATAAGCCAGCGCCGAGCTCGGTGATTGCCTATGAAATAAAAGCCGGCTTAATGTTTCCGCATATTTCAAGAGAAAATATCGGTGTTGCCTGGGCATCGCCTTATACAATTTCACCCTCAGCAATAAACTCTTGGGTAGGGGAAGAGATTCGTGTACTCGGTATTGAAATGAAGGCTAAGTATCAGGGTGACATCAATGACATTACTTTAAGTGCTGCAATATTTGGGTTCAACGATCCGGCTGGCACTTTGCTTGCCTACAGAGGCTGGGGAATAGGTGATGCAAAAGTGGGTATTCAAGGAGAGCTACCTTTGGCAAGACTTCCCTCTATCGGGCCCAATAGCACTTTTCTTAAGCAACCAAATTGGGTGAGGCCCATTCGAGAAATTGACGAGCGAGCAGGGTATTACCTTGCTCTGGATTGGACGCTTTATGACTTTGCTCAGTTTGGTGGGCTTTACTATGATAACCGAGGGGACCCTAAGGCAATTGAGGCAGGGCAGTATGCATGGCGAACAAAGTTTTTCAATCTATATGCAGAGTTAACACTGGGGCTTGAAATAAAAGTCATTGCACAATATATGCAAGGCAGCACGAAAATGGGCGAAGAGATTTTTGGTGGGGGTCGACAAGTTGACGTGGACTATGACGCGGGGTTTCTTCTCTTAAGTAAGCAAATGGGAAAGTTTCGCGCCAGTATTAGATACGATTGGTTTAAGGTTGATGACAACACACATATATTGATTGACAATAATAATGAGGACGGAGATGCACTTACTTTGGCATTTTTGATGATGGTACGAGGAAACGCTTCCATTATCATTGAGTATTTAAATATCAAAAGCGATCGTCCCGCGCGTGAAGATATTGGCTTTGAGTCTTACCAGAAGAACAAAACCATACAACTTGCTTATCGAATGCGAATTTGATGAAGGAGGTGGTTTAGGATGGAATGGGTAGGGCTCTACTCAATTTGTTTTCTTTCAGGCTAAAATGAGATTCAAGATCTTGCACGCCGGGATATTTTAGTATTTGCAGCATGACTAGCTCAGAAAAATGATCCATGTTTTGGGTAACCACTTTGAGTAGGTAATCGTAGGCGCCACTCATGGCATGACATTCAATGATATGTTCTTCTGCGTTGACTTTCTTAAGAAACTCAACGGTCTCTTCTTCATCTTGTTTGTTAAGTGAAACCTGAATAAACGCAGTCACTTGTAAACCTATCTGTCTTTGATCAAGGATCGCGGTATAAGCTGCGATAGTTCCCTTCTCTTCAAGCTGTTTTGTTCTTCTGAAACAAGGTGACTCTGAAAGTCCTACTTTCTCTGCGAGTTCCACATTGGAAATTCGACCATCGGATTGGAGTATCCGAAGAATATCTTTCTCTGCTTTGTCGAGGGTAGGTGGTTGTTTGTTCATATTACATTCCTTTTTTTCCGCATTTTTACTTCTTCTCTCGTAATTGCTTCTTCTTGATTAAAAAGATAGGTGCATAGGTGGATCGCTGCATATTATGCCATATAATCGGAAGAAATGACCTGTATTGGGTACTTCAGTAGTGCTAATAGAAGAAAACTTGCCGTAGTTCAGGTGTAAACTTGCTCGTAGATTTGGCACTAAAATTGAAAGCGTGTCGTTATATTTTGTGCGTTTAGAATGAAGGAAGTTGAGTGATGGCAGACCTGTTTGAAAACCCCATGGGCTTATGTGGCTTTGAGTTTGTTGAATTTGCGGCAGCTAAAGAGGGCATCCTTGAACCGGTATTCGAAACATTAGGGTTTACTCGGGTCGCTAAACATCGTTCCAAAAACTGTCACCTCTGGAGACAAGGGGGCATTAATTTTATCGCCAACTACGAACCTAATACCCCCGCTGCGTTTTATGCTGAAGAGCATGGTCCTTCTGCCTGTGCGATGGCATTTAGAGTCCGGAACGCTGCAGAAGCCTATCAACGGGCTTTGGATCTGGGTGCGCAACCTATCGATGTACCCGTTAGCCCAATGGAATTAAAATTGCCTGCAATAAAAGGTATTGGTGGTGCGGTATTGTATTTGATCGATCGATTCGAAGATGGGCGGGCGGTTTATGATATTGATTTTGAATATATAGAAGGTGTCGATCGCAGGCCCGTCGGTCTGGGTTTTGATCTAATTGATCATCTTACCCATAATGTTTATCGAGGTCGGATGGACTATTGGGCAAGCTTTTATGAAACCCTATTTAATTTTCGAGAAATTCGTTTCTTTGACATTAAGGGTAAGCACACAGGACTAACATCCAAAGCAATGACTGCGCCGGATGGTAAGATTCGAATTCCTTTAAATGAAGAAGCGGGTGGCAATAGTGGTCAGATCGAAGAATTTTTGATGGCTTATAATGGAGAGGGCATTCAGCACATCGCCTTTATTTGTGATGATCTTTTTGAATGTTGGGATCGGCTACAGAAAAATGGCATGAAGTTCTTAACCCCGCCGCCAGATACATATTATGAAATGCTTGAAGAAAGGTTGCCTGGACATGGGGAGCCCTTAGATGAACTAAAAAGCCGAGGTATTTTACTTGATGGATCCACAGAAGGCGGAGAACCTAAGCTGTTGTTACAGATATTTTCTGAAAACATGGTAGGTCCGATATTCTTTGAATTCATCCAAAGAAAAGAAGATCAGGGATTTGGAGAAGGTAATTTCAAAGCCTTGTTTGAGTCAATAGAAAGAGATCAAATCAAGCGTGGCGTGTTGGATGTCGCTAAAACCGCAAAAGGCAAAAGGTTAAGGTAAAAGGAGAAGGCAATGGAGCTAAAACGAATTCATCATGTCGCATATCGATGCAAGGATGCAAAAGAAACAGTCGAGTTTTACCAGCGTGTATTGAATATGGATTTTGTTCTGGCTATTGCTGAAGATGAGGTCCCGTCAACTAAGGCGCCTGATCCTTACATGCATGTTTTCTTGGATGCAGGTATGGGTAATGTTTTAGCATTTTTTGAACTCCCGAATTCTGATGTAATGGGCAGAGATCTACACACGCCAGAATGGGTACAACATATTGCCTTTGAATTGAATGATATGAACGCGATGCAAGAAGCATTAGAAAAACTTAAGTCAGAAGGGCTTGATGTTCTTGGTCCAGTTAATCATGGTATTTTCCAGTCAATCTATTTCTTTGATCCAAACGGCCATCGACTTGAACTTGCAGTGAATACTCAAACTGCTGCCGAGATGCAGCAATTGCATGAAGTTGCACCCTTGATGTTGGAAGAATGGAGTAGGACTAAGCGGGCACCAAAGCACGCGGCTTGGTTGCACGAAAAAGAATATAACGAATAAATACCCAATAAATACTATGAAGTGTATGAAAGAGAATCAATTTCCTGAATATTGACTTCTCTTGCACTTACAGCATTTTAACACTATCTTGGTAAAGTCATTATTGCTGAACGAGTTGCGGTTGAATTTGTCCCTGAATAAGCCTTTGTGAAAGCTGAGGTCTCTCACAAGATATCCTTAAGAACCAAAATCTTCTACGGTGTTGGCGCGATTGCTAATGGCGTAAACAGTAATGCCTTCAACTACTTCATGCTTTTTTTCTACTCACAAGTTGTTGGTGTAGAGGGTGCTCTTATTGGCTTGGCGATGCTGGTTATGATGATGGCCGATGCAGTATCGGATCCCATTATTGGTCATCTCTCCGATAACTGGCGGTCAAAAATGGGCCGTCGTCATCCCTTTATGTATTTCTCAGCCGTACCAGTAGCGATATGTTTTTATTTGCTCTTTGTACCACCGACAGAATACGGTCAGTCAGTGACAATTGCCTATTTTCTTGTTGTCGCCATCGCGACTCGTACTTTTATTACCATGTTTGAAATACCTAGCAGTTCATTGGTTCCTGAATTTACCGATGACTATGACGAGCGTACTTCGATTTTGTCCTTCCGGTATTTCTTTGGCTGGTGGGGAGGCCTAACGATTGCTGTACTGGCCTACAAAATCTTTTTTGCCTCAACGGATGAATTTCTGGATGGTCGTCTAAACCCAGAAAGTTGGGTGAACTATGGTATTTTTGGTGCGAGTATTATTTTCATTTCTATTTTGGCCTCGAGCCTAGGTACTCACAGTGAAATTCCTCATTTGAAGAAGGCGACGGAGGCCAGAGACTTTAAGCATATATTTGGCGACATGTTTGAATCTCTCTCAAATAGAAGTTTTCTGATTATTTTTGCCAGTGCCGTTGTTGGGGCAATGGCAAGTGGGATTAATGCTGCACTGGTCCTCTACTTTAATACCTATTTTTGGGAGTTAACCTCAAGTGAGATTGGAACTCTCAATTTTGTTTACTACTTTTCCGCTGTAACGGCTTTGTTCCTAGCGCCACGAGTGACTCGCCGACGAGAAAAGCAGCATGTAGCTGTGATTGTGTATTTGGTTGCCGCGCTGCTTTTACCGCTTCCCATCATATTGAGACTCTTAGGTGTATTTGTTTCAAATGATAGTGAATGGCTGCTTCCACTGCTCATGCTTCATGGCTATCTTGATGTAACCATCTTCATCATGGCGACCATCCTGATTGCATCAATGATTGCGGATATTGTTGAGGACAGTCAGAAAACAACCGGGCGAAGATCTGAAGGTTTATTTTTTGCAGGCCAAAGTTTTGCTCAGAAAGTGGTTCACGGTTTTGGTATTTTTGCGACTGGAATCATCTTATCGATCATTAACTTTCCAAAGGATGTCGCCCCTGGGGAAGTACCTCAGGAGATACTGAATAATCTGGGGTATATCTATGTTCCACTGGTTATTGCTTTCTACTGTGGTGCAGTATTAATCTTGTCTCGCTATAAAATTACCCGAGCAATTCACACAGCCAATGTAGAGCAGGTTTCAAAGGAAGCTAAGAAAGCTTAACGGCGTTGCCTATTAACGTGCTTTGCCTATCTTAGTTCTCGCCTGAGTATCTTGCCTACAGCAGATTTTGGTACTGTGTCAATAAACTCAACTTGCTTAGGCACTTTGTATCGGGCCGGATGTTCGCGACAAAATGCAATGACCTGATCTTCGGTGATGTCTGAGCCTTTACTTTTAACGACAAACAGCTTCACTGCTTCATCAGTTTTCTCGCTCGGCACACCAATACAGGCAGATTCCAAAACCCCTTCCATATTGGCGATCACAGCTTCTATCTCGTTTGGATAAACATTAAAGCCTGAAACGATGATCATGTCTTTCATGCGATCAACTATTTTGAAAAGACCGTCTTCAGTCAGAATCGCAACGTCACCTGTTTTAAAGTACCCGTCTTCGGTGGTTACATTTTTCGTTTCAGCTTCATTACGCCAGTAGCCTTGCATTACCTGTGGTCCCTTAACACAAAGTTCACCGGGCTCATTGACGGCGACTTCTGTGCCATCTTCGGCTCTAAGGCTAATGAAAGTTGAAGGCATAGCTCGTCCGATAGTGCTGCTGAAATTCTCAGGATCTACCTCATTGAAAGTAACAATGGGTGAGGTTTCAGAGAGACCGTAACCTTCGGTTATGTGGAGACCTGTGGCATCACGCCATTTTTTGGAAATTGCTTCTTGAATTGCGGTTCCACCACCAGCAGCAATTTTGAGTTTAGAAAAATCTAGGTCATTAAAGCCGGGCGTATGTAGTAAGCCATTAAAAAGCGTATTGACTCCGGTAATCGCTGTAAATTGCCATCGAGAAAGCTCTGCGACAAATCCAGGCATATCCCCAGGATTGGTAATTAATACATTGGTTCCGCCCTTTATGAAATAGGAGAGGCAATTCACCATCAATGCAAATATGTGATAAAGCGGAAGGGCGGTGACAACTGTTTCTTCGCCTTCCTTAAGTTGAGATTCCATTACAGCAGAAAATTGATTGAGATTTGCGACAAGGTTGCCGTGACTGAGTGCTGCACCTTTAGAGAGCCCAGTGGTGCCACCGGTATACTGAAGGAAGAGTAAATCGTCTTTGCAAATCTCAACATGCTCATATTGAAGCTCTCTGCCTTTGGATATAGCTTCAGTTAGTCGAATATGCGTGCCTAGACCCGAATCAGCTTCAGGGGAAGGGGCGGACTCGTCACCACAGTCTCCAACATTGACAACGATGATATTCTTGATTTTGGTCTTAGCAAGGATGGCACTTAAAGTGGGGGTTGACCCGGAGAAAATGACAATAGTTTCGGTGTCGGCATCATTTAATTGGTGTTCAAGTTCCCGTTCTGTGTATTGAGGGTTAACATTAACCTGCACAAGACCTGCCCTTAGGTTTGCCATGAGTGTGACGGGGAAGGCAAGGATGTTGGGGCACATAATGGCGATCCTGTCTCCCTTTTTTAGGCCTAGATCTTGTTGTAGATAGGCAGCTAGGTGAGTTGATAGTTCATTGATCTCAGTGTACTTTATTGTTGCTCCAAAATTGCTGAATGCAATTTTGTCTCCGAATTTATTCATCGCTTCTTCTACCATTAGCCACACGCTTGGATGTGATTCCGCATCTATTTCTTGGGGAATGGCTGTATTCATAGATTAGTCCGTTCTTTTTTAGTGTTGGGTTCTTTTTATTTTGTGTTATTTGGTAAGCATATTCGGAGTTCTAGTGAAGTGCAATTCCAATACCATACTAATGTGCCGGCATCACTTAGTTCTATTTTTGAAGGAGTGGGATGAAAGAGATCTGTGGGCTTTGTAGACTCTGTGAGACAAGAATCTAACAGGATGAAAATATGGAATTTAGTGATCTCGTACGTACCAGAAAAAGTATTCGTGGTTATAAAAAAGATGCGGTACCCAGAGAGGTTCTTGAAGAAATTGTCGAGATTGCAAAAGGAGCGCCATCTTCCATGAACACCCAGCCCTGGCATATCACCATTGTAACGGGGGGACCATTGGATCGAATCCGAAAGGGGAATACGGAAAATATGGTGTCGGGCGTCAAGCCAAAACGTGACTTTCCCATGAAAGAAGCCTACGAGGGGGAGCATCGAAAGCGTCAAATTGAAGTGGCGGTTCAATTGTTTGAAGCGATGGGTATTGAGAGAGATGATAAAGAACGGAGAATGGATTGGGTTATGCGTGGCTTTCGGCAGTTTGATGCCCCTGTGTCCCTAGTGTTGACCTACGATAAGTGTTTGGAGCCTGCGGCCATCAGTCAGTTTGATCTTGGGGCGGTTTCTTATGGTATTTGCCTGGCTGCATGGGAAAGGGGTTTGGGAACAGTGATTAATGGGCAAGGGATCATGCAATCTGATGTTGTTCGTGAACATGCCGGCATACCTGATGATCAGAACATTATGATTTGTATTGCTATGGGATATCCAGAAGAGGAATTTTCTGCTAACAAGGTGAAATCACGTCGAGCGAAAAATGACGATTTTGTTACTTTTGTGGGATTTGACGATTGAGCAACGGGCGCTAGAGCGCCCGACAATCAAAGTTGCTGCTATCTACTTTTTCGATTTTGACTTCTTGCCTTTCTTGCCTTTCTTGTCTTTTTTATCGGCATCATCATCATCAGACTTTTCGAACTGCTTCATGAGATCTTCGTCAACTTTGGGTACTGTCTTAAGCTCGTCTTTATCTTCCGAAAGATCCTTCAACTGAGTGAATTGTTCTTCGCTGAATATTTGAAGCTCTCTGTGTTGTTTTGCCAGTTTTTCTGCTTCTTCGATTGTTGCATCGAGACGAGTAATTTTGTCTTTAAGCTCTTGTTTCTCTTTTCGAAGCGTCCGCGTTTCTTCTTCGGCACGTTTGCGAGCAGTCGCTTCGTCGTGTTTTTTCTTGTTTAAGGCTTTCATTTTCTTAACGACATTTTCTGGCGTATCAGCCAGCGCGACTTTGATTGATTTTAGTTCTTTGTTTCTGCCTTCAAGTTTGTCAGTGACGGATTTGAGTTCTTCTGCGCTGAGTTTGCGTGTTTCTTCAAGCAGGGCCTCTAAAGCATCTTTTCTGGCCGCCATATCTTTGTAGCGGCCCTCTTCTATCTTTCTGCCTTTTTCACTTTGCTCTAAGCTGTTTTGTACATCAACCATTGCCGCTTTGCTTGCTTCCTCGGAGGTACGAACCATTGATTCGGCATCGGCAATTTTTTTGACGCCTTTGACAAGGGCGCTTTTAAGTTCATCTTCTTTACATTCTGGGTCTAGACCCAAAGCATCTGTCGCTGTCTTGATCAGCAGTTGTTTGCTAATCGCTAGTTCTTTCCAAACTTTTAAATCTATCGCGCTTTGCACCAAGTCATTCTCCGAGTGGTTGCCTACAAATTCGATCACGAACAAACAGATATCGCTAAACGCAGCCAATCTAGGTTGGCGTCGGCATCAATTCAGTTGGTCGGTATTTTCAATTTGATTGGGGTTCTATTGTTCAGTTCTATTTTAGGTCAATTCGCCAGCCCGTCTACTGTTGAGCGGCTAATAAATTCTAGATCTTAGGTATAGGCCAAAGTAATTTCAGTTGTTTTCTTATTGTAGTTTTTACTACAAAAGGTGTTCTGTACATCGGTCTATCGTATTCTTAATTTGTGATCCTCCAAGCAGGAAAATCGAGCCGCATCTTAACATAAACTTATTAGATAAGCTCCGATATTTACATTATTAATCCCTAGAATAATCGAGAATAAGTTTAGGCGATATTCATTCAGCTTGTGCTTTGGGAAAGGACTTTGGATCTATCCAGCCACCGACAATACCCGAAATAAAGCCCCCATCTACGACGATTTCTACACCATTCAACCACTGACAGGGCCCCAGCGTCAGAAATTCAATCACTTCCGCAATATCTTCCGGAGTACCTTGCCTTCCTACCTGCTCAACACCCCAGTCATATAGTTCTTTTCCGACTAGTTTTTTAAAGTCAGCGGTTAATTGGGTACCCGTGGAGCCAGGATGAATGCAATTGATGCGTACTTTATTTTTGATGGCTTTGCCAACGGCCCGGTAGGTGTAGGCGGCTGTACACTGCTTTGAAAACTTATAGGGATTGTCTGTCCACTCTGATTCATGTTCTCGCAGCCAATTAATTCCAGTTTCAAAGCTTGTTGTATGCAAAACATCATCGATGATGGATCTTCGATTTTTCCAATCAAACGCGGCAGTGGATGCGATATTCACAATGGTGCCCCCCGCAATGATTCTGGGCAGTAAGGATTCTGAAAGATGTCGTAATCCCAGAAAATTAACGCCCATAATTATTTCTCCGGGCGCGGTATTTGAAACCCCGGCTACGTTGACTAGTGCATCGATTTCTTTGGGTAATTTATTGACAGCCTCATTGATGGAAGCAGGATTAGACATATCACAGTAAACAAACCGCGCAGAGGACGATTTAGGCTCGACAAGGTCTAATATAGTGATATCTACGTTTTTTGCTAATAACTTTTGCGCACTTGCTGCGCCGATACCGGTTGCACCGCCGGTGAGTACGATTCTTTTTGTCATAGAGAGAGATTAGGGATGGTAGTCGTCCATGTCAATTATCGTGCTCGATGAAGCCTTTCAATAAAATCCGCTATCGAGTATCTTCTTCCACCTATCTCTCGAGGTCAGGCGTAATTGTTATGACAGAAAAAGTGGCAGAAAAACCATCGCAGCTTGATGCCACTACTGCCCGAAAACTCATTGGCGAAGGTGTGATATCTCCTGTCGATCTATTAGAAAGTTGCATCGATCAAATTGATGAACTCGATGGTGTCGTGAATGCGATGGTGACGAGAGCTTATCACCGCGCACGAGGGGAGGCTCAAGCTGCCAAATTGGCGGTTAAAAAAGGCGAGGTCTTGGGGGTTTTGCATGGTTTACCCGTTGCCATAAAAGATATCCACCTAACTGAAGGCATCAGAACCAGTTTTGGTAGTGAGAAATTCAAGGATAATATTCCGGAGCAAGATTCAGGCATTGTGCATAGAATTCGCCAGGCTGGGGGCATTGTTATCGGCAAGACCAATGTTCCAGAAGGCAGTATTGGCGCCAATACAGTCAATAGCCTATTTGGTGCAACGGGGAACCCCTTTAATCCTGATTTAACTTGTGGAGGCTCTTCCGGTGGCTCCGGAGTTGCGGTAGCGACAAATATGGTGCCTCTAGCGACAGGATCCGATCATGGTGGCAGCTTACGCATCCCTGCATGTTATAGCGGCGTAGTGGGTTATCGAGCAACGCCGGGTGTCGTTCCTAATGAAGCCAGGGCAACATTGCAAACTAACTATAGTGTGCAGGGGCCTATGGCAAGAACCGTTTCGGATGCTGCACTTTTACTTTCAGTCATTGCTGAACGCGATAATAATGCAAGAAAGGATCCCATGGCTTTTCCCCTCGACGCTTCGAAATTCTCGCGACTTGAAGCAATAGATATAAGTCGTCTTAGGATTGCGATTACCGTCGATCTTGGGGGTGTGTTGGTATCTGAAACGATTAGAAATTCCTTTGAATCCAAAATGCAGATACTTAGCCGTAAAGTGGCTGTCTGTGATTTGCATGATATTAATCTGAGCGATGCCCCTGATGTCGATTGGCATTTACGTCAAGATCTATTTGTGACGCAATATTTTGATCAAGCTAAGGACTGGACAGATGACTTTAATCCTAATATTAAGGCGACCTACTACTCAGCTTTAGATACCTCAATGGCGAGTATTGCTGCGGCGAGACGTAAGCAAATGCAGCTATATCAATCCTTTGCGTCGATTTTTTCTGAATATGACCTTGTGATTTGCCCCGGGGTGAGTATTCCTCCCTTTCCTTGGAAATATAGAAACCCAGAAGTCATCGATGGAAAAACAGTTGATAACTATATGGCTTGGTTAGCGTTGACTTCTTCTCTCACAGTAGTCGGTCATCCCGTGTTGGCATTGCCTTGTGGTCTTGATGAACAAGGAACGCCTTTTGGCATACAAGTCATTGGGCAGATGTATGCTGATCATAAGTTGCTGAGCGCTGGGGCTAGCATTGAAAGATTTTTTGGAACTCATTCAGAGCTTGCGCGTCCGATACCCAATTTTGAGGTGCTGTCTAAGTTCAACTCAAGTTGCCGTAGCTTAGGTAAGTTGGTTTGATAAGCTTTTCTCTGAAGTGGTACTTGTGCTAATGGCAATAAAGCCGACAATTTACAAGATGAATATTTCTATTTCAGATCTAGATCGTAACTATTACGCCACACAGAATTTGACCTTGGCATTGCATCCATCGGAAACCTTGGAAAGGATGACGGTGCGGGTAATGGCTTTTAGTTTGAACGCAATGGAGCGTTTAAGTTTTACAAAAGGTCTTAGTGCTACAGATGAACCGGATATTTGGGCTAAAACATTGGATGATCAGATTGAGCTTTGGGTAGATGTCGGAGAACCCTCCGTCGATAGAATAAAGAAAGCCGTATCGCTTTCAAAGTTAGTCAAGATCTATAGCTTCAACACTAAATCAGATGTTTGGTGGGACAAGCACGGATCTTCCTTCTTAAAATATCCGATATGGGTCGCAAGATTTAACTATGCCGAGATCGAAGCATTCGCCAACTTAGTCGAACGTACTATGGCTTTTTCAATCACAATAACGGGAAATACCGCATTTATTGCAACCGAAAAGGGTGAGTGTGAACTCGCTTGGATAGATTTAAAGAAATTAGATTAATCGGCTTCAGGCGCTAGTTGGTCAAATTGATAAAGATCTAGATCCTTTCTCACTTCGTTGCTAATTTCGTTATCATTTGAATCTACGGGAATTCCTGTAGCATCTGCGATGCGCACCATTCTTTGGAAGTTAGCAGCGACACCTGCAGCGTCCACAAGGGCAGCCTCTCCTGCTGCCAAAGCGAGCTTTTCTCTTGCTACCTTAAGCTTTTCTTCGTCGCGAGATGCAAGGCTGCCCGCAAATTTCATTAGCTCCCTCGCATGTTCGATATCGGTGTGGCTTTGATTCTCCTTGCCCATAATCATGTTGATATCTATATTACTTTCAGTTTTGTTCGCGCTCACACGGAGCATCGTGGCATGTGCGCTAGTTCAGTAAAAACATTCGTTGTAAGAAGAGACGCGGCCTGCTACCAACTCCATTTGCATTCGATTGATGGCGCGATCATCTTGCCCAACGAAATTGGCCATGCCTTCGAAACTAAGGTATTGGGCGGCACCCAGACGTCTCCAGTCACGAAGACCGTCAGGGACAAGACTGAGTGCTCTTAATACGTTTGCTGTCATGCCGTTCTGCCATAAGTCGGCTTCCTGACCTGTAGCGCCATTAATGGGAATCATGGGGACAAAGGCAATGTCTTTTATCGCCTGTGGGGGTCGATAATGGTCGGGTTCTCATGCATCTGGCTGGGGTAACTCCTCGGGAGCAAGCCCTAGACCTCTGTTGAATTCATCAATGCTAAAGACCGCGACGACAACGCCTGTCAGTTCAATATATTGAGCATCACTTAAACCTGCCTCACTATTGGTATCAATATATTGTTGTGTAATACGATGCTGATCAGTGACAATCCGATGAATCGCATCAACGGCGAGGGGAGATAAGTTGCCATCATGGCTGTGTTCTCCGCTGAAAGTGTAGGGTGATAGTGCTTGTTTGCGAGCTAAACAAAATTCGCATTGATTCGCGTTTCTGACTTCTTGGGCAATCGCTATACGCTCAGCTCCTGTCCACCAGTTCCCTGCTGCTTTAAGTGTATCCCAATAGTTTCGGTAGGCAGCTTTTATGTCTTCTCTTATTGGGTAAGGAGAATGCGCGTAGTTGAAGAATGTCATATTTGTCCTCGATTTTATGGTACAAGATCGAATGTCGTTATAATACTATATGTCTGTTCTTGAATAATATCATTTGTTTTCATGGACAAGATGACCTTCTATGAGAGTAGTTTCTCTATTGATCCTATTTACAGCGAAATATAGGGTTGCTTTATGAGTAGGCTCGTCCATAAACCTTATCTTGCTGCTTAACACTTATGCATTTAGTATGGAGGCAGAATTTATACTATTGGAGCAGCAAAATGGCAGAAGCATGGATAATTGATGCGTGTAGAACTCCCCGTGGGATTGGTAAAAAAGGCAAGGGTGCTTTAGCAGACGAGCATCCTCAGCATTTGGGTGCTGCGGTATTGAAGGCCCTTCATGAAAGAGTTGGGTTCGATACAGCGGAAGTCGACGATATTATATTCGGCACAAGTTCCCAACGAGGCCAGCAGAGTGGCGACCTTGCTCGGATGGCGGCCCTTGATGCGGGATACGATACTCGCGCTAGTGGTGTAACACTGGATAGATTTTGTGGCTCAGGTATTACCTCTGTCAATATTGCCGCTGCCAATATCATGTCAGGTATGGAGGATCTTTGTATCGGTGGTGGTGCAGAAATGATGTCGACCTTCGGTCAGGGAAGCGGGAAAAGTTCTCCATTTTTGGATAACGATAATTTCCGATTAAGAAAGGTTCATCCCCAGCCACACCAAGGTGTTTGTGCCGATGCCATTGCAACTTTAGAAGGGATTGATAGAACAGCCCTCGATGAGCTAGCAGTGGTCTCTCAACAGAGAGCGGCGAACGCCATTAAAAAGGGTTATTTCGATAAATCCTTGGTGACGGTTTATAAACTTGATGGATCAGTCGCACTGGATCATGAAGAATTTCCAAGACCTCAAACCACACTTGAAACATTAAGTGGTCTAAACCCTTCTTTCGGTCAGTTGCTGATATAGCACTCGATGAAGCAGGCACCACTTTCAGAAGTCTGGTCGCTCAGAAATTTTCAGACTTGAAAATAGAACATTTCCATCATGCAGGAAATTCCTCGGGTGTTGTTGATGGTGCAGGGGCGGTTCTTTTGTCCTCGGCAGATTATGCAAAGGCCAATGGCATGAAGCCGAGGGCAAGAATCGTTGCCATGTGCAATATGGGTGATTCGCCAACGCTGATGTTGAATGCGCCTGTTCCTGCTGCAAAGAAGGTGTTGAACAAGGCAGGTTTAACAATTGGTGATATTGATCTATTTGAAATTAATGAGGCTTTTTCGGTTGTTGCAGAGAAGTTTATTCGTGATCTGGATCTAGATCGAGATAAAGTCAATGTTAACGGCGGCGCTATGGCACTTGGTCATCCTATCGGTGCAACAGGTTCGATGCTGATTGGTACGGTATTGGATGAACTAGAAAGAAGAGACTTACAGTTTGGTTTAGTCACAATGTGTGCTGCAGGGGGTATGGCACCAGCGATTATTATCGAACGAATCTAAAAGAGTATGTTCCGAAGTGAAAACTTTGGAACATTTCCTTTTCCTCTTTTTAGTCATTCTACTTAAGGAGGGTTATTAACGAAGACACCAGACTTGATGGTTATTGCTAACAACTTTCTTGTGACTTAATTGAACCCCACAACGACAGAATGATTTTGATGCTACACCAAACTTTTGCGTATATTGCGTAAAAGCGCCGCCTTCTGACGCGGCAAAATGTTGCAGGTCCTCAATAGACATATTGGCTTGAATAGCGCCGCAAATTTTCTCCCCTGCCATTAATTCTTTTGATAGGGTTGTTTTTGAAAATACCATCTTCGAAACTAGGGCGAGATCGATTAGGATCAACATTATCATTATCGGTTTGGTGAGATTGGTCATGTTTTCTCATTGGTGTGTACCTAATAAGAATTGTAGACTGATGACCAATAAAAGCTTATTCAGGCTTATTGCTGCTCACCAAAGCCTTAAAGTTTGTGCGATGGTAATCAGTATCGAAATCCCCATTTTTCAATCTTCGAATATAGTCGTGATAAGCCGCGACGGCTTTGTGACCAAACATCAAGGTAATGGGGAGGCAGATTATAAGCAGTACACCTGCTCCCATCGTGGTGATTGCGTCGAGTTCTTTGGTGGTTCGCATGATGCCGGATGTTGCGACAAAGCTCATAAAACAGAAAAGTAGCTTGTAAGGTAAAACAGCGCGTTGTCCAAAGAGATAGTTAATGCCCTGTTCACCATAATATCCCCAGGAAATCATGGTGGATAATGCAAACAGCCATGCTGCGATTGTCACCAGCCATTTTCCTAATCCATCGTAGGTTTGATCAAAAGCGAGGGCAGTTAGACTTGCACCTGCGTATCCTTGGTAGACGCCGCCGTTTTCCAGTGTAGGTTGAGTTTCTGATGAGATCGGGTCTAATACTAAATAGGCTTCATGACCATCCTTGGAAACTGTGCCGTACCATCGCTCGACACCGCCTTTGTCATTCTGGCGAAGCATAAAGGGGCTTGAGTCCTCTTGCCAAAGATCCTGATTGCCCGGAAGAAGTTGACTCGCTGATGTCCACTCTGTCGGTGTGCTTAATTCTACAATCAAAGGTGCTGTTTCAAAATTTGCATCTGGCCCGCGATTCCAGACACCTGTTAGCAAGATCACCATCGCAGTGATGGTGCAAACCACGAGAGTATCGATAAATGGTTCAAGGCCGGCAACCAGACCCTCTCTGACTGGCTCAGTTGTTTTGGCGGCGCTATGGGCAATCGCCGAAGAACCTTGGCCAACTTCCGAAGAGTAAAGTGCCCGCTTCATTCCCCATAACATGGCGGAACCCGCCGTTCCTCCAATAAATGCGCCCTGTGCTTCAGTAGGATTAAATGCGCTGGTTATGATCATGGCAAAGGTTTCAGGTAGCAGTTCAATATTGGAGAAGATGACATAGAGACCAGCGAGGATGTAGAGCAAGCACATGATGGGCACAATAAAGCTCGTGACCTGTCCGATTCTTTTAATTCCACCAATGAGCACCGCACCAACGGCGACGGCTAGTATCGCGCCAACTAAAGGTTTCGACCATCCAAAGTAAGCAGCAGATACTTCAGCCACATTCCATGCTTGGAACATGTTGCCACCGACAAACACACCGACAAGTAGACCGAGGCAATAGATGCCGCCGACGATAGCGCCCACTTTCGCCCAGCCAGGTCCTTTTTCTGCAAATGCTTTTTTTGCTACCCACATAGGACCGCCATGGGGATTTTCTGGGTCATCTAGATTGCGATACATCATCGATAAGGTGACTTCAATCACTTTGATAGACATGCCGAGTAAACCCACCACCCACATCCAAAAAACTGCACCTGGGCCACCTAGACCAATTGCAATGGCAACGCCGCCGATATTTCCAAGGCCTACTGTCGCGGATAATGCAGTTGAAAGTGCTTGAAAGTGATTAATGGCGCCGGGATCATAAGGATCGTCATAGTGCCCAAGGGTAACGGCGGTACCGTGGGTTAAAGCACGATACTGGGAGGAAACACTCCAAATTGTGAACAGTAAACCGGTTGCCAGAAGAGAGTAGAGAACATAGTCATGCCACAGAACACTATTGATTGCTTGGATGATTAGTTGAAATGTTTCCACTGAAACCTCTTTTATTCTGGGTTTTGTCCAAACTTTAACATAAGACCTTATTATTTATGTGTCTTTCACCGAGGTGCTAAATCTGAGAAGGATAAATTATTTTTTGTCTCTGTAAGAATGGGATTAAGGGCGCGGATATTTTGCCAAATATGGGTTAGGTCAAAATTAAACTTTGCGGATAGTTTAATACTTCGACGTTCTATTTCTTTAAAGCTAAAATCTATTTCGGGGAAATTGTTGAAAGCATAGATTGCGATATTGTCGTGTTGAGGAATTGCGGCATATAAACATTTTCGATTAAAGACCATTCTGATGGTTTTCATTATTTCAATTAGATGGGTTTTATCACGCGGAAGAATATTGATCGCAAGTATCCCCTCTGAAGATAAGTTGGTTTTACAAGATTCGTAAAAAAAAACCTGATTAAGAAAATCCGGCATGTCTTCCTTTAGGTGTAGGTCTATAACTATTAGTTCAATCGGACTTTCGTTTTCGTCCGCAGACAGTTTTTGAAAAAAGTCTCCAGCATCGTCAATGAAATAACGCCAGTTTTCATTCTCTCTCGGTAGTTCAAAATATTGTTGGGCAAGTTTGATCATTGCCGCATCGCGATCAATTCCAGTAAACATTGTTTTGGGTAAATAATGATTCAGAAACCGGATTAGATCTCCTCCGCCGATACCGGCCAATAAAATGTTCGATGACTCGATATCTTGCCATAGCAGCGGTGCTAACATGTACTGGAGCGGCACAGATACTAGTTTATGAGGAGCCGCCAGTGTCATCACTGCTTGTCTGGCGGCGGAGTCAAAGCGAAGAATTCTTTGTCCATCTAGATCCTCGATAATCAACTTGCCGAATTTTCCTTCTACTTCAGCGACGAGATTTGGATCAAGCTGCGTCATGGTCACCTCTTTATATATTGCACTAATCGACGGATGCTGGTCATTATCGTGGCAGTGACAACAAAGGCTGCGAAGGACCATTTTATGGTAGTCGCAAAAGAAGTTAACACCGCGACGTTATTTAATTGTTCAGGAAAGCGATATAGCATAAGAACGATGCCGGTATTTTCCAATAGATCAAAAAACCAGATTGCCAATGGGGTGATTACAAGCCATCTTATTCCATAGAGGCGGGGATCTTCTTTGTAAGAAGTCATATATCCCAGTATGCCAATGAGTAATGCGGTGTAAATGATGGGATAGATGATATCGATGGTCATCTCACCGACCATATAGGCATGGCGACCCTCTTCACCATATGCCTCTATCCAGGTATAGACTTCATTGACCGTATAGGTAAAAGCAAGATCGATAGGTGGTGTGCTTTGCATCTCTCCGCTCAGTTTGGGGAGCATAAAGATGATAAATACAAGGTAGAACCCTAAGAAAAGGGCGATAGAGCTTGGCTTTGAGAGCCAAATTATCAAAGAGTTTATTTTGCTCATTACATTCCTTAAACAGCTATTTTTCTTGATCCGATCAATAAATACCTAGTTGGTATTTGTTCTAGAAAACTAGAACAATATACAACTTATTGATTCAAGAGCGTGATAAAAATGACATCAATTTATTTTCATCGTTGATGACGGGAGGATGTAGACTCTTCCCGCTAAGATTGAATCCCTCAACTATACTGAAGCGTACAAGCTCGAACTTTTTGGATAATGTGTGTTTCGTTGTACCCTAACACTGTTGATTTTTCTTAATTTGTTTGCCTCAGTTGCTCATGGGGCAACGGTAAAAATAGTCCAGTCTGGAACCACGCAGAGCACAGGCAATGGTACGGTTACGGTAAACGTGTCCTCGGTAGATATGAACAAATCCTTTCTGATTTTTCAAATCACCACCAATAGCAATCGCCCTCCAGGTTCAACTTTGATCGGAAAATTAGCCTCGACCACTACCCTCGAATTTATTCGGAATACCAACGAAACCTCGACCATAGATATTCAATGGTATCTAGTCGAATTTGAAAGCGGTGTATTTGTTCAACGAGGAGAAGTGTTTCAGTCGTCCTCAACCGTGAATGTGACACTGGGGACAACTCTTGGGTCGCTCTCTCAAGCCTTTGTTTTGTACTCGAAGTACACGAGTTCAGGAGACTCTAGTTTCGATGGAGATGACCCAATCCATGGTGTTCTGACCTCATCAAGTAATCTTCGGTTTAAGGTGCATGCGGCGAATAATAATCACCAGATTCATTGGCAAGTAGTAGAGTTCACGGATGCTTCACTCCTTGTGCAAACCGGTTATTCTGGAATAAACAATAGTGGAACGCTTTTTGTAGATGAAAATTTTGGCTCATCAGTGAATCTGGCTCAGACAATGCTATTGGCTGGCTTTTATTCAAATGACAGTGGGAGCGATGTTGATGAAAGATTAGCGACGGCTCAGTTGTTAGATTCGACGACGGTAAGATTTGAGAGAGGGGATACCGGAGGAGACGATTTAAACGAAATTAGCTATCAAGTGATTGAATTCTCTGACGGGACTTCAGTTCAAACAGGCCTAGCCAGTTTTTTATCTGGAGAATCTGCCAAGACAATCACGCTAAGCTCCGTGGATATAGCGCGATCTATTGCTCTAGCGACCGTTCAAATAATGGGTGGTCAGAACATGGGCAGAACGGACTACGGCGGGGACGACATTATTGGTGAGGCCGCTTTTACAATGAGCCTTCAATCTTCAACAAGTTTGCTTGTTCAAAGGGCTTCATCCAACGGAAACAGTGAAGTGCAATGGCAGGTCATAGAGTTTTCGGGTGAGATTACAGCTGTGCCTGTAGTGGATTGGCACTTTGATGAACTAGTGTGGAATGGATCAGGTGGTGAGGTTGAAGATAGTCAGAATAATATTAATGGTGAAGCTGTTAATGGCGCGCTTACCCAATCAGGGGGTCAAGTATGTAACAGCGGATCTTTTGACGGTGCTAACGACTATCTTGATATGTCAGGGCTTGATACCTATCTTGCGACGACTTCCAGTCTCAGTTATTGGATAAAAACGTCGCAAACCGGATCATCTGCTAATTGGCAAGCTCCGGGAGTAACTGGTGTCGAAGAAGCTGGAGGTGCAGACGATATTCTTTGGGGTTGGATCGACAATAATGGTTTGATCGGCCTAGGCACGGGAGATATCGGCCAAATAAAATCTCCGGGAGCGATTAATGATAACGCATGGCATCATATTGTTCACACAAGGGATGCAAGCACTGGATTTCTAAATACCTATCTTGATGGGAATCTTGTTGCGAGTGGAACGACATCAATTACGCCCGGAGATATAGGAACTGGGTTCTCAAGTATCGGTCGGATAGAAGATACCGGGGGGACACCCGCTTATTTTGAGGGTTTTCTAGATGAGATATTAATTTTTGACACTGTGATCAATAATGCTCAAGTCAGTTCCATTTATGCGAATCAATTGGCTGGTAATGACTGGGATGGTGCAATAAGAACCTGCCCTACTGCCTCTGATGCATGTGAGAATGTATTTTCTGGTGGGCTGCAAACAAGTTCCCTCAGTGCCGAAGTAGAATTCGAAGATAATAGTCAACTATTAAACAACCCCACTAATGCCATTCCTGCTAATGCCTTAGCCGAAAATCACGGTTCTAGCTGCGGGGGAAGTCAATGCGCGGCGAGCGGTACGGTAAACGAAACTCTCACGATTCCCGCATTTCAATATTACAGTTCTGGTCCTGATATCGAAGTGAATGGTCCTCAAACAGTTGGTATCAGCGATAATGAATTTGAAGAGATTAAGGTTAAGGAAAATGGTGTGCTCACATTCTCAAGTAATCAATCAAGCTATACGATTGAGAAGTTATCACTTGAAGACAACACAACTATAAACTTCACTCCGGGGGACTATTTTATAGAAGAGTTCAATGTTGATAAAGACAATATAGTGATCAATGTCATCGGATCTGGAACAGTGAGAATTTGGTCTGTCTCAGACATAAAGTTTAAGGATTCTGCCCTTGTTAATTCACCTTCCGTTGGCGTTGCAGGCACACCCTCCAAACTATTAATCCAAACAACCAAGGAACTCAAACTCGAGGATGATGCAACCCTTAGCGCTTTTGTTTCAGTTAAAGATCTTGAAATGAAAGATGATAGCTATCTATTTGGTGCGGCGACTGTAAGTAACAAAATAGAGTTAGAAGACAATGCGATAGTGAGTTATGTCAGCAACGAGCTAAATAATACCGATTTTGGCGGCGCTTGCAGCTCTGGTGTTTCAGGTTCGAATTTGGATCACTTTTTGATTTCTCATGATGGTTCTGGCATAAATTGTCTAGCAGAAACAATTTCAATCACGGCTAAAGATGCTTTGGATGTAACCCTCGATACCTATGCAGAAAGCATCACATTAGATACTCAATCAAATAAAGGAACATGGAGCCTGAACAGCGGCAATGGTGGGTTCGCAGATGTAACGAGCAATGACGGGCTTGCGACCTACAGCTTTGTTGATGCTGATAACGGTGTTGCACAATTCTCTCTTTCCTATATTGAGGGCGCAGCGAGTTTGGATTTGGAGGCTTTTCAAACTTCAGATGCGACCTTGCGAGATGACGATACGGAATCTGCTTTGGTGTTCTCTCCTAGTGGCTTCACTTTGACGCAAAATGCGTTGAGCAATCCGCCACCGAATCCTATTAACGATCCCATTATCACTCAAACTGCAGGAAGCAACTTCAATGTTCATCTCGCGGCCTACGGACAAACAGCGGATGATCCTGATTGCGGGATTATCGAAGCCTATGCAGGGGATAAAAATATAGCCTTCTGGTTTGATTATGAGAACCCAAATTCGGGCGCTATTCAGACTACCATTGACGGCTCAGCTATTGCAACGAACGAGGGCGCATCCGCAACACAAATTATAAGCTTTGTTAATGGACAGGCAAGCGCTATTAGCAAATACAAAGACGTAGGACAGATTCAGCTCCACGCAAAAGACAACGCAATAACTGGCGCAAGCAATAGCTTTATTGTTAGGCCGAGTGATCTGGTAATCGTAGACATTGAAACAATATTGGGGGTGAATAATCCTGCCGCCGCCTCAGCCACTGGGTCTGGTTTTGTTACGTCAGGCGAATCATTTACCGTGGTTGTGGAATCCCGGGATGCAGAGGGCAGCATAACGCCGAACTTTGGAAATGAAACTTCTGCTGAAGGGATCGAAATCATTGCCTCTACTCTGGTTCTCCCTGCAGGGGGAAAAAACGGATCGGCTAATGATGGCGCAATCGCAAACAATAATAATTTCAGCGTCACTGCGACTGCAGGCAGATATACCGGCAGTAGTTTTAGTTGGGATGAGTCGGGCATCATCAGATTGCAGGCGAGTATTGCAGATGATAGTTACCTGGGGACTGGAGAGGTCACCGGCACAGAGTCAGGCAATGTAGGGCGCTTCTACCCTGCCAACTTTGATCTTACTTCTAGTTTTGTGGGTGCTTCGTGCAATGATTTTGTTTACATGGATCAGCCTGGGTTAACTGCGAACTATGCTATACAGGCGCGAGGGCTCGGTGGGAACGTACTATTTAATTATGATCTTGGATTATTAGGCGCGAGCGGCGTGGCTAGCCCTTTATTTTATGCAGAGAATAATAACCAAGGTGTGAACCTGATTAGTAGAGTGCCCATTGCTACATCTTTCTGGAATAACGGTGTTTATTCCTTATCCTCAAGTACATATGTGTTTGCGCGCATAGGCAGCCCTGACGGCCCTTATGAAAACTTAAGCCTCGGTGTTTCCATTATCGATAGTTTGGATGGGCAGCTTATTAGTTCTCCTGATATGAATGCCTCGACTTCTGCAGATTGCGTGGCAGTGGCTAATTGTAATGCTGCTAGTTTCTCAGGAAGCTCATCCCTTCGTTATGGACGACTTGAAGTGCCCAACGCATTTGGCCCAGAGACTGAGAATTTGGATGTCCCTTTACGTGCTACCTATTATGATGGAAGCGGCTTTGTCGTTAATACGAGTGATAGTTGCACATCCTATATTAATACCGGTGTCAGCCTCTCCAATTATTTACTGGGATTGCCCCTTGTGACTGTGGTCAGTCCAACGGCGCTCACTCTGCTTATTGGCGGCGAAACTACCGCCACAATACCCCTGTTTTTGTCCGCGCCAGGAGCGGGAAACAGTGGCAGTGTTGATGTGACTTACGATGCCCCAGCCTGGCTCGAATACGACTGGAATGGATCAGGGGATATTGACCCGACGGGAACAGCTTCTTTTGGACATTTTAGAGGCCATGATCGCGTTATTTATTGGCGAGAGATATTTAATTAAGCAGCATTTCCTTTCGTAATTTTGAACCAGTATCCATAATGTTAATGTATTAGTGATTGTGCCATCCGTTGGACAATGTTTGTGACGGATAGTGAGGCGATTTGGCAATGGGGTTTTATCGAGCATGTATCTTGTAGCTTGCTGGATATTCAGCTCTGCGACAAACAAGCTGTTGAAGCACACTTCGCTATCGCTACTGCTTGGCTCAAATCATGATTCGTTTTTTATCATTTTGGAGGCAATCGCGTCGTCTATCGAAGAGGGATATATAATTAAGCAGCATTTCCTTCCACAGTTTTAAGGCAGTTTTCGGAAAGTAGCATATTCACGAATTGCTTATCTTTTTCTGGCATCAACCATCTTCCTGAATAAACCGGCTATAAAACCTGACGCAAGTGACAGGTTTTGTTAAGCTAGAGGCCTATTTGATTCGTTCAATTAACTAACATCCATGAATACTCTTTACGAATACCTTTTATGAATAGCGCCTTCGATCAAATTGAATTCCTACTTAACGATGAGCTTGTCGTGCTCAAAGATGTCAATCCGAATACCACCGTTTTGTCATATTTGAGAGATTCGGCTGGTAAAATCGGGACCAAAGAAGGCTGTGCGTCAGGTGATTGCGGGGCATGCACTGTGGTCCTGGCTGAGCCGAATGGTAATAAACTTCGATATAGCACAATTAATAGCTGTATCGCTATTATACCCGCCGTTAATGGTAAGCAAGTACTCACTATAGAGGCTTTAAAGTCCGATAATAGGCTTCACAAAGTCCAAACTGCCATGGTAGAGAATCATGGTTCTCAGTGTGGATTTTGCACTCCTGGTTTCGTGATGTCTCTCTTTGCTCTGAAGAAAAATGCGCTGGAGAAAAGTGAGAAAGGTGAAGAGAGCATCAGTGCCAATATGGAAGAAATTGAAGAAGCGCTATCGGGAAATCTTTGTCGCTGTACTGGATATCGGTCCATAGTGGATGCGGCGAAACAATCCCTCGAATCGGATGAAAAAGATCAGTTTCAACGCATTGAGTCAGAAACAATTCAGCGATTAAGGGACATTGATGGGGATCATCAGACATTTTCGCCAAAAAAGATTGAGAAATTGGCTGATCTTCTTCTGGCCTATCCCAAGGCGACAATGCTGGCAGGGGGAACAGATCTCGGGCTGTTAATCACTCAAAATCTTGTACAGTTTGATGTGGTGATTTATCTAGGCAAAGTAAAAGGACTTCAAATTCTGGAGGTAGCGGAAGATCAGATAAATATAGGTGCCAGCGTAAGCTATACCCAGAGCCACAGTGTCATCAAAAATGAATATCCTGATTGGGGCCGAATGATGACGCGCCTCGGCTCTCTGCAAATCAGAAATCTAGGTACGATAGGAGGCAATATTGGAAATGCCTCTCCGATTGCCGATATGCCCCCTGTGCTCATTGCACTGAATGCTTCAATCACCCTTCAATTAGGTAAGCAAGAAAGAGAGATTCCCGTCGAAGACTATTACATAGACTACAAGGTAACGTGTCAGCAGGAATCAGAATTTATACGGACGATACATATTCCAAGATCCAATCCAGATTACGAGTTAAAGATCTACAAAATATCAAAGAGATTTGATGATGATATTTCTGCGGTACTCGGAGTTTTCAATGTGAAACTCGTTGATGGCGTAGTCAACGATGTATCCATTGCCTTTGGTGGAATGGCAGCGATCCCTAAACGGGCTGTCAATAGTGAACTTGCCTTAAAGGGGCAACCCTGGAATCAGGAAACAATCGACAAGGCCAAACTTGCCCTCGGCACAGATTACTCTCCCTTAAGTGATATGCGCGCATCCGCTGACTATCGAATGACAGTCGCTCAGAACTTGTTGCAAAAATGTTATCTGGAGCTTAGCCAGCCCGATTTGAATGTGAACGTGCTTTCTTTTGAGGCAAAGGCTGTAGATCGCGATGCGTAGTTTACCTGAGATCAATTCATTGGCCAAAAAGAACCCTTCACATGTCGGCACTGCGCTTGCCCATGAGAGTGCTGAAAAACATGTCAGCGGAGAAGCAATCTATGTCGATGATGAGCGTGATATTGCAGGACAGCTTCATGGCGCTATCGGTAGAAGTACGGTTGCTCATGGCATTATCAAAAGTCTTGATCTTGATGCGGTTCGAAAAGCAGAAGGCGTTCACTTAGTGATTACTGCGAAAGATGTGCCGGGTCATATCGATATCGGACCTGTATTCCCCGGAGACTCAGTATTGGTCGAATCGAAGGTAGAGTTTTATGGTCAAGCCATCTTTGCTGTGGCTGCAGATAGTTTAGAGCTGGCTCAAAGAGCGGTGCAACTAGCAAAAATCGAATACGAAGTGTTAGAACCTATTCTTAATGTAAAGCAAGCATTGAAACAGAGCAGTTTTGTTAGGCCTGTCCATGAACAAGCGAGAGGTGATGCGGTAAAAGCGATTTCTGAGGCGGCGAATCAATTGCAAGGCGAGCTTGTAGTCGGGGGGCAGGAACATTTTTATCTAGAAGGTCAGGTAAGTCGCGCCATCCCCGGAGAAGATGGGGATATGAGTATCTTGACCTCCAGCCAACATCCCGCTGAAGTTCAAAAACTGGTTTCAGAAGTGCTAGGCTTGAGCATCAACCAAGTGACCGTTGAAGTCCGCCGCATGGGAGGTGGCTTTGGTGGCAAGGAAACCAATGCCGCACCTTGGGCTTGTGTAGCAGCATTGTTAGCCGCCAAACAGGGCGTGCCGTAAAAGTGCGTTTACCTCGGCGTGATGATATGACCATGACAGGTAAGCGGCATCCCTTCGATAATGCCTATACGGTGGGTTTTGATAATAGCGGGCAAATTAAGGGCATTGACTTAAGGCTAAATGGTGATTGCGGTTTTTCTCCGGACTTAAGTGATGCCATTGTTGATAGAGCGATGTTTCATGCGGATAACGCCTATTTTCTCGATCAAAGTCGCGTTGTTGGCACACGCTGTAAAACCAATATCGTTTCCCATACGGCATTTAGAGGTTTTGGTGGTCCTCAGGGCATCGTCACCATTGAAGGGGTGATGGACGATATTGCGAACCACCTTGGGCTTGATCCATTGGAAGTCAGAAGGGTGAATCTTTATGGTCAGATGGATCGAAATGTAACCCATTACGATCAGACTGTAGAGTTTAATAATCTAGAAGCCATTATTAATCAACTCGAAAAAACATCGGATTACCAAAAACGTCGACAGGAAATAATTGCTTTTAACAAAGCTAATTCCATTTTGAAAAAAGGTATTGCTTTGACGCCAGTTAAGTTTGGTATTTCATTTACTGCGACACATCTAAATCAAGCTGGGGCCTTGGTGCATGTCTACACCGATGGCAGCATACATTTGAATCATGGTGGCACAGAAATGGGGCAGGGTTTGTTCACCAAAGTTGCTCAAATTGTTGCGACAGAATTTCAAGTGGATGTTGATCTCATTAAGGTTTCTGCAACACGGACAGATAAAGTGCCTAACACTTCTCCAACGGCAGCATCAGCGGGAACAGATCTAAACGGTAAGGCGGCTCAGCTAGCCGCAAAAGAAATCAAACAACGACTGGTTGAATTTGCAGCAAGTCATTATCAGGTTAAAGAAGTAGAGGTTGCATTTACCTCGGACGGTATTCAAGTTGGCGAAGCACTAATTGAGTTTCCGGTTCTCGTCCAGGAAGCCTATCTGAATCGAATTTCACTATCCGCCACGGGCTTCTATAAGACACCGAAGGTCTACTATGATAGAGAAACCGCTTCGGGTCACCCTTTTTACTATTTTGCGACTGGCGCTGCGGTTTCAGAAGTTGTTATCGATATCTTAACCGGTGAATACAAGTTATTGAGAACAGATATCCTTCATGATGCAGGGGATTCTCTTAACCCCGCAATAGACATCGGTCAGATTGAAGGTGGGTTTATCCAAGGGATGGGATGGCTGACAACGGAAGAGCTCATCTGGGCAGATGACGGCAGGTTAATCACGGATTCTCCCGCAACTTATAAGATTCCTGCCATTGCCGACATGCCGGAGATCTTTAATGTTGCGCTGCTTCAAGATTCTCCCAATGGTGAGAATACAATCTATCGTTCAAAAGCAGTAGGTGAACCGCCTCTTATGTTAGCGGTATCTGTTTGGTCTGCATTGCGCGATGCGATTGCTAGTGTAGGTCCGATTTCTCAGTTAAATATTCCCGCCACACCTGAACGTGTTTTATGGGCCCTGATGAAGGCGAAAGAAAAATGTTAGAGACGAGTTGCCCCTGGTACGAAGCTGTTCAGTTTTTGTCAGATTGCGGAGAAAGCTATGTGCTGGTGACGGTATTGGGCGTCAAAGGTTCTGCACCAAGAGACAGCGGAACCAAAATGGTGGTGACTAAAGATTACATTTACGCCACTATCGGCGGTGGACATCTCGAATACAAAAGTACTCTAATAGCGCGAGATTTATTAGCTGGCGGAGAGCAGGATCAGCATATTGAACACTTTGTTCTAGGTGCCTCTTTGGGCCAGTGCTGTGGTGGTAGTGTGAGTGTTTTGTATGAAAAGTTTGCTGCAAAAAAAATAGATATTATGTTGTTTGGTGCGGGACATGTAGGGCGTTCCTTAGTCAATATTTTGGGTGAGCTACCATGTCAACTGACTTGGGTTGATTCGAGAGAAGACTATCTGCCTAAAACTACGCCAAATAATACAAAGACGATTTATAGCGAATATCCACAAGAAGAAGTCAGTACAATGCCCGCAGGAAGCTACTATGTTGTCATGACTCATAATCATCAAATCGATCTGGAAATTTGTGCAAGCATATTACAGCACCAACAATCTGAGTATGTGGGTTTGATAGGGTCTGAATCAAAGTGGCGGCGCTTTCAAACCAAGTTAAAACAAAGGCTTGTTCACGCTAAACTACCCGAAAGTCTAATAGAAAACATTACCTGCCCCGTCGGATTGTCTGAAGTCAAAGGGAAGCAGCCCATGGAAGTAGCGGTATCCATAGCAGGAGAAATTATCAATCACTATCAATCGACAACGAGCAAGCAAAAGGGTGTGACTTGGGCTAAAGCCAAAGGAATTTCTGAAAAACTGCTGGTACAGGAAATTATTGGCACAGGAATAGGGCAGTGAATTATTTCGCATTACGCAGCCGACGTGTTTTGAGCCCCGAAGGAGAAGTCGAAGGCACCCTGGTTATCCGAGATGGATTGATAGAATCCCTACTACCCTATGATGAAGATCCTGTCTGTCAAATTGAAGATCTGGGTGATTTGGTTTTGATGTCCGGTTTGGTGGATAGTCACGTCCATATTAATGAGCCGGGAAGAACAGAATGGGAAGGTTTTGAAACGGCGACTCAAGCCGCGGCTGCAGGCGGCATTACAACCCTAGTCGATATGCCGCTCAACTGTATCCCTGTGACCACGTCTAAAGAAGCCTTAGAAGAAAAGCTAGAAGCAGTAGAGGGAAAGCTTTGGGTTGATTGTGGATTTTGGGGCGGTGTTGTACCTGATAGCATTGAAGACTTGGACAAATTGTTATCAGCAGGGGTAATGGGTGTTAAATCATTTTTGATTGATTCAGGTATTGATGAATTCCCCAACGTCACCCGTGAAGATTTAAGACGGGCAATGCCTATTGTCGCGAAACACGGTGTCCCCTATCTTATCCATGCCGAATTACAGAATGATGAAGCGGTTGAAAACGCCACAATGACCAATTATGCAGACTTTCTTCAGTCTCGGCCTAATAGCTGGGAAACTGACGCGATAAATTTGATGATTTCAGAAATGTCTGCCTGTGATTGCCACCTACACATTGTGCACCTGTCTTCGGCTCAAGCATTGACAAGTATTAAAGCGGCTCGAGATAAAGGCATTAAACTGACAGTGGAAACATGCCCTCACTATCTGACATTGGCTGCAGAAAATATCCATGAAAATCCAAACTTATTTAAATGCTGCCCTCCGATTCGGGAAGATAAAAACAGATTAGCGTTATGGCAGGCTCTCAAAGAGGGGCTAATCGACTTTATTGTTTCGGATCATTCTCCCTGCACCGCTGAGTTAAAGTTATTTGATTCAGATAATCTTGAAGGCGCTTGGGGAGGAATTGCCGCATTGCAATTTGATTTGCCACTCATTTGGACGGAGGCCCGCTTACAGGGCTTCGATCTTCTTGAGGTAAACCGCTTGATGTCGGCATCCACTGCGGACTTTATTGGTTTGGGAAAGGTTAAAGGTAAGCTGTGTCAGGGATACGCCGCGGATATTTTGGTGTTTAATGATGATGTTGAATATTCCATCTCTTCGGAGATGATCCGCCACAAAAATAAATTTACGCCCTACATAGGAAAAAAAGTCCGAGGTAAAGTAGAGCGGACTTATCTTAGGGGTCAGCTGATTTTTTCAGATGACAAATTTAAAGGCCTGCCGTCAGGGCAGCCGATTTTGAAAGGGAAAGGTGGCTACTAGTTTTATTACTGTAGCCCGATTGTTGAATGAATAAAGAACATAAAGAGAATGACATTACGCAATTGTATGTAGATCTTGCTGCTGAAAGGCTCGGGGGCGAGACCCTGGATTGCAGTGATGATTTCTTTGCAGAGATGGAAAATTTACTCAAACCTGGTCGCGGGGTCTTTATCGATGATAAGTATACAGAGCGGGGTAAGTGGATGGACGGATGGGAATCCCGTAGATCTTATGGTCGTAACAATGGTCGGGATTCTGATTGGTGTTTGATCGCCCTTGGGGTACCAGGCGTGATCAAAGGGTTTGATGTCGATACCAATCATTTTAGAGGTAATGCGCCTGAGTCTGTTTCTATAGAAGCTTGTCACTCTGCAGGTAACCCTGAAGATGATCAAGAATGGACTTGTCTGTTAGAAAATAAATCAGTCAATGCGCATAGTCAAAATCTATTTGAAGTAGAGTCAGATGCAATATGGACTCATCTAAGGTTGACGATGTTTCCTGATGGTGGTATCGCACGATTTCGAGTCTATGGTGATCCAGAAGTTGACCCTCGACAGTTTTTGCCGGGGGAGCTGATAGATTTGGCCTCTATCAAAAATGGTGGAAAAGCCTTGTTGTGCAGCGATATGTTTTTTAGTGACAAAAATAATCTACTGATGCCAGGTCGTGGTAAAGATATGGGTGACGGCTGGGAAACCAAGCGTCGTCGTGATCCTGGTCCAGACTGGTCTATTGTAAAATTGGCCTTTGAGGGCAGCGTAGCAAAAGTGCTTTTAGATACGGCGCATTTTAAGGGCAACTTTCCGGATCGATTTTCTCTAGAAGGCACCACAGCTAGTGATGAGGATGTTATGAATGATAAAGCTAACTGGCAAGCCGTTCTCCCTGAAATCCCATTACAGGCGAATCATGAACATATTTACTTCAATGAAATACTCAGTGCCGAACAATCATTTAGCCATATTCGATTGAATATTTTCCCAGATGGCGGTGTGAGTCGTCTAAGAATTTTTGGCTATAGAGCAATAAAATAAAATAAAATAAAAGTGAGTGCAAAATGAAAATCAATGAACTCTCGACCACAGACCAACGTGGGGTTTTATTACAATGTTGTACTTCGAATGCTTGGGTTGACCTTATGCTTGTCAAGTTTCCCTTTAAAGATGAAGCAGCCTTACTCGAGTGTGCTGACGAAAGTTGGAAGAGGCTTAAAGAAACAGACTATTTAGAAGCTTTTTCAGGGCATCCTAAAATAGGGGACGTAAAGAGTCTGCAGGAAAAGTTTTCATCCACAAGTTCTCTTGCATCCAGAGAGCAATCATCAGTCGAATCTGCGGATGATGAAACTTTAAAGATGCTGGCGGTCGGTAATAAAAGCTACGAGCTTAAATTTGGCTTTATTTTTATTGTTTGCGCAACAGGCAAAAGTGCAGAGCAGATGTTAGAACTATTGCAAACAAGAATGGTGAATGATCGGGAGACAGAGTTAGTCAATGCAGCTGAACAACAGCGCCAAATTTTCCACATCCGAATTAAACAATTACCATAAGGTTTTATCGATGAGTCAAATAACCACCCATGTATTGGACACAAGTCGAGGACTGCCAGCGGCAAATTTATCGATAAGCCTTCTTCAATCGGTTGATGGTCAATGGCAGCCTATGGTGAGCGGGCGTACCGATAGTGATGGACGCATTTCTGATCTCCTGTTGCAAGATCAAGTGCTGGCTGCTGGGGATTACAAAATGAGTTTTGATACCGGTGGTTATTTTGATGCATTGAATGAAACAGGTTTCTATCCCTTGGTCGATATTGTATTCACTATCAATCATGCCGATGGCCAGCATTATCACATACCTTTATTGCTGAGTGCCTATGGTTACTCGACTTACAGAGGGAGTTAATGTGTCAGTTTCGCAACGGACAATACAACCAACAGTTCTAACCCAGGAGTCTTTCGCGGCCTACGGTGATGTGATTGAGGTGAATAAGAAAGAAGCCCCTTTGATGATCAACCAAGGTTATACCGAGCGGTATAATGATTTGGCCCAAATTGACGTAGACAAACAGGGTGGTCGTCCTCTTGTTAATATATTCAGATCCAACCCTTTGCCTCAACCTCTGCTTATAAAAATGATGGAAAGGCATCCGCTGTCTAGTCAGGCTTTTGTTCCGCTTAGCGGTAGTCCCTATTTGGTGGTGGTAGCGCCAAAGGGAGAATTTAATGAAGCGTCAGTTGAGGTTTTTCTCGTAAGTGGGAATCAAGGCGTTAATTATCATGCAGGTACCTGGCATCACTTTTGTCTCGCGTTAAATAAACAAAGTGATTTTCTGGTAATAGATCGTGGTGGTGAAGAAGAGAATTGCGACGAGGTTAATCTTAATGATGATATCCAGATAGATCTGACCAGCCTTAAGGGAGTAATAACCTAATGGCTGCACCTTGTAAAATAGCCTTAAAACAAGCCTTTAGAGGGGAGATTCTTCATTTCCTAGACGACCCCACAAAGATCGAAGCTGATCAAAGCTTTGAGCACCATGTCGATGGTGTGCTGCTTTTGGAAGACGGCATTGTCACAAAATTGGGAGATGCCAAAGATATTCTGCCTAACCTAGATGATGATGTTGAGCTAACGCACTATCAAGACAGCCTGATTATGCCCGGCTTTATCGATACCCATGCCCATTATCCGCAAACTGAAATGATCGCATCTTTTGGAGAACAGCTATTGGGTTGGCTAGAAACCTATGCCTTTCCAACCGAAGCCAAATTTTCCGATCTTGAGTATGCTTCGAAACAGGCTGAATTTTTTCTCGATCAACTGCTGAGTAATGGCACAACGACAGCGCTGGTTTTTGGTACTGTTCATCCCGAATCCGTAGAAGCTTTTTTTGAAAAAGCACAAGAGAAGAGCTTACGCATGATATGTGGGAAAGTTCTAATGGATAGGAATGCACCCGATAATTTACAAGATACAGCTCAAGGCGGCATCGATGAAAGTCGGGCGCTAATAGAAAAATGGCATGGAAACGGACGATTGCAATATGCTATCACCCCAAGGTTTGCGCCGACTTCTTCAGATGAACAACTTAAGCTTGCGGGTGAACTTCTTGCAGAACATCCCGGCGTTTATATGCATACCCATCTCGCAGAAAATAAGGATGAAGTAGCTTGGGTAAAATCCCTCTTCCCTGATTGCGAAAAGTATCTTGATGTATATGCCAAGTACGGATTATTGGGTCGACGAAGCCTGTTTGC
>JAESSY010000142.1 GCA_016763855.1 Pseudomonadales bacterium
AGAGCCGGAATCATTGAACTACTCTTTAAAAGACAGTTTTTTAAAAGAAAAGGTAAACAAATTCATTCAACACCAACAGGTCGAGCGTTGATCAAAAGCTTGCCTGATACTGCTACTCTTCCTGATATGACGGCACAATGGGAATCAGTCTTAGAAGCAGTCGCATCGAAACAAGCGAAATATGCCAGCTTTATGGACCCGCTTGTTTCTTCATTAAATAAGCTAATTGATCAAAGCAAACGACATGTGCCAATTGAGCTAAAAGGCCTTTCATCGAACAAGTCAAAAACTTTCAGCCGTAAAAAAAAGGCAGCGAAAAGAAAATAGAGCTTACTTGCGTTGCACTCGCACGGACATATTATTGTAGCCTTTAACAAATACTGATTGTGAACGTTCGGGCTCACCCATGACTTCAATAAACTTAAATCTCTTCTGTGCTTCTTCCCAGAGTATTTTAAGCTGCATCTCAGCAAGACGATTACCCATACAACGATGAATACCAAAACCAAAGGATATGTGCTGCCGTGCATTTTTTCGATCAATAATCAATCTATGTGGATCTTCAAATACGGTTTCGTCTCTGTTTCCAGAAACATACCACATAACAACTTTGTCGCCGGCCTTTATGAGCTTGCCATTGAGTTCAACGTCTTGCTTTGCCTTACGACGCATGTGAGCAAGGGGTGTTTGCCATCTAATCACCTCTGCTACCATATTAGGTATCAAAGACTCATCGGCTCTTAACTTGTCATATTCGCTCATATATTTGTTGAGTGCATAGACACTACCGGTCATTGAGTTCCTAGTGGTGTCGTTACCACCGACTATAAGGAGTAACAAGTTACCAAGGTATTCCATTGGATCATTGACCATATCCTTAGTGGTTTCATTGTGAGCTAACATCGTGATCATATCGAACTCACCTGGATTTTTGACGCGATCGTGCCAAATTTCAGTGAAAGCCGTGAGGCAATTAATTAACTCTGCCTGAGCTTGCTGTTGAGATTCTTCTGAAAAATCTTTGAAGACGCCACCTGTCGCCACATCCGACCAGTAAGTTAATTTGCGTCGCTCTTCCATCGGAAAACCAAAAATGGTCGCCAACATCATAGTGGTTAACTCAATTGAAACCTTATCGACCCAATCGAATTCTTCATTGTGGGGAATCTCGTCTAGTATTGAGCAAGTACGCTCACGAATCACTGATTCAAATTTCTGTAGGTTTCGCGGCACAACGGCTGGCTGAACAACCTTTCTCTGTTCATCATGTTTCGGTTGGTCCATTGCAATAAACATCGGCAGCTTGAAATCTGCATCCTGGTCATCAATCGTAATCGCAGGCTCTGAGCTAAAGATATTGTGGGTCTGGTCAACTTCTTTAATATGCTTATAGGAACTGATGGACCAATAAGGACCAAAAGCACTGTCTTTGCAGTAATGAACCGGGGCTTCTTTACGCAGCCTTTCAAAATAGGCCCAATGTTCATCTTTTTCAAATAACTGGGGGCGAGCAACATCTAATTCATCCAGAGGTGTTGTTAAAGGATCCTGATAAGGTAGCTCCAGAGGATTGATAAAAGTTTTTGATTCTTCAAATGCTTGGCTCATCACGCTTTCCTAGTGGCTAGTCGGCTTGCAAAATGCAATTCGGGATTATCTATCATTTGCCGTAAAAACCGAAGGCCCGATTTGGCCATCGTTGTGTCCGCATATGATCATGAAAAAGCTTCCCTATGTCACTTTTCCCAATCTACCAACCTCAATCCTGTCACTCTAGAAAACTCCCTCATATTATGACTCACTAATAGCAAATCATGGGCGCGTACGATTGCGGCAATTAGCAAATCGTTAGACCCAATTGGGTTGCTTTTCCTAGCACCTTATATTGGTGAAGTTTGACCGTTGATTGGAACGAGGAGAGGGTGTCTAAAGTTTTTAGAATTCATCTTCGACTAACTCGGAAACGGGTTATCACCTTCATCGATTGAGGAATTATTAAGTTCACGTCTCAGAAATTTCTTCAGCGAAGTTGGCGCCCTTCCTAGGATTTCCTCCGCCACAGTGTTTACAATATCACCCTGCCCTTCGATGAATGCTTGATTAAATTGCAATAGTAGTTTGATGTGCCATTCTGGTTGGCCGCTCTCCATCAAATTTTTCTTCACGTCATCTCGAGACTGATGTTCAAATCGCACATCGCGACCTAACACTTCACCAAATGTTCGGGCGACAGTCTGATAGCTCACACTTTCCAGAGATGTTAATGCAGCACTCTGGTTCATCATCAACGCAGGATTGATCAAAATGCGGGTTGCCACCTCAGCGATATCTTGGACGTCAATCATGGCAATTTTTGCATTTTCAACGCCTGCGCAAATAAGCCCTAGTCTTCGAGCTGAATCAAATAGAAAACTAAGGTTTTGCATGAAAAATAGCGGCCGGAGAAACGTGTAACTGAGGCCAGCCGAGACTATTTGTTGTTCTGTTTGAGCATGCCATCTACCGCTATCGATAAAAGAATCTAATGCAGTACCAAGACCCGATACCTTTACCATATGAGGCCTTGAGCCGGCGGCAGCAGCGACTACAACATTTCCTTGGAGTGTCACCTGCTCCGGGTTCACGGGTGAGAGCAGCATGATAGAATTCACGCTCTCCACCGCATCTCGAACCACATCAGCATCAGATAAATCACCTTCGATAATTTCCACATGACTGGAAAGCAAGCGCTGCGCTTTCTCTTTACTTCTGACGAACACCCTAACCCGTTGATTAGCATCCACAAGGCGTTCAACCACCCGAAGACCAATCCTACCTGTGGCACCCGTCACCAGTATCATCGCTAGAAATATCCTTTGTTATGAGTATTGAACTATCTCTATACAGCATGATCACCCATTGCACTAATACCAGCAAGTCGATTCAAGTCCCTCACACGAGACGAAAATACTTCCACCTTAATTAGGAGTAAGTAATCTTTTGGTCTTGCGCAAAATCTAACTGGATTTGGCTTTGGCTAAGTACAGACTCTTCTCCTATTTTCTCGATGGTAGACAACTGACCATAGACAGATTCATCAATGCTGAAATTCGGCTCTACATCATTAACGGGGGACATATATGGACACTCCACCCTAGTCAAGGCGCTATTTCTAAATTTCATCAATAGAACCCCATTGCCAAGCTTATTGGCTGTCATTTATTATCAGTTTTCTTTTACTGGTGGCATCGCCACCCATATCTAAACTGCCATTACGATTTCAGTAGTAATATTCGGTTTGTGACATATATTCGGCTTCAAGTGCAATTGATCTTTTGTGCACTGAGCCCTGATGAACTTCAAGATGACGCGATCACCTCTACACCGATTTGGCCTTTAAGGCCTCTGTCCCCGCCAGGTTTAGGTCGCGTCAATACCGTTTAAATCATCACTGCTTTACCGTTGGCGGGATCCTCTTGTGGTTAACTGGTTATTTTGCATATTTACAATCTCTTATTACTGATGTCTAAGCAGCAACATAATTTTCGCCTTTCGACAATATTACCCACGCCATGCGGGTGAGCTTATTGGCCACCGCAATGAGCACTTTGAGTAATGCATTCTTGCTAACAAATTTCTAATCCATTGGCTAAGGCCATCCGTTTTATCTTTAACCCAATTAACAACTGCTCTTGCGCCATTAATGATCAGTTTGCGTACTTGTTTGTTGCCTCGTTTCGTTATCCCGCCCATCCTCATATTGTCACCACTAGCATAAAGCTTGGGAGTAAGTCCTACCCAGGCGGCCATTTGGCGACCTGGCTTAAATTGCCTTGCGTTACCAACAGCGGCAATCAGTGCGCTGCCCACTATGGGTCCGATGCCTGGCATCGCTTTTAGACGTTGATAGTCATCGTTTGTTTTAAGTATTGCGTTCAGCGCCTCTGTTTTTGATTCAATTTGTTTCTCAATAAATATCAATTCTGCGGCCATATCATAGATGAATGATCGCGCCACGGTTGTCAGTCTATTTTCTGCATCCTCTAAGATAGAGGGGATCTCTCTACGCAAGACTGAAACACTGATTGGTAATACAACGCCATATTCAGCCAGTAGTTCGCGTATTTGATTCGTTAATGCTGTCCGTGATTTGATCTGTCGATCACGGATACGATGTATGGATTGTAAATCTTGTTGGTCAAAAGTTTTAACAGCGACAAAAACAGTCTTAGGTCGAAGGGACGCCTCAGCAATGGCAAGTGCATCATTAGCGTCATTTTTATTGCCAACCACAAAGGGTTTAACATGGTGTAGTGGAATCAGGCCAACTTCTTTCCCGATACATTGGAACTCACGCCCCCAATAGGTTGAACTGTAACAAGCTTCCATCACGACGCGATTAGGTTCGAGTTTGGCGACAGTCTTAAGTAAATCTTGCCTTTGAACTTTTTTATTCAGTATAACAACACGGTGTTCGTTTAAGACGCAAACTTGAAAAACATTCTTTGCTAGATCGATACTGATTACGCTATGGTTCATTTGGGCACTCCAGTGCTTGTTGGTTGAAACTCAAGCTTGGCACATTGCGATGCCGGATACTGGAGTGTCCATCTCATCACCGGCATACATTAAACTAATTTTAGTCATGAATAAGTTTTGATGAAAATAAATTTCTCTACAGCCCTTTAGAAATGGGGTGAGCGACGGGGTTTGAACCCGCGACCACCGGAATCACAATCCGCCCTACTCTGCCCATGTTTACTACGCTAGAGGGACATTTCGGGTAATATGAAACGCTAAAACATCAATAACTTAGCATTGTATATTACCCGTTTTGTATCGAGGAATTCGAACCCTAATG
>JAESSY010000143.1 GCA_016763855.1 Pseudomonadales bacterium
ACAAGGACAAAATGACACTTTCCGTCAAACTTTGCATGTAACCTGTACTTTCTGTTTTGTAAATCTCAACCAAAAGTAGTACTTTCCGGACAGGAACTAGCTAATTCCCGTTCATAGATAGACAAACTTCCTTACAAAGCGCAGAACTATGTTTGTGTTAGATTATGATTTCAAGCAGTAAGTTCCGATAAGGAACTTACGAGGGAAGTCCCGGGGACGCATAGTTCGCTGAATTTAGTTTCTGGATAGGCGCTATCTAAATAACGCTTTCAATAAATATCTCTATTAACGCAGCAATCACCCAAGTCAAAGGTGGCAGTACACCAAAAAAGAGCATACTCCGTATCCGGTCTGTGAATGGCCACTCTTTTATTTTCCTGATCTTATCTTCGTAATATAGCAAATCAACCAGCGTCAATTTGTCAGCATCCCTTCCTATTAGAGAAGAAGACAGGTGGGCTTTATCACCGTTAATCGCTCTCTGAATATGATTCAATTCTAAGGTTTTTGCTATTCTCATCCGATTCTTAAAATGATTGTAGGGAATAAGTAGTGAACCCAGTACTAACACACCAGGTAAAATGAAAGGTAATAACTCCAACATCATTTGGCCTGTCCCCATCTTACCTTCAACAAATATATTAAGACTGAAAGTAATCACACAAATGCCAAAAATATAGAGCTTAATAAATCGAAGCATCACATTACCCAATATGGTGTAGGCATCCGATTGCAAAAGATCAATTTTAATTTGATCGGCAATTCTATAGAGCATGATCAATTGCCGAATCACAATGTCGATACTCAAAATGACAAATAGATATTGAAAAGAGTAGTATAAAGTGACGAAAGCAGAAAATGTTAAATCGCGATCCCCTTCCACTGCCCCAAAGAGAAGAATGGAATTTATCAGGGCACAAATAACGATTAAGACAACTTCAACACCCACGACCCGTCGAGTTGGTTCAAGAATAGTGAGAACTGAAGTCAGAGATGAATCAAACTCGATCAAGGCCTTGAGATCTTTTTGCCATCCCCTACCCATCCGAAAATAAAATAATTGAAAAAACGTAATAATCGCAACAAATGCGATGACGTTAGAGTACATAGCGGGATTTGGTATTCTATTTAGAACCAAGTTCACAATACCGAAAATCACCAATATTAAAAAGCTGGTAACAGCGATTTGCCACTCAGGTAGTCCTGTGCGATCTATCCAGACGAGAAATCGAAGATGGCTTAAACCTGGCGTCGCTGTGTCCCTTGCTTCACGTGCTTGATCTATTATCAACTCGGTCATTGTTCACTCCATTGAAAATATTTTCTGTACTCCCGGACAATTACATCTGCAATAAAGATATAATTTACCAACGAACACAATCATCTATCAATTCAGTGGGGATTGATAGAGCGTCGAGAACACCTTCACTTCCCGCAGACTAACATCATGAAACCGATTCATTATTACTTACTCGGCGCCGGATCCTGGTTTCTGGCCTATGGCATACAAGTTGTTGTCTTTGCGTGGCTTATCACGATTGTGTTACATGAATCAGCAAAAATGGTTGGCTTTGCGCAGATGGCTTTTATGGTGCCTGCAACTTTATTTATGTTGATGGGAGGAAGTCTCGCCGATCAACTTGGTGGCCGTCGTGTCGTGATTGCAGGACATATCATCGCATCAATAGCACCCTTATTTTTAACCTTGGTCATAATCACAAATCAACTCAACTCAACTACACCACGGTTTTAATCTCCGCGGTCATTATGGGAATAGCCCAAGCTTTCATCACTCCCTCTCGGGATGGATTACTCGGATTGGTGGCAGAGGGCGATATCCAACGTAAGGTTGTCATGGTATCTATGGTTCAGTTCGGGGTACAGCTTCTGGGGTTTGTCGTAGCGTCCTTCGCCGACCAAATGGGAGCAGTTCTTATCCTCGGCCTCCAATTCATCGTTCTAACGATGGGCGGAATCGCCTACTTCCGATTACAAATAAATTTTAAACCTCCCGCAGCGCGGACACTACATCTTGTTAGGCATGTAGCCCAGTCCGTATATGAGGGATATCTTACCGTTAAATCTTCTTCATCTATGAGTATGGTAGTCGTACAGAATATTGCAGTGGGCGCATTCTTCATGGGTTCATATACCGTCACGATTCCCCTGCTTATTCGTGAAATTTACCAGGGTTCCGCAAACGAGATCTCCTTGGTAAATGCGGGGAATGTGCTGGGCTTAATCACGACTGTCGTGTTCTTGATGAAAATGGGTAATATCCAACATAAAGGTCGCGCCTTATTGATTTCTCAAATCCTAGGGTGTTTTGCACTTGCCGGAGGCGCGCTAGGATCTGGCATTAGCAGCCTAGTTGGATTTGTTTACTGTTGGGGCATGTGTGGCGGTATTAGCATGACAATGTCTCGTACCATCATGCAAGAACATGCACCTCAAGATCAACGAGGGAGAATGATGGCTTTTTACTCGTTCTCCTTTATGGGATCGGGTCCATTTGGGGCTCTCTTTTCAGGTTACCTTTGTGAATGGATCGGACCATTGAACGCACTAACCGTTAGCTCCAGTCTCATGCTTTTGGTACTCGTTGTAGTCACTATGCACTCATCCCTTTGGGATACCCAATCGTCCTCAAACTGATATTGAAATTCGCCTTTAAAATAGTGATCAGACTAAGTCCTGCTGATCAAGGTAGGGAATTATCTGCCCCGGGGGTAAGGGTCGAGCATAATAATACCCTTGAATAAAGTCACAACCACTGGCACGTAGGAATTCTACCTGCTCAGTGGTTTCGACTCCTTCAGCCAAAACGTGCAAACGCAAATTCTGACCCATCGCAATTATGGCCTTTGTAATCTCACGATCATCTTCATTTTCAGTGATGTCTTTAATAAAAGAACGATCGATCTTAAGGGTATTCAGTGGAAAACGTTTAAGGTATGCGAGTGACGAGTAACCCGTACCAAAGTCGTCAATACTGATACTTAAGCCGAGGGCGCGTAATTCATCTAGCATTCGAATGTTTTGATCTACATTCTTCATGGCTATGCCCTCGGTAATTTCAAAAGCCAGCGATTCTGGCGATATTCCTGTTTCTTCTATAATACCTCTTACTAACTGTGGAATATTATTCTCAAATTGGCGAGCCGAGAGATTAACTGCGACCCTAAAATTACCAAAACCTACTTTGTCCCATTCTCTAATTTGCTCACACACTGAGCGTAATACGAATTCACCTAAGGGTAATATCAAACCTGTTTTCTCTGCTATGGGAATAAATTCAGCAGGGGATATGGGACCTTCTAGTGGATGGTTCCACCTAACAAGTGCTTCCATACTGATAAGCTTTTCGGTTTTAACATCAACAATGGGTTGATAGTAGACTTCAAAAGCGCCATCTTGCATTGCTTGTTGCATACTCATCTTGCGCTCAATAAACCTGACAGCTTGTCTATACATTCCACTGTCAAAGATGACATAACTTCCCTTGCTACCATCTTTGGCTCTATGTAGTGCAGTATCAGCATCTCTAATCATTTCTTCTGCAATATCATAGCTATTCTGGTTGAATACAACGCCAGCACTCGCAGAAATATTGAGCGTTGTCGATCCGAGTGTTATTGGTCGTTCAATCGCTATTTGAATTCGGCGGCAAGCTTCAATTGCACCCGCAGCTGAATCCACTGTACCTAATAATATCGCAAAGATATCACCACTAAATCTGGAAATAGTGTCATCCGGGCGCACTGTCATCGCGATTCTTGCTGCAATGTCATTTAAAAGTTTATCTCCTGTTTCATGTCCAAGCCCTTCATTGATAGCCCCAAATTCATCCAGATCCAGAAAGACAACGGCAAAGTGATCTTCAAATCCTCGTTTTCTTTTGTTGATGGCACTCTCTAAACGATTTATGAACAAGGCTCTATTAGGCAAGCCAGTTAGATCGTCGTAGAACGTACTCTGGCGTATCCTTTCTTCATATTCTAGTTGCTGGCTTATCTCTCTAAATGTAATGACAACGAGTTCATCACGTTCACTTTTGATCACATTAGCTGATAACTCAATTGGGCATTCACTGCCATCGGATTTTGTAAGGACTTGCCGTAAATTGGCAACAATCTTTGATGTATTCAAGGTTGTAGTATCAAAAATAGGGCCAGATGATTCTAATGATTCCAGAGGCAACACATGTGGCAAAGTCATATATCTTGCTTTTTGACGACACCATCCCGTAATTTTTTCCGCCACTGGGTTAATGAGACAAATTTCACCGTTAAAATTTGTCACGACAACGCCTTCACTAATACTGGTGAGGGTTGCATTAAGGCGACGCCGAGTGTCGGCTAAATCTTTTTCAGCTCGATGTTTATAAAGCGCAATTTCAATGTTATTTCCAGCTCACGGTTATCAAATGGTTTCAATACATAACCGTAGGGTGCAGAAATCTTTGCCCGTTCCAGCGTTTCTTCATTGGAATAGGCTGTACAAAAAATGATAGGAACTTCTATTTTTTTTCTAATTTCAATTGCGGCTTCGATACCATCGATATCATCATGAAGATGAATATCCATGAGAATTAAATCCGGCATTAATTCTATGGCCTTATCGATCGCTTCCTGACCTTTTCTCGCAGTATCAAGGACGTTATAACCCATACGCGTTAGACGGGCTTTGATGTCCCGCGCAACTAATACTTCATCTTCAACAACAAGTAGAGACTTAGCCAACATGTTTGTCCTTTCTTGGGAAGGAAATTTCGAATCGGGCACCCTGCTCGCTCTCAAACTGTAATCTTCCATCTAACTGTTGAGTTAGGATTGTCACAATCTCCATACCCATGGATGTAGAAGATTCTAAGGTGAACTCTGGTGGCAGGCCTATACCATCATCCTTAATTTCAAGAACATAACGGCAACCAATACTTCTAAAATTAATTGTGATCGTCCCAGGTCGATCCACACCATTAAATGCATGTTTCAGTGAATTTGAAATGAGTTCATTTATGATGAGGCCACAAGGTACAGCTGTTTCAATATCAAGAGTGACATTATCAACTCGGATATCGAGAGAGATGAGAGAACCAGAAATCGCATAGAATCGATGCAAGCTATTTGCCAACATATTAATGTAATCTTTGAAGTCTATTTCGAGTAGGTTGTCGGATTGATAGAGATTCTCATGTATCAACGACATCGATTTAATTCTTTGTTGGCTCTCTCCAAGAAGCTCTGAAAACACATCATCTCCAACGGATTCTGCTTGTATATTCAACAAGCTCGAGATCACTTGCATGTTGTTCTTGACTCTATGGTGTACCTCTTTCAACAACAATTCTTTTTCTTTCAATGAATTCGCTAATTCTAACTGTACAGCTTTGTTCTCTGAAATTTCATGTTGCAATAACTGTGTTCTCTCATCGACTAGTTTTTGCAATCCGTGACGATGTTCTTCCAATTCGGATTCAGTCTTCTTTCTGTCAGTAATATCACGAGCAATGCACACAAAGGCTGTTTCATTATCGTTATCATCATGGACAGCAGATATTGTTATCTCAGTCGTACGATTACCATTACTTCTAATGGACTTAACCTCTCCATGCCATCTTCCTTCAGATCTAAGTCCATTTCTCGCTACATCTGCATCCACACCATCAGAGAAGAGCAATGAAAAAATAGTGTGCCCTACTGCATCTGATGGCGCTACATTCAAAATTAGCTTGCTAGCGTTATTGGCATACATAAGATGTTTATTCGCATCCGCTATAAGAACACAGTCGGTAGCTTCTTCCAGTGACTCGATATAAAGCTGTAATCTTTGGTTGTACCTTTTTTCAGTTTCTCTGCGTAGCCTTTGTTCATTGGATTTTTGAAATTGGTATAACAATGCAACGCCAATAAGCAGGTAGAAAAGATAGGCCCACCATGTTGCCCATACTGGCGGATTCACCACAATCGTAACCGACGAGCCTTCCTCATTCCAGACGCCATCGTTATTTGAACCCTTAACTCGAAATACATATTCACCTGAATCTAAGTTGGTATACGTCATTCGTGTCGCATCAGCATCAACCCAATCAGCATCAAATCCCTCTAGCATAAATTTAAATTTGTTGTTCTGCGGGGCCGTATAATCCATAGCAACGAAGCCAAATCCTATAACAGAATCTGTGTATTCTAATTCAATCAAACGGTTTTTATAAATTGGTTCATCAAGTGCAAAGGGTTTGTTAAATTTGTAGAACTGAGTAATTTTAATTGGAGGTACGTAGCGATTACTTTGGATTCTATCAGGAAAAAAAGCATTGAATCCGTTATTCCCGCCAAATAGAAAGCTATCGTCAGATAGTTTCAGTGATGCACCGCTATTAAAGTCATCATTTTGCAATCCGTGAGTTGAATCGTAGTGTATAAACTCTTTGCTCTGCTGGTCAAAAACAGACAAGCCTTTCCACCACTTATCCATAATCTACCTTTCGTATCCACCAATAGTCCATACACAGAATCGCTTGCTAGTCCTTCAGCTTTGGAAAGCCTCTGAAATGAGTTTGTTTTTCTAATGTATTTGTTAAGTCCTCTGTCACGGGTGCCTATCCATATATCACTTTCTATACTCAGCAAAGTGATAATATCATTGCTGCTGAGGCTACTAACATCATCAAATTTGTGCTTATGTATTTCAGTATTTCCCGTTACCGGATCTAAGACAATCACACCACCACCATCGGTAGATATCCACAACTTGCCATCTTCAGCTTCTACCATATCGAGTGTTCGTAAACTTGAGAAAACTCCTTTGTCATTGCGCTGATCGGGGAACCGCTGAAACTTCTCATCTCCCAAGTATTTATTGACGCCCCCACCATAGGTCGTTAGCCAAATAGCACCATGGCTATCTTCAAAAACACTACTCACCGCATTTGAACTAATAGATTCCTTATCGAATGGATTATGCAGAAAAGAAGATAGAACCTTCTCGTCTTTAACTAAATTGACGCCACCTGCCATTGTACCCACCCAAAGGAGCTCACCCTGAACATGCAAAGACATTACTTTTTCATCTGACAAACCGATGTCTTTAGCCTCGAATGATGAAAAAGCATTTTCTACCACATCCCACTTATCTAGGCCGCTAAATGTTCCAACCCAAACATTACCATCACGGGTTTCAGCAAAGGATGTAATAGCATTGCTACTTAATCCACCGTTTTGATTCGCATTAACTTTGAAGTGGGGAAATGTCTCAATACCGGCATTCCAGCGACTGATCCCATTAAAGGTACCAACCCATATGACACCGCCTTTATCTTGAAATATCTCCAGTACAATATTATCACTGAGGCTATGATCATCTGTCGGGTCATTTGAGTACTTTGCAAAATCCTGCCTTTCATCTCGCCAGAGATTTAACCCGTCTCCGGTGCCTACCCAGATACTCCCAACCGAGTCCTTTAACATCACCCGAACGGGACTATCTGTTTGGCCAGAATCTCTCGCAAAACTCAAGAACTCTACTTCATTAGTTATTGGGTTAAAAACTTGTATTCCTTGATTGAATGTTGAAATCCAAATTTTTCCGGAGTCATCCTCAAGTATGTCACGCACATACCGTCTCCGAAGTGCAGCATTATCAGCTGGTACCAATTTTTGTATTTCTTCATTTATTAAAAATACACCATCCTTTTCAGTACCAATCCAAATATTTCCTTTGCTATCCTCAAAAATGGATCTAACACCCCCGGGCTGAATGTTATTCCCTTCTTGTTGTCCACTATTGAAGGGCTCACTATCAAATGGTTCATAATCATACGCGGTAAAGCGACCATCCTTGCCCATCAGAATCAAGCCAACACCAGTTCCTATCCAAAATCGATTTTTAGAATCTTCAAATAGCGTAAATATTTTATTACCCAGATCACCTGGATGAAGTTCGTCTCCAGGAAAATAACGCGTAAAACTCAGGTCACTCTCATTGAACCTGTTAAGTCCAAATTCAGTTGCTACCCACAATTGACCGTTTGAATCACTAAGGATGTCCCAGATCGTTGCGTCTGATATAGATTTTGCTTGATCATCAAGGTGAAAGAAGGTCTCAAAATTGTAACCATCGAACCTATTGAGTCCCTCGGAGGTACCAATCCACATAAATCCATATCTGTCTTGGGTAATGGCGGTAACGGAGGTTTGGGAAAGACCGTCTTCTGTGCCAGAACGATTAAAAACGATATTCCTTTGATCTGCTAAACCACCAGGGTGGATACCAGTAGCATATGCAGAGGGAAAATGGGCAATAAAAAACCCATACAAAATTAGAAACAAAAACTTCACTGCTCTGGACGTCATCATGCCAGAACAGTGAATTTGAAGCGTATCACAAATCACGCTTATTCCTGAGCAACCCATTGATTAACGCTCATAGAACTAAGATTCCAAATATAGCCTTCGTTTTCCGCGTCATTGAGATTCCAAATATAGCCTTGATTACCCGCATCTGAAAGATTCCAAATATAACCATTGTTCATTGAAGCATTCAGATTCCAGATATAACCTGCACTATCCGGGCTATTGAGATTCCAGATATAACCTTCGCTATCAGCATTATTAAGGTTCCAAATGTAACCATTGTTCTCTGGATTATTTAGATTCCAAATATATCCTGCGTTCTGCGCTGCACTTAAGTTCCAGATATATCCCAAAGATTCAGCAGAACTCAAATTCCAAATATAACCTTGATTCTCTGCATCGCTCAAGTTCCAAATGTAACCCGCACTTTCCGCGTTGTTGAGATTCCAGATATATCCTTCATTTTTAGCATCACTGAGATTCCAAATATATCCTTCATTTCTAGCATCATTCAAATTCCAGATATAACCTTCATTTTCTGCATCATTCAAATTCCAGATATAACCTTCATTTTCAGCATCAGCTAGATTCCAGATATAACCCTCATTTTCGGGATCATTCAAGTTCCAGATATAGCCCTCATTTTCGGGATCCGCTAAATTCCAAATGTACCCTTCATTTTCTGCGGCCGCTAGATTCCAGATATACCCAGCACTCTCAGGATTGTTTAGATTCCAGATATACCCTTGATTCTGCGTATCTCCGAGATTCCAGATATATCCCGCGTTCTCAGGATCATTCAAATTCCAGATATACCCCATATTCCAGATATATCCACCACCCTCAGTAAAGGCCATATTCCAGACAAAATTCGCATTTTCAATGTTACCTAAATTCCAAATATACCCCTCGCTTTCTGCGTTAGTTAAGTTCCAGATGTAACCTTCGCTATCGGCTTCGCTCAGATTCCAGATGTAACCCTCACTCTGTTGTGAAGGAGCGCCTGTGCTTTGAGGATTAGATAAATTCCAGATATAGCCATCTTGTTCGAGTTGAGCCAGATTCCAGATATAGCCGTTATTCTCAAAGTCGCTTAGATTCCAAATATAGCCATTTTGTTCTAATGCACTTGTGTCCCATACATATCCCAGATTCCAGATATATCCTAGATTGGATAGATCACTAAGGTTCCAAATATACCCATCGGCATTAATATCACTGAGGTTCCAGATATAACCATCGGTCGTGGTCATAATAAAATTGCCATCAGCGTCTCTGTTAGCGGGTCCACCATAATGTTGAACACCAGCAAGATCTTTATCGATGTCCAGACCAATGTTGACACAATCAGATGCAGTACTGTGAACTGCATCCCATGCATTGACTAAGCCTGTACCTTGTTGGAAAAGACTGTATGCCAGAGAACCATCGGGATTGGTCGCAGCCCTTGCTGAAGACATCAATCTGCATTTAATGTCGTTAGGGCTTAGCTCAGGATTTTTCTGAAGCATCAATGCTGCAACACCACTTGCTACACCCGCAGCTTGCGACGTACCAGACATTAGAAAATAGCTATATCCATCATGGAATTCAGGATGCTCATGGGCAATCACCGTGTCTAAACTCATGATACCCATCATATGACCACCAGGCGCTGTAATTTCAGGTTTAACGAAACCTTCCATTGTTGGACCTGTTGATGAAAAGGTCGCCAGATAGTCATCTGTTAAATCGTCAGGTGTATAGTGATCTGTCATTGCACCTACCGTGACAGCATAGGGTACATTTCCGGGTACACCAATGCTCATTGGATCAGGACCCTTATTGCCCGCGGAAACTATCACAACAATACCCGCTCTCCAGGCAGCCATGACGGCCAGATTAATTGGATCTTGCCAGTAATGCGTGCCAGGTGTTGCACCAAAGGACAGGTTTAGTACTTTAATATTATGTTCTTCTTTGTGAGCAATCACATAAGCTATTGCTCTCACGACATTCATATAGGTACCGCGACCTTCACTATCAAAAGCACGCACTATGATGAGATTAGCATCGGGAGCAATCCCATGAAAACTTCCGGGAATTTCACCATTGAGATCAAGGGTTCGTGCTGAGCTGGCTATGACACTCGCTATATGACTACCGTGTCCATTTTCATCTGTCATCTCAAGGCTTGTTCTATTCTCAATCGCATCATAGAAAGCGGCTATTCGAGGCTCCCCACGGGTATTTCTTACTAAGGATCTACGATTCCAACTACCTGTATCAACAACGGCTATCCCAACACCATGACCCGTAATGCCCTGAACATGTAACATGTCGGCATCAATCAAAGTCGGGTAAAAAGTACCACGACGACGACCTTGATGAGGAAGGCTCGCGAGATGGCCATATTCTACCGTTAAGCCTTCTCTAAAAGCCGCGGTGATCGAATAGTCTTCCTGACCGTCCACAGCTTTATTTTCAAAGACTAGCGTAATTTTGGCAGATTTTTTCTTTGCCAGTTTTGTACGCTCGAGTCTTATAAGAGCAGAACCCAAGCTTACCTGGCTTTCACGAAAAGTTCTTTTACTCTTATTATCACCAAAAACCAGCTTGCCATTGATTTTAACTTTCTTGAGTAAGCCATTCCTCAGTGGCCAACTTATCGCCAGTTCATCAAAAACAAGTTTACTCCCACCTAGGTTATGGACCTTCCAACTCACCTTTCGCTTGTCGATGGTTAATTCAGGATCTCCTTTTGCAGAATATAAGAAAGCGGCAGTTTTGACATCACCATCTTCAACGATGGAGATAACGTTCTTATCACCTTCAAAGGTACTAAGTTGATCACGGGTCATCTGAACACCGATGGACTTAATAATACCAAATTCTTCAAGTACGTTGATTTTCCTATCTCGTAATTGAGATCGCAGCACATCAATATCACGCGCAACAATAATAAATCTCTTATACTTCGCCTCGACAATGAACTGATTCCCAAGAGAAGCAATTTGTTGGTAAGTTTCGGTATTATTCCAAAGATAGGTTGCTCTGGACTGAGGCGTATCCAACAAAGGCATAATACCACTACCAATTTCATCGTCCCAAAGGTAAGTTGCGCTCCTGTAAGCTGGATTGCCTTGGTATCCATTACCCGTTTCTTCATCCCACAAAAAAGATGCAATAGCTTGCTTAGGGTCAAGTTGATAACCACCTCCTATCTCATCATCCCAGAGATAGGATGCCATCTCAGTATCCCGCCCTCCTTGAGACAAATCCCCGGAAGAATCATGGTATCCACCACCGATTTCATCATCCCAAAGATAGGACGCGATTTGTTGCGCGTTACCTTGCTGCTGGGGATCATCCTCTCCCTCATTTTCATTCTGAATATCTTCATTCCAGAGATACTGACTTAGAAGTAGATTTCCTCGAGGTATGATCTGATCAGTAGCAGATACTTTCAAGGTTGTTGGGTTCGGGACGCTATCAATAACATCCGCAGGTGTACTTGCAGCCAGCATTACGCAGGCAGCAAACAAGACATGTTTGCAACTCGTCATTTGCAACTCTCCTCATGGTTATGTTGGTACTTCCCCCCATTGCGCATCACCACTACAAAAGGCAGTACTCTCTTTTCTAGGGAACCACGGGACATCACTTCCGAGCGCACCTAGATTTATTTTCCGACTAGACAGGCAACATCACTCACTTATCGAACCGGTATATTCGCCAATTCTTAATTTGGCGTTATCTTCTAGTAAGCAGTTACCGTGCCAAAACACGAAATAACTACAACTCATTGTTATCATTAAAGTAATTGAAACCACTCAAATATAAATAGAAATAATTGGCGAAAGTATTTGGAATATTTTCGCCATATTGTTCGACCATTATTTTCATATAGTGAAATTTATGGCGAATGATTGAGTAATCTACGATAAGTGGGAAGAGAAACTCCCATCAGGCCCGCTGCATCTTTCTTGCTAAAACGTTTTTCTTCGAGCACCCTAACAAGCGCATCTGTTACCAACTCAAAAACCGGTTGTTGGCGTTTTTGAGCAAGTTCTATCGCCTCTGTCACCATATAGTGACTGACATCCCAATTGCTTGTGCGTTGCGGTAATTCAGATCCATCACGTTTTTTTAACAGATTTACTCTTCTTCTCAACGTGGACTCCGGTATCCCCAAATTTTGAGCAGCTCGATTAAGCACTCCTCCATTAATGGACAAGCTCTTCCAAATCAGATCTTCTTCTAACCACTGGCCTATTGGCGGGAGCGTGCCTTTTTGCTTCGAAAATTTTTCAATTAACTGCCGTAACCAGTGTTCTACGTTATATTCAGGCTCAACGTAAGCTTCATTCTTTTTTGGGAATGTGCCCAGATGAATCGCACTGACCTGAAAATCCTTGCATAAGATGACACCACGATTGATGACATTCATAAGCTCTCTGATGTTTCCCGGCCACTCATATTGAGCAATTGCTTTCTCTCCATCCATAGTGAAGCCAGAAATATTTTTATTATACTGTTCCGCATAGATATCGAGATAGTAAGTTGCAAGAAGGTTAATATCCCCTTCTCTTTTTCTGAGCGGTGGACATTCAATTGAGAATACATTGAGCCTGTAGTAAAGATCTTCTCTAAATTTACCTTCTGCAACCAGATCACTAAGATCTCTGTGACTCGCCGCTATCACTCTGGTATTAACGGTTTCATAGCGACTACTGCCAACCGACGCAATTTCTCTATTCTGAACAAATCTGAGTATTTTCACTTGAATATCCAGAGGCAAGTCACCAATTTCATCAAGTAAAACCGTGCCACCTTCAGCTTGTCTCAATCGCCCGGAAAAATTCTTATCAGCACCTGTAAACGCGCCTTTTACATGGCCAAACAGTTCACTTTCTATAAGACTACCAACAACTGCACCACAGTCAACGAGAATAAAAGGAGACTCTTTTCGGTCGCTGGCATTATGAATGGCTCTGGCAACAACTTCTTTACCCGTTCCAGATTCTCCTCCGATCAACACAGTAGCATCTGTAGGCGCAACAAGATTAATGCTCTCTTGCACACCTCTCATAACATTCGAATCAAAGATAAAATCTTGTTTAATCGCGCTATCTTCAATCTCATTTGAAACTTCAAATCGGTTCAAACCTGTTGCAACATAAGCCATCAGAGTTTTTAGAAATTCAATCTCAGCCATTTTCAGTTCGATGCAGCTCTTTACTGTTAGCAATTTATCCGAGGCTAGCTTAAAAAAATAAGTCCTATCTTCTTGCAGATAACTAGCTTCGGCCTTAAAAAAGTTTCGTACTAATTCGAACTGCTTAGCAGAAAACTCGAATGTCTCAGCAGAACCCACACTAACAAGCGTTTCAATACTCCTATTCTCACTGACTAAAACCGCTGCCAACTCCAAGTCAAAGGATCGAACCAAATGATGACAAAGCTTTTCACTGATCATTTGAAAATCACTTGCTTTCGATACTACATTGAGAATATTCCACAGTAAGACGAGATTGTGATATACCCTTTGTTTTTCCGATTCACTGCTAATGTGATCTGGCGAGAGATCAATATTATCATCCCAGGCTATGACTCGATTGCCTCCAGAATCTTTAGCTACTTTTAAGGCTTGACTCGCATGTCGAAACAATTCGAAGGGTTGCTGGTCTCCTGGTGAGCTATGCGCTATTCCAATACTAAAAGGTCGCTCGATTGGATTAAATTTTTCTTGCAAGGCTTTCAAGATAGAATCAGCAATGAGCATACCTTCACTTACCGATGTGTAAGGCATACTGACTGAGAGTTGTGAACCAGCATAGTTGCTCACAAGATCAGTTGATCGCAATATTTTATTTAATAAAATCGAAACCTCATTCAAAAACGACGCGTCCTCTTCTACGCCAGAGGCAATAAGCAATTGGCACATTGACGACTCTATGGGTGTTAAGCGATCAGATCCTAGTTGAGACATCACTTCTTCAGCAGCGGGTAAGACTTCAATTGCATCTGTAATTTCAGTAAGTGCCCTTAGTATCAGTACGCCCCCATCATTCATGGGCCCAACAATCCCATCGATTAGCCAACTTTTTTCTTCCGTGGCTCCAATGATAAAGGGCGCAAGCTTAACGACTTCTTTACTGGATAGCGCTTGAGCAATTTTATTCTGAATGGAAGACCCGGTTAACAACAGGGTATCTTGCCAAGAGAAGCCTAAAACTTCTGATTGCTTTCTACCTAAAATTACTTCTGCATCTCGATTGAGATTAGTAATCTGGCCTGCTTCATTGACAAAAACGAGCGCGCTTCCGATACAAGTTAACGCGGTTTGCAATAACTGCTGTGTTTCCTTTAATTCTCGCTCAATTGTAAATTTGTAAAGTGCCATATCGATCGCAATACGAAGTTCACGATTCTCTACAGGTTTGATGATATAACCATAAGGCGTTATTTCTTTTGCGCGACTCACAGTATCTTCATCTGAGTAGGCCGTTAGGAAGACGACAGGGACATCTCTTTCCGCTTGAATAATCTGTGCCATTTCAATGCCATCTTCACCATCTTTCAAGTGAATATCTGATAGCAATAAATCGGGTTTTGTTTTTCGAGCAAGCTCGATACCTTCTCGGCCATAGGCGATGCCGACAACATCCCAGCCCATGTTTGTCAATCGACTCTTCAGCTCTCTTGCGACAAGAGCTTCGTCCTCGATAATAAGGATTTTATTTTTCGGATCTACCATCGTCAGGTCTTGAATTCTCAACTGTACAATTATTAACCTACCAGATCTTCGAAAGCACTTACAATAGCCTTAACAAAAAAAACTGTCTAATGAGTCAGACTTGTGTTCAATTCTGATCTGAGGCACAAGATATAGTAAATGATTACAATCCTTTGGCTTCACGACGTTTCGCATGAAGTACAGGCTCAGTATATCCGTTGGGTTGATCAACGCCTTTAAAAATTAACTCACAAGCTGCTTGGAATGCTATGTTTTGATCAAAGTCGGGGGCCATATTTCGATAACTGTCATCATGGCTATTTTGATCATCAACAACACTTGCCATTCTTTTTAATGCTTCCATTACCTGTTCTTCGTTACAGATACCGTGTCTCAGCCAATTCGCAATATGCTGACTCGAAATTCGCAAGGTTGCCCTATCCTCCATCAAACCCACGTCGTTTATATCGGGCACCTTAGAACATCCGATTCCGCTGTCAATCCATCGAACGACATAGCCCAACAAACCCTGGATATTATTATCCAACTCTTCCTGAACCTCGTCTTGGGAAAGGTTGGTGCCACCCAACATTGGCAAGGTCAACAAATCCTGAAGGCTCGCTCTCGAACGGCTAAGGATTGCATTCTGACGGCTTTCAACTAACACTTTGTGATAGTGCATGGCATGCAATGTTGCAGCTGTCGGGGATGGTACCCATGCGGTAGAGGCACCTGCTTCTGGATGCTCGATTTTAACTTTCATCATTTGAGCCATTTCATCCGGCATCGCCCACATACCTTTTCCAATTTGCGCTTTACCCTTCAGTCCAGATGACAAGCCAATATCAACGTTCCAATTTTCATAAGCTTTTATCCAACTCTCTTGCTTCATCAAAGTTTTTCTAACAACGGGGCCTGCTTCCATGCAAGTGTGAATTTCGTCTCCAGTTCTATCAAGAAAACCGGTATTAATAAAAATTACTCTTTCCTTTGCGACCCGGATGCACTCTTTTAGGTTAACAGTCGTTCGTTTTTCCTCATCCATTATGCCTATTTTAATCGTGTTCTTACTCAGCCCTAACAATTTTTCAATCGCACCAAACAGATCTACAGAGAATTGAACTTCTTCTGGCCCATGCATCTTGGGTTTTACAATGTAAATGCTACCGGTTCGAGAGTTTCTGATTGACCCCTTGGATTTCAGATCATGCATTGCACAGAAACTAGTAATAACACCGTCAAGAATGCCTTCAGGTATCTCCTTACCTTGAAATAGAACTGCATCCGTCGTCATAAGATGACCTACATTTCTAACAAGCAACAAACTACGTCCATGAAGTCTGATTTGAACATCACTTCTGGGATCTTGATAATCACGATCCGGGTTTAGTTCTCGACGAACTACATTTCCACCTTTTTGGAATTCTTCAAAAAGGTCCCCCTTCATCAATCCCAACCAATTTTTGTAGACAACAACTTTGTCTTCTGCATCAACGGCCGCAACTGAATCTTCACAATCCTGGATTGTCGATAATGCTGACTCTAGCAGGAGGTCTTTTACACCTGCTTTATCAGCAGCGCCAATTTGAGAACCTCTATCGATTTGAACTTCAATATGGAGACCATTGTGACGGAGTAAAATTGCTGTCGGATCATTAACGTCACCTAAATAGGCAATAAATTTCTCCGGGCTCTGCAATGTAGTGGTCGAGCCATCTTCCATCAACAAAGACAACTCACCTTCTCTAATGCGATAGTCGGAAACTTGTTCATGTTGTTGCTGGGCTAAAGGCGCTGCATTGTTTAAAAAATCTTTTCCATAGGCGATAACCTTCTCACCTCGCTTTTCATTATAGGTGCGTCCTTTTTCACAGCCCTCAGCCTCAGATATCACATCGGTACCATAGAGGGAATCGTACAAAGAACCCCACCTCGCATTAGCAGCATTCAATGAAAAGCGTGCATTCATAATGGGCACGACTAATTGCGGCCCAGCAAGTTTTGCAATTTCTTCATCTACATTTTCTGTTGTAATCTGAAAGTCATCCCCCTCATCCAACAAGTAGCCTATGCCTCGAAGAAATGACTCGTATTCTTCCCTGTTATGAGTTTGTGTTGCCCGCGCTTTGTGCCATTGATCAATTTGATGTTGTAGATCATCCCGTTTGGCTAAAAGAGCCTTGTTAATAGGAATAAATCTCTCGAGCAGTGCTTCAAAACCAGCCCAAAAGGAATTGATGTCAACACCCGTATTTGGCGCAATTTGTTCTTCAACAAGCTTAAAAACTGAATCATCAATCTGTAATTCGCCTCGTTCTTTTCTCAAGCCCATGGTTCCAACCTATTGTAGAAAAATAAAATAGAAAAATTGAATTCGACATGCTACGCGATTTTTAGAAGTTGTCTATCTGTTTACGAAGGGAAATGAATCAAAAGAGCGAGATTAGGGTACAATCGATATCTCGTATATTATCCATTAACGAAATTGATGTAAGAAGGCAAAAGCATGCTTGATCAACATATAAATATAGAAACCAGTGATGGCATCATGAATACTTTCATCACCTGCCCAGAAGAAAATGGTCCATTCCCCATCGTTCTGTTCTTGATGGATGCACCAGGCAAACGAGAAGAGTTACACGATATGGCGCGTCGAATTGCCACCACAGGTTACTATGTCATGCTCCCGAATCTCTACTATCGTCGAACATCAGAATTCGTTGTTGAAGCTACAATTGAGAGTCGAGACAACATGTACAACCATATGAATAGTTTGACAAATCAGATGGTTGTCGATGATTGTAAAAATCTTCTCACTTATGCCGATGAGCAATCTGAGACATCGTCCGGTCCTGCAGCTGTTATTGGTTATTGTATGAGTGGACCTTTTGCATTTGCAGCAGCGACAAAACTGCCAGATAGGATTAAGGCAGCTGCTTCTTTTCACGGAATACGCCTCTTTGTTGATACGCCAGACTCACCTCACCTCGAAGCGGATAAAATCAATGGAGAGTTATACATTGGATGTGCAGAGACCGACGAATGGGCACCAACAGAAATGATTGAAAATTTGGATCAACATTTAAAAAACACCGGTATCAAGTACAGAATTGAGTGGTATCCAGGTTCAGAGCACGGTTTTGTTTTTCCAGACAGAGGTGAAAAATACCATAAAGTCTCAGCAGAAAGACATTGGGAAAGAATTCACGGGCTTTTAGCTCGAAATTTAAAAAACATTTAGACTATGTCGCGAAACGCCGCTGTAACGACAAATGAATCAGCAAGCAAATCTGCTTTAGCATTTATCTTTCTTACTTCCCTTATGGACTCCATTGGCTTTGGTATCATTATGCCGATATTGCCTGGATTGTTAATGGAGATATCGGGTGATGATTTATCTGCAACGGCTATCTATGGCGGGTGGCTAACCTTTATTTTTGCTTTAATGCAATTCCTTTGCGCGCCATGATAGGGAATTTGTCCGATCGATATGGCAGAAGACCCGTTTTACTTATTTCTCTATTTGTTGTGGGTCTTAATTATTTCATCATGGGAATTGCTGACAGCCTAATTGCGCTGTTTATTGGCAGAATGATTTCTGGGGCTGCATCATCTACCACTAGCACCTGTAACGCCTACATTGCCGATATCACCCCTATCGAAAAACGAGCTCAGAATTTTGGCCTCATTGGCGCAGGATTTGGCATGGGATTTGTCATTGGACCTGTCATTGGAGGGCTATTGGGTGACTTCGGTCCGCGAGTCCCCTTTTTTGCCGCAGGGATTGTCTCCTTTCTCAATATGGCATTTGGATTCTTTGTTTTAAAAGAATCTCTGCCTCTAGAAAATCGCCGTAAACTGGAATTAAAGCGCGCAAACCCTATAGGTGCCCTCTTGCAATTAAGGGCTTTCCCCCTTGTCATCGGCATCGTTATCGTCATGTTTATTTATAATTTGGGACACCATGTGCTGCCATCAATCTGGAGTTTTCACGCAATTGAAAAGTTCGCATGGACACCGCGGGAAATTGGCTACTCATTAGGATTCATTGGCATTTTAATGGTCTTGGTACAGGGATTCCTTATTCGCTGGATCATTCCAAAAACAGGGCTTCGTTGGGCAGGCATCATCGGTATGTCTTTTACCATGGTTGCTTTTATAGGTTATAGCTTCGCTTATCAATCCTGGATGATGTATGCAGCAATGCTTCCCGGGGCACTCGGGGCATTAACCGGTCCAGCCATGCAGGGCATTGCATCTAGTCAAGTTGGCTCAGATCAACAGGGAGAACTTCAAGGAGGACTGTCCTCTATGATGAGCCTAACATCAATCATTAGCCCCCTTCTGATGGCGCAAACTTTTGGTTTTTTCACTTCAGAGGCAGCTCCGATTTATTTTCCCGGAGCGTCCTTCTTATTTGCTGCCGTGCTTACCCTAATAGCCGCATTGATCTTTGCGAAGATAACGACAGATATAAAACACTAGCAACACCGGAATTCGCTCAAAAAAACCTTTATTTCAAATTGGACAAAGATCAGCCTTCCCTAAATCTCTATTTTTGATCATAATAGCTTTAGTTCCTTAGGGGCGGCGTAAGCCTGAGATACCTGCTGTAGCAAACTGAGTGATGAACTGAGTTTTTTTATCGTGTTGGTAAACCCTAGAACCTGATCCGGTTAATGCCGGCGTAGGAAAAGGATTCCATCCAGCGCTAAAATAGCAAACGCTACCAGAGTCGGGATGAAAGATTTTTCCACATCTTTTTTCCACATTGATGACTTTGGATTTAACATGAACCAACTTAAATACACCTGTCTTGTATTGATATCTTGCGTACTGATTCTCTCTTCATACGTACAGGCTTCAGATCTGCTGGTTTCAGAGATAGGGGCCTCCCCTATTGAAGAAGTTATCGTCACAGCAGACCTTCGCAATAGCCTTGAGTCTGAGTTAAGTACCAGCCTCACAATCATTGACAAAGAAAACATTAGCTTATTGTCACTTCAACATCTAGACGATGTGCTCAATTACATACCGAACCTAAATTTCGCCGGCGGCACTTCTCGTGCCCGTCACTTTCAAATAAGAGGCATCGGCGAACGCAGTCAGTTTGGATCACCTATAAATCCCTCTGTAGGTTTTATTGTGGACGATGTAGATTTTACCGGCATTGGCTCCCTAGGCACCCTAATAGACCTATTACAAATCGAAGTATTAAGAGGACCACAGGGAACCCGGTATGGCGCCAATGCACTAGCCGGACTCATCAATATTAAAAGTCAGGATCCAAAAGATAACCAAAGTGCCAAAATCAAATTGACCTTGGGCGAATACAATCACGAAACACTAAGCTTGATATTAAACCAACCTCTCACAGAATCTGTCAGTACACGATTTGTTGTCGAACAACACAAAAGCGATGGTTATTACAGTAATGACTTTTTAAATGCAAAAAACACCAATAGCCGCGATGAATTAACCGTCAGGGGAAAGATGAAAATTCATGTGAACGAAAACTGGCAGATACAATTAGGTATTACGAGTATTGACATAGACAACGGATACGATACGTTTTCTTTAGATAACTCACGAACAACCTTCTCAGATCAACCTGGAAAAGACGCTCAAAAATCGAAATCATTGTCCCTTCGTAGTAAATGGCGTCTCCATAATTTTGATGTACAGTTTATCTTTGCAAGCGCTAATTCATCTTTAAACTACAGTTACGATGAAGACTGGTCCTTCACTGGTTTTCATCCATTTGGTTACACTTCATTCGATAGTTACGAGCGAGAAAAAGATCTTCGTAGTTTTGAGTTGAGATTTATATCCAACGAAGACTTTTCGCTGTTCCAACAAGACACTAGCTGGATTGTTGGAATCTATCGTCAAGAAAGCGAAGAAGATCTCTTAAGACAATATACATTTTTAGACAGTGATTATAAGAGTCAATATGATTTCATTACCACAGCGCTGTTCTTCCAACTTGATTCTAGTATGGGAGATCAGTGGAGCTTGTCTGTAGGCGGACGCATCGAAAAACGTGAAACCACATTCAGAGATACTGAAGGCTTAGACTTCGACCCCAATGAAACACTTTGGGGCGGACGGCTTTCTCTCATTTATGACATAAATTTATCGAGCATGATCTACACCAGTATTTCAAGAGGATACAAGAGTGGCGGATTTAACACGGACGGCACGCTTCAGGCAGATCTAAGAGAATTTGATAGTGAGTACCTATGGGAATGGGAAGCTGGCATAAAGAGTAATTGGAATAGACTACAACTTCGCGCAGCTATTTTTTATGACCAACGTAGAGACCAACAAGTAAAAAGTTCACTTGTAGAAACACGAATTGATGGCAGCACAGAATTCATTGATTTTTTGGGTAATGCAGCAAAAGGTACAAACCTAGGGCTCGAATTGGAAAGCCATTGGTTTTTGAATGATGCCTACACACTTAATGCAAGCCTAGGATTTCTTGTTGCAAAATTCGATAATTTTATTAATGAGTTTGGCGAGGATTTATCAGGCAGGGAACAATCTCAAGCACCAAATTACAATTATCATCTAGGCATAACTTGGCAGCAAAATGAATGGTCAGCCAGTTTCAATCTTGTCGGTAAGGATGAATTCTTTTTCTCAGATAGGCATGACTTAAAGAGCACACAGTATAATTTACTCAACGCGAACCTATCCTATAAAATTAATCAATACCGCTTAAGTTTTTGGGGTCGTAATCTATTGGACAAAGATTACACCGTACGTGGGTTCGGTAGTTTCGGCAACGACCCTAGAAAAAATTATATCATCGAGCCCTATGTCCAATTTGGGGAACCAAGGATAGTCGGTGTATCTCTCGAAATCGAGTTTGGCCAATGAAACTCGAACAAGTTTTTCAAGCATGGGGAAATTGGAATCCGGGCAAGCCTAAAGTGCTCGAAAAATTAGGTGGGCTGAGCAACCAAAGCTATCTTGTTGAATCCCTTGTCGGATCCCTAGTTGAATCCCCAGTCGAATCAGAATTGTTTGTTGTCCGATTAAATCGAGAGAGCAAAAACCTTGGGGTATCCAGACATCGAGAAAAGGAAATCTTGATCGCGATAAAAGGTCTGTACTTTTCACCTGATATTTCTTTCTGGGGGTCAGACTATTTGGTGACAAAGTTTGTTGTTTCGAATACGAAAAAATCCCCGGAATTAAAAATGATTGCTGATCTATTTCTTCAGATACATCGAGTAGATTACTCAAACCAAATTGTCATGAACCCCCTAGAGCAACTTTCGCTTTACTATCACCAAATCAACTCACCAGATCAGAGATTAAAAACCTGCTATGAGGCGATTGCCAATCAAGATATAGCATCTGACCCTAATGATTTTTGCCTTTGTCATCATGATCTTCTCCCTGAAAATATCATTCAATCTAATGAGCGTGTCATCGTAATTGATTGGGAATATGCTCAATACGGAGACCCACTATTTGACTTGGCTATTTATGCTGAATCAATGAATCTCGATCAGGCCCAGACAGATTCTTTCATCTCGGCTTACAACGATGGTTACGAGAAGAATCTCAATATCACCTCTCTCCGAAAATTTAGATTAATATCCGCACTGATTAATCTCTTGTGGTGGAAAATAGAAAAGCCCGAGAAAGATATTTCTCCAGGGCTTTTAAGCTTAGAAAACAGAATCTTTCTAACAGGACTGATCTAACGAGATTTAACGAATAAGATCTGCCTAAGTGAAGCCTGAAGAGTTAAAAACCTTGTTTTCTAGCTTCCTTGCGAGCCTTTTTATAGGCTTTATCAATATATCGTCGATGAGCTGTTTCTAATTTTGGATAAATTGCCATTGCCGCAGCAAGCGCTTCCTCATACCCGGGAAGGCCATTATATTCTGAGTGGAGATAGATAGCGTAATCATCAAGACGATCAAAAGATAAGGTAGTGGTTTCTTTGATGTAATCCCATCCCCCTATGGCAATGATAGCGCCAGCACCCTTCGCTTTAGATTTTGCAGCACCTCTCATGAATCCACCAAATGGGACCTTAGATAGCGCGGTATCGATAGCTTTACCAGATATTTCTTCGCTGACGGCAGCACCGATTTGTGCATTTAGCGCCTTCTCTGCCCAGGGGGTTGGATTGCCAGCCTCATCGAATGGAAGCAAAAACTTACCGGTATTTCCCTCGATAGGCTCTGCATAATCGAGAGAAATTGTTCCATTATCAAGCAAGGCTTGAACTTCTTGATACTTGTCAATCACTTGGGTTACTTGCCCCAATATCACTTGGGCTTTAACAATTGACCCCATATTTACAGCAAAGATGCTTGCACCCAAAAAGATGCAGGTAATCAGAAAGGTTAATTTTTTCATTACTATTGTCTCACTTCATTGAAGTTGACAATTTACTCTGATAAATCTCAAAATTTACCCCCCGGATGGGGGGTTAATCTAAATTATCTAGTGCAGCTTTGAGACTTTGAACCGTTCTATTTAGATTGTGCAACTTATCCAGACCAAAGAGCCCCAAACGAAAACTTCTAAAATCCTCTCGCTCATGACACATCAACGGAACCCCTGCGGCGATTTGCAATCCATGCGCGAGAAATTTCGCACCGGTTTGAATATCAGGATCCTTTGTAAAGGAAACCACAACACCTGGTGCAGCATATCCATCTGCCGCTACGCTTTGAAAACCTTTTAGTTTCAACATTTCTCTAACAGCATCACCGAGTTCCTGTTGTTCCGCCTTGACCTTCTCAAATCCATAGGAACTCGTTTCTAGCATGGTGTTGCGAAATCGAGTAATAGAATCCGTCGGCATTGTCGCATGATATGCATGACCTCCGTTCTCATAGGCTTGCATAATCTGTAGCCATTTACCCAAATCACAGGCAAAACTTGTACTCTTCGTCTTTGCTGTGCATTTAAGTGCTTTCTCACTCATCATGACTAAAGCGCAGCAGGGAGAAGCGCTCCAACCTTTTTGTGGCGCACTAATGAGCACGTCTATACCAAGCTTTTTCATATCAACCCAAATGGTACCCGAAGCAATGCAATCCAGGACGAACAAGCCGCCGACTTCATGGACAGCATCTGCAATGGCAGTCAAATAGTCATCGGGTAGGATAATGCCTGAGGATGTTTCAACATGGGGAGCAAAGACCACATCTGGTTTATCTTCTAAAATGCACTTAACAACGCTATCGATTGCAGGGGGCTCAAAAGGAGATTGTGTTTCATCTGTGATTTGCTTTGCCATAAGTACTCGACTGCTGGCGGGAATGTCTCCCATCTCAAAAATTTGAGACCAACGATAGCTAAAAAAACCATTTCGAATGACTAAACACTTTTTATTTGTCGCAAGTTGTCTTGCAACGGCTTCCATACCAAATGATCCGCTACCCGGTACAATGGCAATAGCATCCGCTTGGTAAACTTTTTTCAAGGTAGTGGAAATATCAATCATCACATTTCTAAAAGACTGAGACATGTGATTAAGAGAGCGATCAGTAAATACAACGGAATATTCTAGTAAACCATCGGGATCGACAGAGGACAATAAGCTAGGCACAGATCAGTCTCCCGACAACATGACAGTTTTATCACTTTCGACAGTAGACACATAGGTTTCATCAAGAACAAAGATCACGTCACCCTCAACTCTTGTCCGAGCCATAAACCCCATCAATACTATTTGTTCGAGTCTATAATACAATTCGCGGTCAGGAATAAAGGAGAATTTTTCCTGTAAGGCAACAATATTAGCTTCCCTTTTTGATTCTATGTATTGAAGTATTTGCATCTGAGTACCGGTCAAAGCATCACGTTTTTGCCACCACTCTGGTCTAGCTGATTTTGTGTCTACCGAAGACGGAGCCCGTCCTTTACTAAGAGACTTTCCGAGCACTATTCCAATCACTAGGCCTGTGATGAGCGCAGCGCCTATTGCGATTAAGTTTTCCATCTCACTCCCTTATTTGCCTTATTTGCCTTAAGCATCCAAAGACTACGGTATTCATCTCCATCATGCTAGCTTGCTTTTAAAAGACTGTATCAGTAACTCACGCCCATACCGGCACGAACATCGTTATTTACACCATAAGGTGCAATAGGATAGCGCAAGCCATTCTTTGATAAGTGCTCCAAGCCCGCTACGACTTGAGGAAGATACTGAGGGGGTATGGCCATCAATAATTCGTCCTCCATTACACCGCCATATCTCCTCTCCGCAAAACAGGGAATAGAAAGACAGGGTTCCCCAGTTTTCAGCGCCTTACCCCAAGAGTCGGAACAAGAAGATTCTCCTACACACCCCCAATTCAACTTATCAAAACCTATGTATTGCAATCCGTTAATAAAAAGAATCATCTGCGCGGGAGTGGCATAAATCAGGCAAATGTCAGGCGGGTTTAATCTACCACTTGTTAAGGGGCTGACAACCATGGCTTCAAATTTTCCATATTCTAATACATCCATCGATGCTTGATGCGCCGCCGCATCTTCAGCGGTTCCATACCAGACGCCATGCATGCGATCCCCACTCAACCATTCTTCATTACGAGGATGTAAACCAATGACTGTGCCACATTGCGCTCCGACCAGATCATCCATCGTAATCCCAACTGTCCATCCATTTCGACAAGCCTGGCCAACAATCTGATCTGTCGTGTGGATATCCTTTGGACGGCGAATTCTTGGAATCGCTTCCATTTCCTCGACAGTCTTAAACATTTTCATTCCGATTGGTGTTGCGCGTAGTCTTAACAGTCGGTTGAGATCCGCTACTATTTCTGCAAAATCTATTTGGGTTGTGTCCGTTGCGATAAGTGACATAAATTACTCCCTTTTCTTTAAGCGCTCTAACCAGTGTTTCATTTCTGTGGTTTCTTCCCTGCATTGTTCTGTTTGAGCATCTTTCTCTCCACTAGCTTTTGTACCCTAGCATGAATGCTGGCAGTTAAAGGCCAGGTCAAACTAAGATAGAGGGCAACAATAAACAAAACTGTGGGTACGATTGCATAAAGTATCCCTAACCACCTTAATTCATCTGGTCCATTTTGCGCACCAGTTGCTGCGGAAAACCCAACCATCCCCAAGATAGGCAAACTCAATCCACCAAAGGACGCCGCACACTTAGTCATAAAACCATGAATGGAAAGATAACTGGCTGGCCTGGAAGATCCAGATCTTACGGTGTCTAAATCAACTACATCAGCCAACATTGCGCGGGGTATATAGGCAAAGGCGCCAAAACAAAAACCTTTCAATGCGAATAAAAAATAGAAAGCCGTTGTCTGACCATAATCGAGGCTAAAACAAGCTATGGAAACAAAACTGACTAAGATCATTGCAACAGCAAGGGCTTGATGCTTGCCCATTTTTTTTGCAATCCAGTCCCAGACTGGAATGGCTGCGAGCCCAACAGAAAAATAAATTAGATACAGTCTTCCAACATCACTCGCGCCAATGTAATCCTGAATAAAAAACAAGGAGAGAGTATTTCGGAAATTCTCAGCACTTGCGATCAACAATTCAATCACGAGCAACCTGGTAAAGAGCTTGTTTTTGAACATATTGGACAGGGATTTTTTAAAAGAAACCTTTGGCGCGTTGAATGTTGGGACTTCTGGTACACGCCAAATAACCAACATGACGGTTACGGGTAATATCGTCACAATCACCCATGAAAAGTTGCTGAGAATAAAGCTCGCGCTACGGTCATTCCACAATTCTTCCGACAAAAGAATAATTAAAGACGCAGCGATTAACCCAGCCAGAACATATTTTTCTCGGGCAGATTGAATCATTGTTCGGGTGTGGTATTCGGAAGAGAGTTCCATTCCCCAGGCTGCATAGGGTAAGCCGAGTATCGTAGTTGATGCCCTCAACAAGATATAGAAAAAGGCGAGGTAAAGTATCGACGCACCGGGAGAAGGATTGAGCAACATCCACACGGCAAAAGCATAAATAGGAACGCCAATCGCTAACCATGGCCGACGTCGCCCCCATCTTGTTTGTGTTCTATCACTAAAAAAACCCATAACTGGGTCTGAAACCGCATCAAAAATCGCTGCAAAAAATATCACGAGACCAATCAAAGTTAGGTCAATATTGACTTCCGTGGAATATAATCTTGGTAACCAAACACTCAATGGATAGCTAATAATCGCCAAAGGAAATGAAACCGAACCATAAATCCAAGCGGTTACTTTTATTGTATCTGGTGCTGACTTTCGAGGATAATTACTCAAAGTTATAATTGAACCTACTGTAAATAGGCTCAACCATACTGGTTATTGAGGGGTGCTGTCTAGTGGTCGGATCGGCCAACCCTGATTTATCTTAGTTGTGTCTAAGCTTCAACTGTCATGACGAGCTGCATTTTCTCAAGTGCTTTGGCTTCGATTTGACGGATACGTTCCATTGAGATGCCATACTTCTCACTCAGCGCCTTTAGACCCATCTTTTCCTGCGCAAGCCAACGACTCTCTATGATATCTCGTGTACGTTCATCAAGCATTTGAAGCGCTTGCGCAAGACCGTCAGAATGCATTTTACTTATTTCATCTTTGGCCGCGAGATCCGCTGGATCTTCTCCCTGGGTCAGGTAATTCGAAGGTCCTGAATAGATTGTATCTTCACCCTCATTAATGGGTGCGTCGAAGCTTTCGTCAAAATTTCCTAGGCGTGACTCCATCTCGAGTACTTCTTCAGGCTTCACCTTTAAATCCCTGGCAACCGCATTCACTTCTTCAGAGTTAAACCAACCCAACCTCGCTTTCGCTTTACGGAGGTTGAAGAACAACTTTCTTTGAGCTTTGGTTGTTGCTACCTTGACAATTTTCCAGTTTTTAAGAATGTATTCGTGAATCTCTGCACGGATCCAGTGAACAGCAAAGGTCACCAAGCGAACTTCATGGTCCGTATTGAATTTCTTAACGGATTTCATCAATCCAACATTTCCTTGCTGTACCAGATCTTCGAGCGGCAAGCCATAACCCATGTAGGAACGCGCGATGTAGGCAACATAACGAAGATGGGACAGGACTATCTTACGGGCAGATTCAAGGTCATCGTGATCTTTAAATTGATGAAAAAGCGCTACTTCTTCCTCCCGAGACAAAATCGGAATTTGTTGAACAGAATCCAAATAGCTCTGGAAACTGCCAGTATTGACTAGTGAAAAATTCATTTGCTTATTTAGTATTGCTGCATTCATTTTGGCATTCTCCTTGAATAATCAACTGATCGTTATTCACTACAACCTTAGAGCCATAAAACAAGCTTATGTTCCCTATTTCGGGGCAAAATTCAGGTTTTCAAGGGACAAATAGAAATTATTTGGATCTAAAC
>JAESSY010000144.1 GCA_016763855.1 Pseudomonadales bacterium
GGGTGCCTTACATGCAAACGATGTCATTGATGGCGGCGCGGGTAATGACACCCTCTTTGGTTCTGGTGGTGACGACATCATTAAGGGCGGTGAGGGTGATGACTTTATCAATGGTGATGATCCAGATCTGGCGGGTGCATTACACGGCGATGATCGTATTGAAGGTGGAGACGGCGCAGACACGATTATCGGTAATGGCGGTAATGACATCATCGATGGTGGCGACGGCGATGATCAAATCCTGGGTGATGCTAATAATCTGGATGGCCCAGCCCATGGCGAAGATACCATTACCGGCGGTTTGGGTGATGATCTGATTGTGGGTGGGGGTGCAAATGATACTTTGTCAGGGGGAGACGGCAACGATGAGATACAAGGTGATTCCTTAGCGAGTTTATTAGCCGGCGAACTCCATGGCGATGACACCATCGATGGTGGTGCCGGAGACGACATCCTCTTTGGTCAAGGGGGCAGCGATACGATATTTGGGGGCGAGGGTAATGATCAACTTATTGGTGATGCTAATGATTTAGGGCCTGAGTTTTATGGTGATGATGTCCTTAACGGCGGCGCGGGTAACGACCAACTTAACGGCGGTGGCGGCAAGGATATTTTAATAGTGGGTGATGGCGATGACGTCTTGCAAGGTGATGGCACGGCCATCCCAGCAGCGGATAATAATGATGACTTTTTAGATGGGGGTGCGGGGGCAGATACCCTTATTGGTGGTGGCGGTGATGATACCTTGCTGGGGGGCAGCGGGATTGATTTTTTGGATGGTGGCGCAGGGGATGACACCATCAGAGGCGGCAGTGGCGGTGATACGATCATTGGGGGCACAGGAGATGACACCTTGGCCGGTGGTGAAGGTGTTGATTCCTATATCTATAATGTTGGTGATGGTGTTGACACTATTATCGATTCTGGCAGCAATGCCTTACGATTTGGGCTAGGTATTGGTGTTGACGATATCAATCTGGGTATCGGCTCACTCACACTGACAATTGGCACTAATGGCGATGCGATCCATATCGCCGGTTTTGATCCTAATAATCCTGAAGCTAACGTGGCGATTGATACCTTTATTTTTGATGATGGTACTGTGCTCAGCTATACAGAACTGTTAGCACTGGGCTTTGATTTTACAGGCACACTGGGTGATGACACGCTGATGGGTACAGGTGTGTCTGATGATATCAATGGTCTTGATGGTGATGATGAGTTAATCGGGCTTGCGGGTAATGACATGATATCCGGTGGTCTGGGTAACGATGTCATTGATGCGGGGGAAGGCGACGATACAGTTTTTAGCGGCGATGGGGATGATATTGTCGAAGCTGGCGATGGTGATGATACCGTCTTTGGCGGTGCAGGTATTGACGTGCTTGTCGGTGGTGGGGGGAATGATTTTCTCGCTGCAGGTGATGGTGATGATTTTATCATTGCAGGTGATGGTGATGATGTGCTCTTTGGTGATGAGGGCAATGATTTGCTTTCCGGTAATGCGGGTAACGATGTACTCAACGGCAATGCAGGTAATGATGATCTTGATGGGGGTAGTGGGAATGATCAACTAGATGGCGGCCTGGGTAATGATCTACTAGTAGGCGGCGACGGTAACGATAACCTGGTCGGTGGTGATGGCGATGATGATTTAGTGGGCGGTGCAGGGGCTGATACGCTTTCAGGTGGGGTCGGGATAGATACTTTAGCCGGAGGCGATGGGGATGATATATACCTTTTAGAAGATACCCTCGATACCATTACAGAATTGGCAGACGGCGGCATTGATACAATCCAGAGCGGATTGACATCGACCTTAAGTGACAATGTAGAAAACATCATTTTGACAGGCAGTATTAGCGTCGATGCGACGGGTAATACCCTTGATAACGTCATCACGGGTAATAGCGCTGACAATGTTTTATCGGGTTTAGCAGGCAATGACATTATTGTAGCGGGTGCGGGTGATGATCTACTGGATGGCGGTACCGGCGCAGATTCATTAACAGGCGGTGAGGGTGATGATACCTATATCGTTGATGACATAGGCGATACCATTGTAGAGAGTGCCTTAGAAGGACTAGACAATGTCAGGGCATCGGTTAGTTTTACTTTGGGCAGCGCGGTTGAAAATTTAACCCTGATCGGTATCAATGCCATAGATGGCACGGGGAATAATGATGTCAATACCTTGACAGGTAACGGTGCTAATAATGTTCTCGATGGCAGAGATGGCAATGACGTGCTTTTGGGCGGGGCGGGCAATGATGACCTGATCGGCGGGGCTGGCGATGATGTATTGATTGGTGGTCTTGGAGACGATAATTACTTTATCAATGAACCCGGTGATGTCATAACAGAATTGCCCGGTGAAGGTATCGATACGGTGTTTTCTAACGACTCTTATACGCTTCAGGCCAACTTTGAAAACCTGACCATAACAGGGAATGCAGCGTCTATTGTCGCCACGGGAAATTCACTTAACAATATTCTCATCGCCAATAACAATGCAAGCGACTTGATTGGGCTTGAGGGTGATGACATCTTGATTGGCGGCGCTGGGGATGATTTGCTGGATGGTGGTACTGGTGTTGATATTCTGGATGGTGGCGCGGGTAACGATACTTATGTCATTGATAATGAAAATGATGTGGTGATTGAAGCCGAGGGTAATCCTCTTGTAGACAACGCTGATGTCATTCAATCTACAGTTGATTTCACCTTAAACGACAATGTGTTTGTCGAGTTCTATCAGATCTTGGGGAACGATCCCATCAACGTTGTCGGTAATATCAACCGCACCGTTTATATGGGTAATGATGCAGATAATATTTTCACTGATACCACAGGTATTGCCAGCGACCAATTTTTCGCCGGTGGTGGTAATGACACCGTGTTTGCCAATAGCGGCAATAACCTAATCGATGGTGGTGCAGGGATTGATCGCTTGGTCGGTGGCGATGGTGATGATCAGTATATCGTGGATAACACCTTGGATGTCATCACTGAGCTGGCAAACGAAGGAGAAGATCGTGTTGATTCAAGCGCGACCTATACTTTGTCTGACAACCTTGAAGGTTTACAGCTTATTGGATCCGATAATATCGATGGTACCGGTAATAGCCTTGATAATATTTTAATTGGTAATACGGGTAATAATGTTTTAAGCGGATTAAGTGGTAATGATTTCCTTGATGGCGGCTTCGGTGCGGATACCCTTATTGGCGGTTTAGGAGATGATAACTATTTTGTTGATTCCGAGGCAGACATCATTATCGAGCTTGAAAACGAAGGCATTGATCAAGTCGTCAGTTCAGTTAGCTACAGTATTTTAGACACGCAAGTAGAAAACTTATTTTTGATCGGTGGAAATGACTTTATCAACGGGGAAGGTAATGATCTCGATAATATCATTATTGGTACCGACAACCCGAACACCTTGTTAGGTCTTGGCGGGGATGACTTGCTGGATGGATTTTCTGGCGACGATGTCCTGTTGGGTGGTGATGGCAATGATCAGCTGTTTGGGGGTGATGATCCCCAAAGCATTGGTGGTGGTGATCCCGAACTCGATCCCGAATTCGGCGCACTATTTACCAACAGTGATTTTCTTGATGGCGGGGCCGGTGGCGATTTTCTGGATGGAGGCTCCGGGGACGATATTCTAGTGGGTGGTGATGGTGATGACACCTTGTTTGGTGGCGAAGACGGCGGCGCAATTGGTGGCATATTCGATATTGAGGAACCATTCGACGAAGAACCAATAGAAGGAGAACCACTAGAAGGAGAACCGTTAGAAGGAGAGCCTCTTGAAGGAGAACCGCTAGAAGGAGAAGGAGAAGGAGAAGGTGAGTTAATTGTACTTAGCAACAATGATGTGCTGTTTGGCGATGCAGGTGATGATTTGCTCAATGGTTTCACCGGTAACGATCAACTCTTTGGTGGCGCGGATAACGACATGTTGTTCGGGGGTGAAGGGGATGACATCCTCGACGGCGGTACAGGCATTGATGAACTAAATGGTGGCACTGGTGATGATGTCTATTTTGTTGATGGTACTTTTATCGAAGAGGCTGATCCTACCGCTGTAGATGAATGCGATGATCCCATTGTTGGCGCGACTAACAGAATTTGGACAACAGACATCGTGAACGAAGCCGCAGGCGAAGGTTACGACATCGTCAACAGTACTGCCTCCTTTGTGATGGGTGAAAACATTGAAGAGCTAATATTACTTGGCACGGACAACTTAGATGGCACCGGTAATACATCAGACAATTATATACTGGGCAATGATGGTGATAACCGTCTTGACGGCGGTGAGGGAGTTGATAATTTAGAAGGTGGCCTGGGTAATGATACTTATGTGCTTGATAACGCACTCGATTCTGTTTTTGAACTTGCCGATGAAGGTATTGATACGATTGAGGCATCCTTTGATTACAGTCTAGAGGACAACTTTGAAAATCTAACTTTGTTCGGCAATGCGATTACAGGCACAGGTAATACCCTAGACAACATTTTGATCGGTAATGATCAGGATAATTTTCTATTCGGTGGTGATGGCGATGATACCTTGAGGGGAGGTGCAGGTAATGATCAACTTGAAGGAGGTGCAGGTGACGATAGCTATGAGTTTGGTATTGGTTCTGGTGAAGATCTGGTTATTGATACGCAAGGGCAAAATTCAGTACGTCTTTTAGGATCCCTTACTGCATCTGATATCACCTTGGAAGTCAGCGGTGATGATTTAATCTTGACAATCATTGGCACTAACGACCGACTTACCTTACAAGGTTGGAATGCGATACCTGATCTATCCAGTGGTAATCTTCATGATTGTCACAATGAGCCTATCGTCTTCAATGCTGCGCCCATCGCTAATGATGATGCTTTGGATTTAGTTGAAGATCTGTTGATTTCCTCAACGGGTAATGTCCTCAGCAGTGATACTGACCCCGATGGGGATGTCATTACGATTCTAAACCCAAGTTTACTTAACGGTGCTTTTGCGAATATTAGCTTGTCGAATGATGGTAGTTATTCATTGGTGCTGGATAATGCACTTGTACAGAGTTTAGGCGACGGGGCAACCTTGACCGAAGTTTTCAGTTATACCATCGGTGATGGCAATGGCCTTGCGTCGCTTACCGATACCGGTTTGATTACGGTCACCGTGACAGGGATCAACGATACTCCTGTCGCGATTGATGATGCGGGTGTCGTTGAAGAAGATTCAGTCTCTATTGTGACAGGTAATTTACTCGACAACGATAGTGATGTAGACGATGGTGATTTACTGTCCGTGACCCCAGGCGCCTTTGCAGGAACCTATGGCAGCTTTGAACTCAATGCAGATGGTGCCTATACCTATACGCTGGATAATAACGCGCAGAATGTTCAGGCCTTGAGAGGGGATGAATCCGTCCAGGACAGCTCTAACTACAGTGCCACTGATGGTCTTGCAGCCAGTAATGCTAGTCTTAATGTTTTTATAAACGGTGTTAATGACGCACCTGTTGCGAATGATGATATCGGCAGTGTAAGTGAAGATGCTGTCATACTGACTGCTGGCAACGTTTTGGATAACGACAGTGACGTAGATCAAAACACTGTTTTAAGTGTCCTTGATTCAGGGGTATTTTTGGGTATCTACGGTACCTTAACCTTAGATAGCAATGGTAACTATAGCTATCAATTGGATGCTAACGGACTGAGTGTGCAGTCATTGGCGCAAGATGAAGTCGTCACAGATTCATTTGTTTATCTCGTCGCCGATGATGATGCCAACCTCACTCTGACAGATACTGCAGTGGTTACCATTTCTATTACAGGCTTAAATGATGCCCCCGTCGTGGTGGATGATACGGCGAATGTAAGTGAAGATAATAGCCTCATTGCCACAGGGAATGTCCTCAACAATGATACCGACGTGGACAACACGGATATACTATCGGTTAATGCCGGGACAGTATTAGGCAATTTCGGTAGTCTAAGCTTGGCTGCTGATGGCAGCTTTACCCACACCCTCGATAATCTATCCGCCGGTGTGCAAGCGCTTCGAGGAGATGAAAGCATCGTAGACAGCTTTAGCTATGATGCCAGTGATGGATTGGTACAAACACAGGGAACCCTAACCGTTACGATTGACGGTGCTAACGATGCCCCCATTGCCATTGATGATGTAAACACACTGATCGAAGATTTCAGTTTTTCGGTCAATGGTAATGTCCTCGCCAACGACAGTGATTTAGATCAAAACACAGTGCTGAGTGTTGTTAATGCAGGCACTTTTGTTGGCACCTATGGCTCGTTGATATTGAACAGCGACGGCACATACAGTTATGCAAGTAACAATGAGGCCAGTAATGTTCAGGCCTTGGCCCAGGGCGAAATTGTCTTTGATACTTTTTCCTATCAAATCGTCGATGATGATGCCAATAGCGCCCTGAATGCCTCTGCCGAGATTACCCTATCAATTACCGGTACTAACGATGCACCCGTAGCAATTAATGACAATGATGTAGTAGCAGAAGATGCTACCGTCACCTTGATGGGCAATCTGCTAGACAATGATAGCGATATTGATAATGGGAATGTTCTGTCCGTCACTGCCGGTGTATTTTCGGGTACCTACGGTAACTTTGTTGTAGCCGCTGATGGTAGTTACAGCTATAGCCTAGATAATGCCGCTCAAAATGTTCAAGCCTTAAGGGGCGATGAATCTGTAGTTGATGCTTTTGTCTACGATGCCAGTGATAGCATCACGGTAAGTAGTGCAAATTACACTGTCACCATTGATGGTACTAACGATGCCCCGATAGTGGTTAGTGATGCGAATGCGGTTTCCGAAGATACTTTACTGTTCGCCAGCGGTAATGTTTTGGACAATGACAGTGATGTAGATCAAAACACGGTATTAACAGTTTCCAATGCAGGCACATTCGTGGGTGCCTATGGCACATTAACACTAGCCATTGACGGTGTTTATAGTTATGCCTTGAATAATGATGCCGTTAATGTTCAAAGCTTATCTGAAGGTGAGCTTGCTACAGATGTATTCAACTATTTAGTGATGGATGATGATGCAAATAACCCGCTAAGCACTGCTTCTGTTATCACCATTTCTATCAGTGGCACAAATGATACACCCCTTGGGACCGACGACACTAATAGTGTTGGGGAAGATGCTGTACTCAATGCTACGGGTAATGTGCTTGATAATGATAGCGATATAGATCAGGGAACAAGCTTGAGCCTCAACAGTACCGGTACTTTCAATGGCGTCTACGGTGCATTGACTTTGGGTAGCGATGGGAGCTATAGCTATATACTTGATAACAATGCTGAGAATGTTCAGGCATTGGCGCAAAATGACATGGTGACAGATAGCTTTAGCTATTCTCTATCAGACGATGCTAACAATCCGCTTAGCAGTACCGCGACACTAACAATATCGGTACAGGGTGCAAATGATGCAACGGTGGCGGTTGATGATACAAATACTGTGTCGGAAGACAATATTCTAAGTGCTGCAGGTAACCTTTTAGCCAATGATATTGATATTGATATCAGTGATGTACTGACGACAACCGCCGGTGTTTCTGTTGGTGAATACGGTACTTTTGTTGTCTCTGCCGATGGGAGTTATACCTACAACCTAAATAATGATGCTGCCAATGTGCAAGCATTGAGAGGCGACAAGTTTGTGCTAGACAATTTCGCCTACGAAGTATTTGACGGCAGTCAATCCTCGAGCTTTCCATTTGGCACTGTTGGTAACTTTAGTGTGACGGTGAACGGTACCAATGACGCGCCAATAGCGATGAATGATTCCGGGGCTGCGGTCAGTGAGCAGGGGTTTACTTCCGCTTTTGGTAATGTCTTGATTAATGATAGTGATCTAGATCGAAACACCACTTTATCTGTCACCAATAGTGGGACTTATGTGGGCGTTTATGGCACCTTGGTCTTGGGTGGCAACGGTGCATATAGCTATGAATTAGACATCGATGCCGAAAACGTCCAAGCCCTTGCCGCCGGTGAAACGGTAACGGATATTTTTGACTATGTCATCACAGATGATGACGCCAATAATCCGCTAACGGATTCTGCACAAGTCAGTGTCTCCATTTTTGGTGCTAATGATGCACCGATTGCAATGAATGATTCAATACAGATATTCGAGGATGATATTAATAGTACGACGGGTAACCTGCTTGCGAATGATAGTGATATTGATAATGGAGATTTTTTATCCGTCACGGGCGGTACATTTTCAGGTAATTTTGGCGATTTGACAGTGACTGACGATGGCGGGTTTTCCTACAGTATCATTGGTAGTGCGCCCCATGTTCAGGCTTTGCGGGGGGGTGAAACAGTCGTTGATATTTTTAACTACAATGTCAGTGATGGTACTGCCAATAGCAGCGCTTTTCTCTTCGTCAATATAACCGGTAATAATGACGCTCCCATTGCATCAGCTGATGTAGGTGTCGTGCGCGAAGATGGACAACTTATTAGTACTGGCAATGTACTAGATAACGATAGCGATGTAGATCAAAATACAGTGCTCAGTGTTTTGAATTCTGGGTCATTTGTTGGTCTATACGGTGTTCTAACCTTGAACGGCAATGGCTCTTATCAATATGTGTTAAATAATGATGCTGAGAACGTACAAGCCCTAGCCTCAAATGAGATTGTAACGGATTCCTTTACCTACGTTGTTACTGACGATGATATAGAGGGGTTTTTAACGGACTCGTCAGTTGTTACGATCTCAATTTCCGGTGTTAACGATGCCCCCATTGCGGTAAATGATAGTGGCGCTGTTACAGAAGATACTGTGCTCTTTGCCACGGGTAATGTTCTAGTCAATGACACAGACATTGATAATGGAAGCATTTTAAGTGTCGTAGCCAGCTCTATTGTTGGGACTTATGGCACCCTCACTTTGACCAGTGATGGTGGTTATAGCTATGCATTGAATAACGATGCGGCCAACGTTCAAGCGCTCAATCTAGGTGATGTTGTCAACGATGTATTTGACTATGTCTTAACAGATGAATCTACCCCTTCTTTTTCTGACCAAGGACAACTTAACATTTCTGTGACGGGAGCAGACGAAGTTGGGACGGGTGAATATGGCGAGTACGGGGAGTACGGCGAGTATGGAGAGTATGGCGAATACGGAGAGTATGGCGAATACGGTGAATATGCTGAATATGGAAAAGACGACAAACACAGCAATGGTGAATACGGCGAGTACGGTGAATACGGCGAATATGCCGAGTCCAGCGAATATGGAAATGAAGCCTCTGGTCAGATAGAAAATACCGGACTTACCCTTGTTGGCGGTAACGGCAAGGACACGCTAACAGGTGGTGTTGGCATAGATCTAATCTACGGTAAAAAAGGTAAGGACAAGTTATTCGGTCGCGAAGGTAACGACTATCTAAGTGGAGGCGCGGGAAAGGATTTATTGGATGGCGGAAGCGGAAACGATTTTCTATATGGCGGCAAAGGCAATGACGAAATTATCGTTTCTGCTGGAAACGACGTAATTGCTTACAATCAGGGAGACGGTAAAGACAAAGTAAGAATCAGCAGTGACGTAAGTCAATTAACGTTCTCGTTAGGGGGTGGCATCTTATTGTCAGATATCTCTTTAGATCGTAAGAAAGATGATTTGGTAATTGAAATTTCGCCCGAGAATGGCAATGACGGAAAGATAACAATAGAAGATTGGTTTGATACCGAAGAGGGTGAAGAAAACCCTGAGATTACCTTACAGTTGATACTGGATGATACAGACGAATATAATCCAGATTCAAGTGACCCCCTCCTGAATAGCCAAATACAATCATTTGATTTCAATGCGCTAGTGAGTGCATTCGAAGAGGAAAATACTGGTAAGAAATCGAAAAACTGGCAGTCATGGAGCGCGAGTCAGGCTTATATGGATGCGTATATTGACGGCAGTGATGATGATGCTTTGGGAGGCGGTTTAGGGTACGGCGTTGCTCGTCTTTCAAGTGGTAGCTCACTCAACCAAGATGTCATTCGAAGCACACTGAATGATCAAACCTTTGGTCTTAAAGTCCAAGCGATAGCATGAGTTGATTTAGAGTGGTAGAAACACATCAAGAACCCCATGCGTTTTCGCCTCACCTATTGTCAGTGACGGAAAACCCCCCTGCGCCTTTAGCGCGTATTGTTTTGCTTTTACTACTATTGCTATTTTTTCTGATTATCCTTTGGGCTTTTTTTGGTAGATTGGATATTGTTGCCCGAGCCGATGGCAAACTCATTCCCATCTCTAGAGTACAAGTTGTACAACCCCTGGATGGTGGCAGAATCGCTGAAATAAAAGTCAAGGACGGACAGTTGGTTAAAGCAGGCGAAGTACTGGTCGTCATGGATGACTTGGTTTCTCAAGCGGATACAGCACAAATTACCTTCGAGAAAAAAACAATGGACCTTCAATTGCGTAGGGTCGTTGCTGAGATTGAACAAGCGGGTATGACATTGAAGGCAGAGGATGATGCCACGCTTTTTTCAGATAGTCGCCGACAATATCAGGAAAATGTCAATTTACATAACATTAACATGAGCCAACAGCGAGCGATCATTGAGCAGGAAAAACAATCACTTGCTTCTGAAAAACAGATTTTATCTAAACTTGTGGATACTTTACCATTGGTTTTGTCCAGTGAAGCGGCGGTTAAGAATTTACAGAAAAAAGGTTTTGCCAATCAAATGGCGCTGATGGAAAGAGAAAGAGAACGTATTGAAATTGAACGAGACCTAGCAGCCCAACAATTTCGTGTTCAATCCTTAAAAGCTAGGTTGGAAAGCGCAAAACAACAGTCAAAACAAGTCTCAACTTCCTATATTCAGAACCTTCTTGATCAGAAAATAGAATTTGAACAAAGGAGAAAACAACTAGCGCAAGCACTGAGTAAATTAGAATATCGAAACCGTTTGCTATCACTTACCGCACCGCAAGATGGGTTTGTTAAAGATCTTGCAACTCATACACGAGGTTCTGTTATACCATCAGGTACGATTTTACTCACTATTGTGCCTGTCGATGTACCCTTGCAAGCCGAAGTAATGATTGAAAACAAAGATGTTGGATTTATCAATACCGGTCAAGAGGTCAGATTAAAAATTGCCAGTTTTAATTTTCAAAAATATGGCATGATTGAGGCAACTGTTGATCATGTCAGTGCGGACTCTGGCCAACAAGAAAGTGATGGTAATCAAGCTTCGGCATCAGTATATCGTGCCATTCTAAATTTGGGAGAACAGACTTTACATTACAATAACAAAGAATTTGATTTGAAAGTCGGGATGCAAGTCACTGCGGAAATTCATCTAGGCTCTAGAACGGTGATGCAATATATATTTTCGCCTATCACTCGCGCTGTGAATGAAGCGGGCACTGAGCGCTAGGATATGTCCCTAAAGTCTTCAGCCAGCAATCAAGCCAGCCCCATGGAAAAATCCACATTTTTCTGGTTGATTGCTGGATTGTGTCGCTTACACAGTATTCCCTTCGATGGGCAAATCATTGCCCAACAATATCCTCCCCCTTACGATCTTGCTGGCTTGAAAGCCGCATTGATCGATCTGGATATGAAGCCATTGGAAATAAGCAAGAGTCCAAAAAATATCACATCATCCACCTTGCCTTGTATTGCTTTTCTGCGTCAGCCATCAATGGGCAATATGCCAACAAAAAACGACTTTGCGGAAAATGATGCCTTAACAGGTGATATTTCAACAAACAAGATATCAACAAACAAGATATCAATAAATGATGAAGAAAATACTCCGCCTTTTGTTGAGGCTGTTTTGATTGTTCGGCTCAATGAGGATGGTTTAATTTACTTCCCCGTTGGTTCAGAGAAGCCTTCTCACCTTAAGTCCACTGATATTGATGAACATTTGGAAATGACATACCTCAAAATTGAAAAAAATGTCATAGAAACGGAATCCGATGAGATCACCAAAGGAAAGGAGAAGTTTGGTTTCCAAACTTTCATTCCTGAACTGTTTAAGTACAAAAGTATTTGGCGAGACGTGATTGCAGCGTCGCTGGCCATTCAATTAATGGGTTTAGCCACACCGTTGTTTACTCAAGTTATCATCGATAAAGTGATCGTTCACCATACCCTCAATACCTTAATTGTCATTGCCTTCGGTCTGTTCATGTTCATGATATTTAGCGCTGCTATGACCTGGTTAAGACAATTCCTTGTATTGCATACAGGTAATAGGGTAGATGCGGTAATGGGGTCGAAAGTGTTTAGTCATTTGTTTGAGCTACCCCTTCGGTATTTTAACTACAGACCCACCGGCACAGTGATAGCGCGGGTTCAAGGCGCGGAAACGATTAGAGAATTTATTAGCGGTACGGCTGTAACACTCTTTTTAGACTTGCCTTTCATCTTCATCTATTTGTTTGTGATGTATTACTATAGTTGGCAATTAACACTTATTGTGGCTGTGGTTTTGACCTTGATATCTATATTGAGTTTGCTTGTAGCTCCTGAGTTAAGAAATAGATTAAATGAACAATTCAAATTCGGCGCTCGAAACCAAGCGTTTTTAATGGAGTACGTTAGCGGAATGGAAACGGTAAAATCTTTGCAGATGGAACCGCAACTCAAGAGAACCTGGGGTGACTATCTAAGCACTTATCTGGCGTCGAATTTCAAGGCGAGAACTTTGTCCAATACCTACAATGTAATTGCGAACACGCTTGAGCAAGCACAGACCATATCCATTTTGTGTTTTGGTGCATGGCTTGTAATGAACACAGATACTTTTACGATCGGTATGTTAGTCGCCTTTCAAATGTTCGCGAGCCGTTTGTCTCAACCTGTATTGAGAATGGTGGGGTTGTGGCAAGAGTTTCAACAAACCAATATCGCCATGAGAAGGCTCGCTGACATCATGGATACGCCGGCTGAACCCTATGCCTTGACACCTCTTACAGAACGCAAAGACAAATGTGAATTGGCATTCCAGAATGTTAGCTTTCGATATGGTGAAGATTTACCCTTGTTGTATTCTAATTTCAATCTAAAGATCGAAGCAGGTGAATGTCTTACCGTTATGGGACCATCTGGATGCGGAAAAAGTACGCTGACAAAATTGATGCAGGGGTTTTGTTTACCCACAGAGGGCAGAATCCTACTGAATAATAGAGATATTCGTCATATGAGTACGAATGAGTTGCGATCCTATTTTGGGATAGTACCCCAGGAAACAACACTTTTTGCAGGCTCTATTTACTCGAATCTAATAATGGCTAGTCCTCAAGCGAGCTTCGAGCAGTTAGTACAGGCGTGCAAAATGGCGGAGATTCATCAAGTCATAGAACGGCTGCCAAAGGGGTATCAAACAGAAATTGGCGAAAATGGCACCGGTCTATCAGGAGGTCAGAAACAAAGAATTGCTATCGCAAGAGCACTACTAAAGCGCCCAAAGATACTCGTGTTTGATGAACCTTTAAGTAGTTTAGACGAAGAAACTGCGGATCAGTTTTCTCTGACGGTGAGTAAACTGAGGGGGAAGGTTTCCATTTTATTTATAACGCATCGTATCCCAGAAATACTTAAATCTGAAAGGTCGATTGTATTGAATGATGTAGCAGGATCAGACTTCACCGCAGAAAATACCATTGCAGCCAAGCAGGAAAGTTAGAGATGCGTATTGCCATTTCAGGCTCAGCGGGTTCTGGCAAAACATCGTTTGTTGAATTATTGTCTAAGAAATTAAATCTGCCGGTCGTTGGAGAACAGTACGACTTGTTTTTTGAGAAGAAGGGACGTTACATTTCACCTAAAGATCGTTTACGGGAGAAGATTAAGTGGTTGTTAGAAGAAAAACATCAACAAGAACTTAAACACGCATCTTTCATTAGTGATAGATGTCCAATCGACTTATTTAATTTATGGATGACTCAAAGTTTCCACACGGATAAGGGACAAACCGATATAATTTATAACAGTTGCATTAACTATATTCAAAAATATGACGCGCTTATATTACTACCATGGGATGATATACCGCTGAAACAAGTGACAGATCAAGATAGTAAAAGAAGAAGAGTCATGAAACCATGGGTGCAATTTCGACACCATAGCACGATTGTTGGAATCGCGATGCAATGGTTTCCTTTAGATAGAATATTAGCAATACCAAAACATACCGGTGATGCAGCATGTCGTTGTGATTATGCGATTTCAGCCTTAAACAGGATCGTGAAGTCGTAAAAGAAGTTCATTCACCATAGATAGGAAATCCTATGCTAAAGCCTGATCGTTATGCCCACTGATCTGTCTATAAGAGATGACTATTCTTCCGAGACTTATCAATCTCTGGGGCTTCAGGATGCGGATGTTTTCATGTTTCCTAGTTTCTTTTCAATCGATGAATCGAATGAACTATTCGAAAGTCTTCTCCATGAAATTGATTGGTGTCAGGAGAAAATAAAAATGTTTGGCAAAACTCATCACTTGCCACGGTTAATGGCAACAACTTGTTAACGAACATGCGTCATCCGACTTATCCATAAAAGCATTCTGTCCTCAAAATCACATACCCTATGTCAGTTTTTCTAATTGGTGACGTCGCCTGTCAAAAAATGATACTCATTCTTCTTTGATTGATCTATCCGCCTTCAAAGCTGTAGGCTATGTTCGAAACCGGGAGGCTGAGTTAAAAGTTTATCTGGAAGATCCTGCGGTGCCGATGGATACCAATCATATCGAGCGGGCACTGAGACCCATTCCTTTGGGGAGAAAGAATTGGAATTTTTGTTAGACAGAACCGGGAGCTGAACATGTTGGCATCATCCAGAGTTTAATCTGAACCTGCAAGCTTCAGGGTGTTGATCCCTATACTTATCTTGTCGATGTTCTGCAAAGAGTCGGTGTTCACCCTGCAAGAGATATTGATGAACTAACCCACAGATTGTGGAAAGAAAAGTTTGCAGCCTCACCTATGCGCTCTGATTTGTACAAGGGTATCAATGACGGTCTAGGATGACCGCTAACGATGAAGAGCATCAAGAGAAATGTTGGATTACTCAATGTGCCAATTAATTTGGTGGCCTCGAAGATGGACCTAAACTATTCGTTACAAATATTCATTACAATTTGAGCTGTCTGAGGTTGGGATCTGCTACGCTACTTTCCCAGCTTCTACAAAATTGTCTTAATAGGCGGTTACTTTCAGTAACATCGTAAAAATTCGCACAACCGTCGTACAAGTCTACTTCTTGACGA
>JAESSY010000145.1 GCA_016763855.1 Pseudomonadales bacterium
AACCCTATTGATGGTAAAGGCGAAATTAAGGCGAGTTCTAGCTCGCCAGTTGAAAAAGTAGCCCCTGGTGTTATTGCCCGAAAGCACGTCGATCAGCCGGTTCAAACAGGGCTTAAGTGTATTGACTCTATGATTCCAGTGGGTCGAGGCCAGCGGGAACTTATCATTGGAGATAGGCAGACGGGTAAAACCGCCATCGCAATTGATGCGATTATTAACCAACAGAAGTCAGGTATTAAGAGCGTCTATGTGGCTATTGGCCAAAAATTATCTTCCGTTGCAAACGTGGTAAGAACCTTGGAAGAACACGGCGCGATGGAAAACACGGTGATTGTAGTTGCCGGTGCAGCGGATCCAGCGCCTATGCAATATATTGCAGCTTATTCTGGTTGCGCCATGGGAGAATACTTCCGTGATCGTGGTGAAGATGCGCTGATTGTCTATGATGATTTAACTAAACAAGCTTGGGCATATCGTCAAATCTCTCTCTTATTACGTCGCCCACCGGGCCGTGAAGCCTATCCAGGTGATGTTTTCTATCTTCACTCTCGTTTGTTAGAGAGAGCAGCGCGCGTAAATGCAGAATATGTTGAAGCTTTTACTAACGGAGAAGTAAAGGGTAAAACGGGTTCCTTAACCGCCTTGCCGATTATTGAAACCCAGGCGGGCGATGTATCGGCATTCGTACCGACAAACGTTATTTCAATTACTGATGGTCAGATCTTTCTAGAGTCAGATAAGTTTAATGCTGGTGAACGGCCCGCAATGAACCCGGGTATATCAGTTTCGCGAGTAGGTGGTGATGCTCAGGTTAAGTTTATGTCGAAGATCTCCGGTGGTATTAAGTTGGCATTGGCCCAATACCGGGAACTTGCTGCTTTTTCACAGTTTGCATCAGATCTTGATGAGGCGACGCGGCGGCAGTTAGAGCACGGTGAGCGAATTAACGAGCTCATGAAGCAGAAGCAATACTCGCCGATGTCAGTAGCAGAAATGGGCATTGTTTTGTTTGCAGCAAACGAAGGTTATTTACGAGATGTAGCCGTTAACAAAGTGCTGGATTTTGAAGCAGCACTGGTTTCCTATATGAATAGTGAGCATGCTGATTTTATGAACCAAACAAATGAAAAGGGTGTTTATTCGGATGATGTGGTAGCTTTGATGAAAAGCGCGTTAGACACTTTCAAATCAACACAAACCTGGTAAGCGAGATACTCTCGGCTAATCTAACGAGGATTATATGGCGAACGCCAAAGAACTTCGAAAACAGATAGGTAGTATTAAGAATACGCAAAAGATTACCAGCGCAATGGAAATGGTTGCTGCAAGTAAGATGCGTAAGGCTCAAGAACGTATGTCTCGCGGTCGGCCTTATTCCGATCATATACGAGAAGTGATTAGCCATGTTGCCAAGGCATCACCTGAGTATCGTCATCAGTTTATGATTGAGCGAGAAGTAAAGCGTATTGGCTATATTGTTGTCACTACCGATAAAGGTCTCTGTGGTGGGCTTAACATCAATTTACTAAAAGCAACTATCAAGAATATTAAGACTTGGGTTGATCAAGATGTAGAAGTTGACCTTTGTTTGATTGGTAATAAGGGTGCACAATTTTTCCGATCTTACGGTGGTAATGTTGTTGCTGCTAGTAGTCATATAAGTGAGTCTCCGGCGATTGAAGATTTGATTGGCAGTATCAAAGTGATGTTGAATTCATTTGAGGCCGGAAATATCGATAAGATTTATCAGGCGAATAATATTTTTGTTAACACAATGAATCAATCACCGACGATTAAACAACTCGTGCCACTAGATGCCCAGGATGAAGGAGAAGAGAGGCATTGTTGGGATTATATCTATGAGCCTGATGCTCGGCAATTGATAGAAGGGTTGGTCACAAGATACATTGAATCCCAAGTTTATCAGGCAGTAGTAGAAAATGTAGCGTGCGAGCAAGCAGCAAAAATGATTGCCATGAAGAGCGCAACGGATAATGCAGGGGATTTGGTTGATGAGTTACAACTCATTATGAATAACGCCAGACAAGCGGCGATTACGCAAGAATTGTCTGAGATTGTAAGTGGTGCAGCAGCCGTTTAGCTGAAGTATTCGAGCGGGCTGTAAATACAGTTTAATTGAACAAATATTAAAGTTTAAGAGGAATTAGCAATGAGTAGCGGACGAATCGTACAAGTAATTGGTGCGGTTATCGATGTTGAGTTTCCACGGGATAATGTCCCTAAGGTATACGATGCCCTGAATGTCGATTCCAATGATCTTACTTTAGAAGTACAGCAACAACTCGGTGACGGCATTGTAAGAACAATTGCCATGGGAAGCTCTGAAGGAATTAGTCGTGGCTTGGAAGTCAGCAATACCAATGAGCCTATTATGGTACCTGTAGGGGAAGAAACTCTCGGTCGAATCATGGACGTTTTGGGTAAGCCCATTGATGAAAAAGGGCCCATTGGCGAAAAGATAAGAATGCCAATTCACCGTGATCCACCTACCTATGAAGAATTAGCGGGAAGCCGCGACCTTCTGGAAACTGGCGTCAAAGTTATCGACCTAATTTGCCCATTTGCAAAAGGCGGCAAGGTTGGATTATTCGGTGGTGCTGGAGTAGGAAAGACCGTAACGATGCTTGAATTGATTAATAATATTGCGAGTGAGCATGCAGGACTCTCAGTATTCGCAGGCGTTGGAGAGCGTACCCGAGAAGGTAACGATTTCTGCCATGAAATGCAGGAAGCGGGCGTACTCGACAAAATTGCGATGGTATTTGGCCAGATGAATGAGCCTCCAGGTAACAGATTGCGCGTTGCTTTGTCTGGTTTGACGATGGCGGAAAAATTCCGTGATGATGGAAAAGACGTACTACTTTTTATCGACAATATTTATCGATATACCTTGGCGGGGACTGAAGTATCAGCACTCTTAGGTCGTATGCCATCCGCGGTAGGATATCAGCCAACACTGGCCGAAGAAATGGGTGTACTCCAAGAGCGCATTACAACAACTAAGACTGGCTCGATTACTTCGATCCAAGCGGTCTATGTACCTGCGGACGATTTGACTGATCCATCTCCAGCGACCACTTTTGCACACTTAGATTCAACTGTAACCTTATCTCGAGACATTGCCTCTTTGGGTATCTACCCGGCGGTTGACCCACTTGATTCAACATCACGTCAACTAGATCCGTTGGTTGTTGGTGAAGAACACTATAATGTTGCTCAAGGTGTTAAATCAGTATTACAAAAGTATAAAGAGTTGAAAGATATTATTGCGATTTTGGGTATGGATGAATTGTCAGAAGAAGACAAACAAACGGTTAACCGAGCGCGTAAAGTAGCTCAGTTTTTCTCTCAGCCCATGCACGTTGCCGAAGTATTCACTGGAACACCGGGAGTCTATGTATCACTAAACGATACAATCAGAAGCTTCAAGGGTATTCTTGAAGGCGATTATGATGATTTGCCAGAAGCTGCTTTCAGTATGGTTGGTAGCATCGAAGAAGCAATTGAGAAAGCCAAGACGCTATAAATAGAAGGCTATAGTAAGCACTAACTTCTATTTATAGCTAATTGTAATAGGGATTTATATGGTAACGACAGTACATTGCAGCATTGTAAGTGCAGAGAAAGAGGTTTTCTCGGGCCAGGTTGAAATGGTTGTAGCGTCTGGCACAATTGGAGAATTGGGCATTTTCCCCGGCCATACGCCATTGTTGACAGGCGTAAAGCCTGGGGCAGTTCGATTGAAACTCGAAGGGGGCGAGGAACAAATCTTCTTTGCGTCAGGTGGATTTATCGAAGTCCAACCTAATGCTATTACCATTCTGGCTGATACGGCTTTGAGAGCAGATGATTTAGATGAAGCTGCTGCAAATGCTGCTCAAGAGAAGGCTGAAAAAGAACTTGCAGACAATAAGACGGATATTGATTTTGGTCGAGTTCAAGCAGATCTTCAGGAAACAGTCGCGATGTTGAGAACAATTCGAAAATTTCGCAAATAAAGAATAGCTAACGCTTATCTGAGAGACTGGTTGAAAGGGACGGTATTACCGTCCTTTTTTATGACCAAAGAAAAGAGGGCGCTAAGTCATAAATAAAATGACAAGCATTCATATACCCTCTCTGCTAACGAAAGGGTAAACTTCGCAAATGAAAAATAAGAATCTAATCGAAGTTTGTATCTTGTCAGCGGGCATGGGTACGAGGATGAAGTCTGACTTGCCGAAGGCACTGCACAAAATAGCTAACAAGCCCATGTTGGCTCATTTGTTAGAGACTGCCTCCCTTCTACAACCAGGTCAGATACATGTCGTCATTGGTCAGGGAGCTGATTTAATTAAGCAGACCTTTTCTAATTGGCCAGTCAATTGGATAAGCCAAAAAGAACAACTTGGTACAGGTCATGCCGTTATGCAGGCAATGAATGAATTTAAACCTGAGTCTCGTGTTCTGCTTTTGGTGGGCGATGCACCACTTTTGACGCTCGATTCGATGCAGAAGTTACTTAGCGCAGAATGCGATCTTGGTGTATTAACCGTCGATCAGGAAAATCCATTTAATTACGGTCGTATTAATCGGTCAGGGAACCAACTTAAATCAATTGTTGAGGAAAAGGATGCCACGGTTCTTCAACTGGAGATCAAAGAAGTGAATAGCGGCGTTATGGTGGCCAAAGCTAAAAGTTTAGTTTCATGGTTGTCGAAGCTCGATACTAACAACAGCCAAAGTGAATATTTACTAACAGATATCGTTGAGATAGCGAATAGAGAAAGTGCGCGCGTTCGAGCGATAAAAATAGAAGACTCAGGAGAAGTGCTAGGTGTTAATAATCTCACGCAACTCGCAGGGCTTGAACGTTACTATCAGAAACGTCAGGCAGAAATTTTAATGGATTTGGGGGTGCATATTATTGATCCTGCCCGCTTTGACCTTAGGGGTGAGTTGAGTGCTGGAAGCGCATGTCGGATAGACATCAACTGTATATTTGAAGGCAAGGTGGAGCTTGGAAATGATGTGCTTATCGGCGCAAATTGCATTATCAAAGATTCAGTCATTGGTGAAGGTTCAGTGATTTTGCCTAACACTTTAATAGATGGCGCGGTTGTAGCGGCGGATTGTCGTGTTGGACCTTTCGCGAGGCTTCGTCCTGGAACAGAATTATCTGACCAAGTGGCCATAGGAAATTTTGTGGAAACCAAAAAAGCCAAATTAGGTAAAGGCTCTAAATCTGGACACTTAAGTTACTTGGGAGATACCACCATTGGCAGTGACGTTAATATTGGTGCTGGTACGATTACCTGTAACTACGATGGTGTGAACAAACATCAAACACATATAGGTGATGATGTTTTCGTCGGTTCACATACTGCGTTTGTCGCGCCAGTGACAGTTGGAAATGGATCGACGACAGCGGCGGGCTCAACAATCACCAAGAATATTGAAAATGATTCTCTAGGGATTGCTAGAGGAAAACAAAGAAACCTGTTTGGTTGGAAGAGGCCGAGAAAAAAATAATGTGTGGAATAGTAGGTGCAGTAACCCATAGAAATGTGAGCGGTATTCTTTTGGAAGGACTGCAACGCCTAGAATATCGAGGTTATGATAGTGCGGGAATGGCTGTCTTTGATAAGGATTTAGCCTTAAAACGAATTCGAAGAATGGGTAAGGTAGCTTCGCTAAAAGAGGCCAATTTGGAAACGCCAATAGCTGGGGATATAGGTATTGCTCATACCCGATGGGCGACCCATGGAAAGCCAACTGAATTGAATGCTCATCCCCACACATCTAACGAACAGGTTGCGATTGTTCACAACGGTATTATCGAAAACCACGAGCAAATCAGAGCCGATTTGATTACCGCTGGATATGTATTTGAATCAGAAACAGATACGGAAGTAATCGCTCACTTACTACATGAGCAAGTAAATAAAGCGAGTAGCTTCCGTAAAGGATTTCAACAGACCATAGAGAAACTAATAGGCGCCTACGCAGTAGCGGCGATTCATCAAGGCTATCCCGATACTATAATGGCAGCAAGACTGGGCAGCCCTTTAGTGGTTGGTTTAGGTATTGGGGAAAATTTTGTTGCCTCAGATCCACAAGCATTACGTCCCGTTACTGATCGCTTTATATTCCTAGAAGAAGGTGAAACCGTAGAGCTGAGCGCAGAAAAAATAAATTTAATGGGTAAGAATAATGACTCAGTAGAAAGCAGAAGCCTGCTTCTGGATCACGTTCAAGATTCGAGTGACAAAGGTAACTACCGCCACTACATGATGAAAGAAATCCATGATCAGCCAGAAGCAATTCGGGCGACTCTCGAAGGCAGAATAACGAATTCTCATATCTTGGAAGATGCCTTTGGTGTCGGGGCGAGTGAGATTTTTGAAAAAACAAAGGCAGTACATATCGTTGCTTGCGGTAGCAGTTACTACACCGGCTTGATTGCAAAATACTGGTTCGAGGAAATTGCAGGGGTGCCCTGCCATGTTGAGATAGCCAGCGAATATCGATATCGACAGGTGGCGATAATAGAGGGCACCCTACTTGTCACGATTTCACAAAGCGGTGAAACCGCTGATACTTTGGCTGCTTTACGGGGCGCTAAGAAAGGAAACTATCTGGCAAACTTATGTTTGTGTAATGTGCCCAGTAGCTCTCTAGTTCGAGAATCGGATCTCAGCTTACTAATTAAAGCAGGGCCGGAAATTTGTGTCGCTTCAACGAAGGCCTTCACAACTCAGCTAGCGGATTTACTGATGTTGGTTATTGCCATCGGTAAACACAAGGGCTTATCAGCAGAACACGAAAAAGATTTAGTCCAAGCGCTTTGGACTGTGCCCGAACTTATCGCAACAGCATTAGAGCAAGATAGCGCGATTGAAAAGCTGGCTGAGCAATTCGCGGATAAGCATCATGCATTATTTCTTGGTAGAGGAACCCATTTTCCCGTGGCAATGGAAGGCGCACTCAAATTAAAAGAGATTTCCTATATTCACGCCGAAGGTTATCCTGCGGGTGAGCTCAAACACGGTCCGCTGGCACTGGTTGACGATAATATGCCGGTTGTAGCCGTTGCACCCAGTGATGACTTGTTAGATAAACTAAAATCTAATTTGCAAGAAGTCAGCGCCAGAGGCGGGCAGTTGATTATTTTTGGCGATGAGAAAAGATTTTCCAACGAACACGATATTGTCTCCATGCCCAGTTGCCATCCTGTGATATCTCCCATTATCTACACCATACCTATGCAATTATTGTCCTATCATGTTGCCTTGCTAAAAGGCACCGATGTAGACCAGCCTCGTAATCTCGCGAAGTCGGTAACAGTTGAATAAAGAGACAGTAGAATAAATGGACGTTTCATATCTATTAGATGGGCTCAATGACGCCCAGCGAACAGCAGTTTCAGCACCGAGTGGTAGCTATTTAATATTAGCCGGGGCAGGAAGTGGTAAAACCCGCGTGCTAACCAATAGTATTGCCTGGCTGATAAAAACAGAAAATGTAAGTCCTTACAGTGTACTTGCAGTCACCTTTACTAATAAAGCAGCGGCAGAAATGCGCTCACGAATTGAATTGCTTCTTGGCATGCCTGTTAGGGGAATGTGGGTAGGTACTTTTCATGGTATAGCGCATCGCTTGCTTCGAGCCCATTGGAAAGATGCGAACTTGCCGCAAAATTTTCAAATAATCGATTCTGATGATCAGTTGAGATTGGTAAAGCGCATCATCAAATCCCTTGAGCTTGATGAGAAAAAGTGGCCCGCGAGACAGGCCGTTGGTTTTATCAATAGTCACAAAGACGAAGGGCTTAGGCCGAAGAACATCGAAGACTATGGTGATCTCTATACTAAGACCCATCTGGATATCTACCGGGCCTATGAAGAAGCCTGCCAGCGTGGCGGCATGGTTGATTTTGCTGAAATGCTGTTGCGGGCCCATGAGCTTTGGCTGAATAATCCCTTGCTCTTAAAGCACTACCAAGAACGTTTTTCACATCTGTTAGTAGACGAGTTTCAAGATACAAACAGTATTCAATATGCCTGGATCCGTGTATTGGCCGGCGACAAAGATAATATCCTGGTCGTCGGTGATGATGATCAATCAATTTATGGATGGCGTGGTGCAAAAATTGAGAACATCCAAAAATTTAGTACTGACTTCCCTAATAGTGAAATGATACGGCTGGAACAAAACTATCGATCTACAGGTACCATTTTGAAAGCAGCCAATGGGCTGATTACACAAAATGTTGGGCGCCTGGGAAAAGAGCTGTGGACAGATAAAGGAGATGGCGATTCGATAAACCTTTACGCGGCTTTCAACGAAATAGATGAAGCGCGATATATTGTGGCGCGAATAAAAGACTGGAATACACAAGGAAACAATTTTAAAGAAGCCGCTGTACTATATCGATCTAACGCCCAATCCCGAGTGTTGGAAGAGGCATTTTTGAGGGCACAAATACCCTACCGAATTTATGGAGGCCAAAGATTTTTTGACCGATTGGAAATTCGTAATGCTCTGGCTTACATGAGGCTCATTAGCCACAGAGATGCAGATGCCTCCTTTGAACGGGTTATCAATATGCCGACAAGGGGTATCGGCGATAAGTCTGTTCAGATGATTCGAAGCCTGGCTCGGGGTAACGATATATCTATGTGGCAAGCGGCAAGAAACATCGTTGCTTCAACGGCGATGACAGCCAGAGCCAGAAATGCAATTCAAATATTTTTAGACCTTATAGAGGCTATGGATGATGGGACCAAAGAAAATGATCTTGTTGGCTTATGTGAAATTGTGATCAAGCAAACAGGACTAAAAGAGTACTATGCCAAAGAGAAGGGAGAAAAAGGGCAGGCTCGACTGGAGAACCTGGAGGAGTTGATATCGGCTGCACGTACATTTGATCCTGAACCAGATTTTAGCGCTGATGAGGCCGATGAAAAAGCTGAACCCATCACCGCATTAGATGAATTTCTAAGCCATGCTGCACTTGAGGCAGGAGAGAGTCAGAGCGATCCCAATCAAGATAGCGTACAAATGATGACGCTCCACAGCGCGAAAGGATTAGAGTTTCCATTGGTTTTTCTATCGGGATTAGAAGATGGGCTTTTCCCCCATCAGATGTCCACGGAAGAACCGGGCCGACTAGAGGAAGAGAGACGACTTTGCTATGTTGGCATCACAAGAGCAATGAAAGAACTGTATCTAACTTATGCTGAAACTCGCCGTATTAATGGCTCAGAAACTTATAATCGTATATCTCGTTTTGTTAACGAAATACCGAGTGAATTAGTTCAGGAAGTTCGGATGAGCAATATTGTCACAAAACCAGTAAGACAGGTTGGCGCTCGGCGAAGTAAAGTGCTGAGTGGAGATGTGGACGGCACAGATCTGAAATTAGGGCAGAGAATCAAACATTCCAAGTTTGGGGAAGGCGTTGTTGTGAATTACGAGGGGCAGGGAAAACAAGCAAGAATACAGGTCAATTTTGATGATGAAGGCAGTAAATGGTTGATGTTGGCATATGCTCCTTTGTTGCCCTTGGATTAGAACAGCCTGAGAACCTAATTTCATTTGATAGAGGATTTTTCGGAAAGTGAAAATAATATTGAAAACCATAGTCATAACGTTCGTGGTGTTTTTGACAGCTTGCGCCGAAAAAGAAGTTGCTACGGAAGCGGCAGTCCAAGCTCAAGAAAAATATCATTGGCGTATTGTAACGACCTGGCCAAAAAACTTACCTGGACTCGGCCGTGCTCCAGAAGCATTTTCTGAGATGGTCGAAAAAATGAGCCAGGGTCGAATGAAGATTACTGTCTATGGTGCTGGAGAGGTTGTTCCCGCTATGGGTGTATTCGATGCTGTTTCCCTCGGTACCGTAGAAATGGGACATGGCGCTGCTTACTATTGGAAAGGTAAAGTACCTGTTGCGCAGTTTTTTACCGCCGTACCCTTTGGTCTAAATGCTCAAGAAATGAATGGTTGGTTGCACCATGGCGGTGGCTTAGCGCTTTGGGAAGAGCTTTATGCTAAATATAATCTCGTGCCTATGGCGGGTGGAAATACCGGGGTTCAGATGGCCGGTTGGTTCAATAAAGAAA
>JAESSY010000146.1 GCA_016763855.1 Pseudomonadales bacterium
ACCTAATTCATTTTATTGAAGCGGACTACACGGATACAGATGTTATCAGTGGATTGATTAACCAGGTGTTAAAACGAGATCTGCACATCAATGAACAAAATTATGAGATTGAATTTCAGGCTATCGCATCAAACTCTTTATTGTTGGCAGCCTTACCCCATCTTTTTCTCTCAGATCCCGGATTGGAGATTTTTTTCAATCAACTCCGATTCCATTTATTGTCAATATTGCTAGATCAAGGCGCTGTTGATCTTCCTTTAACGACAGCAATGGCATTACGAGCTTATAATAATGAATATGTCAATTATGTGACCCCGATTGAAGACGAACTCACCAGAGGTCTCTTTGATGCCATCGAAACCTTTGGTCAAGCATCGGGTAATCTGGATGAAATTGAATCGGAACTCATGGTTTTGGCGATGTATTTGCCTCTAAAGGATTTCCCTCCCGCCTTGCTCAAAATTAATGTCAGGCCACAATTTTTTACTGGTTTGCTTTTTGCTGATTTGTTTCGCGCCATGGTGGTTTTCCCTAGGGAGGAAGCTGAATTTGAAAGGTCTCTCTCATCCATCGCACCTATCTCTAATCCTGTTTCTCAATTAGTTCAAGGACAATATGAAAGCCATCCCTATCCGCGATGGCACTCAACACACATCCGCCCAGCTCCTTTTTCGTACTTAGATGCCTACGATCACCTGAAACCATTGTTAGAAAACAAAGATATTGGTGAGGGGGTGATGTCGTGTTTGGTTGCTGGTTGTGGAACGGGTAAACATCCAATTACTTTGGCTAAAAATTTTACAATGGTGGATGTTGTTGCATTAGATTTAAGTAGGGCGAGTCTAGCTTATGCCTCGCGGCTCGCGAAGCAGTTTCAAGTAGATAACATCGAGTTTATTCATGGCGATATCCTTGATGTAAGAAAAATTGGAAGGCAGTTTGATGTCATAGAATGTGTCGGTGTACTTCATCACATGGAAGACCCTGAATTAGGACTGTCTTCACTTCTCGCCGTGCTGAAACCTAGGGGTTTACTAAATATCGGTCTTTATAGCACCTTGGCTCGTCGAGAAATTAAACGACTCAGAGAAGCAAACAGGAAAATAGGTATGGCTTCGACCATTAAAAATATTCGTGAGTTTCGTTTTGAGTTATTGAATCAAGGAAGGTCGGGCTTCTTAAAGTCCAAGGATTTTTATGCGACATCTAGCTGCCGAGATCTCCTTTTCCATGAACAGGAATGTCAATTTTCACTGCCGGATCTGGCGGTGCTGTTCGAGAAGCACGACTTACGATTTTTAGGATTTCATTCTCTTGATGAAAAGTATCTTGCACGTTATCGCAGTATTTACCCCGAAGACAGTTTCTTGACCAATCTTGATAACTGGCACCAGTTCGAATCAAAATACCCTGACACATTCTCTAAGATGTATCAATTTCATTGTCAGAAGGCCAGTTAGTCGATGCAGGTTGAAAAATCTCAAGGACAGTCTCTAAAAGACGCATACCGCAAACTGAACGAGGGCCAGACACGTCAGGCTATTGTTGAATTAAGGGAATTGATTCTGCAAATTAGCCATTCTGATCCGATGTATGCGGAAACCCTGCTGATTTTAGGTGATGCTGAAAGAATGGTCGGAGAATTTGATAATGCCTATCTGCATATCCTAAAAGCATTTCAACTTGATGGCGGGCTTCAGAAAAACATTCCGATTGAAACCGTGTTCACCTGTTTTGCGAGATTAACGATTGTACCTCCAAATTGTCCTCTGGTTGATGAGCATATTAGGCGCTATTTAGACCATCCCGTGACGATTAATAGGATGATTGATGGTGTCGTGAAGTGTTACTTGTTGCGTCGTTTAGGCATCGAGGAAGGTTTGGGCGCGACAATCGATATGGATCAATTGTGTTTAGATCTTACTCTGCATAGCGCTATTTCGAGGCTAATTTTATCGAATCGTGATCTTGAGTTGGCTTTTCTCGTCATCAGAAGAGAGTTGCTAATACTTTCTGTTGAGGGAAATTTGTCTCCTTTGCACCTTGGGTTAATTTCAGCCTTTGGTGAGCGCGGAATATTGAATGAATACATTAATCCTTCAAATGATCGTGAGCGTACTTGTATAAATTTGATGGTATCGAGCCTAAAGGATCTGAACCTCGAATCTTTAGACGATTGCAAATATGACTTAATGATATTGGCCATGTATATGCCGTTCCATAAACTTCCAAGCGCACATCACTTAAAAGAATTGCAGTGTGGTCAGTGGCCAGTAGAAATTCAGCAGATTGCTCTGAAGACTTTGTACGAATATGTATTAGAACAAGAAGTCGCAGCAGAAATACCCTCATTATTGAAAAGCTGTTCTGCAACAGGTGAAAATCTAATTTCTAAAATTGTTAGGCAACAATATGAGGAATCACCATATCCCAGGTGGGAAAACTTGGGGCTACTAAAAAACAAAAAAACCTATTTTGAACACTATAAGCCGCTAAGAAATCATCCTTTTTCTAGGGGTAAAGTCTCTTTTGATTTGCTCGTTGCAGGTTGTGGGACAGGGGAGCATCCACTTCAGAATGCTGCCTCAATAAAAAATCTAAATGTTATCGCGATTGATTTGAGCCGTCAGAGCCTAGCTTATGCTGAGATTAAAAGAAGAAAGTTAAATTTGAAGAAAGTTACTTTTTATCAGGCCGATATTTTAGAGCTTGATCAATACGCCAAGTCCTTTGATATTATTGAGAGTGTTGGGGTGTTGCACCACATGGAAGATCCTGAAATTGGACTGACAAAACTATTAGGGTGTCTTAAGCCCAATGGTGTTTTACTGCTTGGCTTATACAGTAAGCTTGCACGGGCAAGGTTTGAAGGAATTAGAAAAATAAATCAAAGCATTGTTAATACTGGTTTATCTGATGGTTTGAATGCAGAGCGTGTTATCAGGCTTAGAAATGATATGTTGATCTCTAGAGAACCGAGTTTAGATTGGGTAGATCACGCCATTGATTTTTACAGTTTTTCAGGTTTTAGAGACTTATTATTTCATGTTCAAGAACATCAATATACAATCGCTATGATTCAGCTTATGTTGAATCGGTTTAAATTGAAGTTTTTGGGATTTAACTTAGCGCCGAGAGTCATTGCGAAATACCAAGAACTTTACCCTGAAGATAAGCATTGTATTGATTTATCGACCTGGGCCGAGTTTGAGGAGAGGTTTCCAGACACCTTTTTGACTATGTATAACTTTCATTGCAGTAAAGTTACTTAAGGGGTGGGGTAGACTGGGTTAATAGTGTAATTTGTTCCTTGGCACTTTTAAGAAAATCCTCGTCCGTTTTTGTCGTGACTTCCCTGTCTCTTAACTGCTTCATGATACTCAGATGCTGTTTTTTGATGCGCGTCAGATCGTCGTGTATTTGGGGTAATAGTATCTGACAAATTCCTTCGTTAAAGAATGCCTCCACCAGCTTGTCTCTTTTATCTGCCAAGTTTAATACATTCCCCCAATCTTTCTCAGTTGAAGACGTCACGTCGTTGACTTGTTGCTTAATTGTCTCTGACAAATGAACTATGGCCCCCCATGCCTCAATTTGATGTGAAATCGTTTCGGCATCAGGATGTATTAGCAATTGAGGCACGTCCATTCGAGGTTATCGCTCCTGAGAAGGATCACATTCCATAACTTTGCTGTTAAGTGTAGATAGTATTTCTCATTCTGCAAATAAAATACTAATTTAAATAGTCTTCTTTTCAGAAAAAAATTTGTTTACAAAAATATTACAAAAACATTAAAGCAATTTTTGAAGTGGTCGTTACCCTACCTTGAACGATGATGCTTCTTGCGGGTGCAATAGGCACGTCGATTTTACTGAGTATGATGGACCGTCGCATTGTGTGAACGGCTAAATGGAGCACGAAACCATGCCTCAAATTATTAACACGAACATCGCATCTTTAACGGCGCAACGTAACTTGAACCAATCGCAGTCCGCGAATCGGACTTCGTTAGAAAGATTATCGTCAGGTCTTAGAATTAACAGCGCAAAGGATGACGCTGCTGGACTTGCCATTTCAACTCGATTTTCATCACAGATAAGAGGATTGTCGGTGGCGATTCGGAATGCGGGTGACGGAATTTCTTTGGCTCAAACTGCAGAAGGCGCGTTGGAGTCAATTACGAGTAACTTACAACGATTACGAGAGTTGGCATTACAGTCTTCTAACGCCACGAACTCTGACGTTGACCGGGAAGCGCTAAACTCTGAAGCCAAGCAGCTTATCGCAGAGATTACCCGTACCGGTGAACAAACAAACTTTAACGGTACTAACTTGCTTGATGGCAATTTTGCTGCGGCATTCCAAGTCGGTGCAAATGCGGGTGAAACCGTTAGTTTCGGTATTGCAGAACTAACAGCTTCTAACTTAGGCGGTGGTAGAACTGCCGGTGTCAGTGCCATCGGTTCTACTGGCGGCCTGGGTAACGGAGACTTAGTCATTAACGGCGCGGTCATCGGACCCTCTGTCGCAACTGATGATACATCTTCATTTAAAGATTCCCCTGCCAGTGCGATTTCTAAAGTCGCAGCGATTAATAGATCAACAGATACTTCGGGTGTTATTGCAGAGGTATTGACTAATACTGCGGCAGGAAGCGTTCAGAATGAAGTAACTGGCGGCGGAGGAGCGACTTCAGGAGCAATTTCTCTAAACGGCGTTAATATTGCCCTAGCAACAGGTGACGTAGATGAGTCCGCCGATAGAACGGGTATTGTAGCAGCAATTAATGCCCGGTCAGGTGAGACAGGTGTTACTGCTGTAGACACAGGAACGCGATTTGGTGGTGTAAACCTCGTAGCTGAAGATGGCCGAAACATTACACTGACATTTGATTCAGGATCCTTATCCGCTGCATCAACAGGGTTAACCAGTGAGGAAACGACATCGGGTGGCTATACGCTGAGAGCAGAAACCTCTGGAACCGCTATCGTTATTTCAGAAAGTACAGGTAACATTTCCAATTCAGGTTTGGTAGCAGGTACCTATGCAGCTAATACAGCGGCGGTTTCTACCGTTGCCAGAACATCTGAAGACGGCGCCCCTACAAGTGCATTTGATACAGCGGCAGTTGCCGCTAGTGTCACGAGTTCTGGTTCGGATTTAACCGCCTTTGGTGATTTCTCAGGTGTAAACGCATTGCAATTTGATATTGTCATTAGCAACGCGGATACCGTTTCAGAGAATGGAACTAATGCCATCGTCATTAACTCTGACTTAAGTAATGGTTCAGTTCAGGATTTGGCGAATGCAATAAATACGGCTATTCAAGGAAATGGTATTCCAGTTGATGTCATCGCTAGCATAGATACTGATGGAAATTTACAACTTTCTCGTACAACGGCAGAAGCCGGTACGGTAGAAATACGTAATTTTGCAACTAACAATTCTACAACGCCAGCGATTGTTGCAAGTGTTCTGGGTATCACTGAAAATACTTCAGGAGAGGGCGCCAATATTGTGGCTGCCGATACGGTCGTTGCGGCGGTTTCTGCATCTACCACGGGTGCAAGTGCGATCGATCCATCTCAATTGGGCGCGACAACGTTGTCCAGCACGAATAGAATTAACTTTGATATCTCTATCGCAGGTGCGCAATCCCAAGCGGCACAAACTATCACAGTGACCTTGGCCGCTAGCAGCGGGATCACTTCATTGAGTACAGGTAGTGAGCTTGCGACTGCTATTAACTCAGCTATTGCTGCGGCGAGTACCACTGTTCAGGTAACAGCTTCTGTAGATGCTAATAACAACCTAATATTTACAAGAGATGTTGCAGAGTCAGGTACTGTTGAAATTTCCAATATTGACGGCGATGGCGCGGTGACTAATGCAATTGCGGCGCAAGTATTGGGCTATACAGTTGATGATGCCAGTGGTAACGGAACGATCAGTACAAATGGTGCTAACGCGACTACAGTAGGAGATGTCAACGCCGCAGCAAACTTCTTTACATCAGGTAATAATTTTGAAGCGGGTGCTGTATCAGCAACTGCTTTGCAATTTGAAACCGGTAACGCAGAAGCAGCCATCCTCAATATCGGTGGTGGCACAGGTACAACATCTACTGCCACGGGTATTAACCTGACAACAGCCAATGCGATTGAATTCCAGGTTTCATTAGATAATGGTGAGTCATTTACAGTATCAACGGCTATTACTAACGGTGTAACCGATGCAACGCAAGCAGAGATTGTGTCTTCACTGAATGCAGCATTTGATACGGCAACAGGTAGTGCGGGATTAAATATTGGAACCGGGCAAATTTTCGCTTCCTTTAATGCTGACAATGAACTCTTGTTAACGACGGGTCCCAAAGGATCAAGCAAGAGCCTTCAAATTACGGCTGTAACGGGTAGCCCAGCAAGTGATATTTTGGGTCTTGCCACAGCCGTAGGTAATTCTGCAACTGGTCTTGGCGGAACAGAAGCGGGTTCTGTCACTATAGCGCAGGGAAATCCTCCTGATTTTGGATTCGATTTCAACGGTGGTGCTGTGACAACACTTGAGACAGGTGATTCCGGTGCGCTGATCTCCAGAGATAATCTATCTTTTGATATCTCATATGATGATGGCAGCACCGTTACGAATAGAACGATCACGCTCAATGAAGACAGCAGCGCACGAGGTCCTTCTCTCGTTATTTCTATCGCAAATAATGTATTAAGCACAGGTGGTGCATCTCCTGGAGCCGGTTCTCAATTGGATGGTTCGGGTACGTTCACAGCGCTGACAGCCAGTGATGTTGAATTTGATGTGACCTACAACGGTGTAACCGCAACTGTTGCTAATACAACGACAGCTTCTACCGGTGCAGCGCTTGTTGCTGATTTACAAGCAGCATTGGATACAGCCTTTGGTGCAGCGAATTTAGGATTTAGTGCTGCTGATGCTTATACAGCAGGTGATGTAAAAGTCAGTGTTGATGCAAGTAACAACATTGTGCTAACCGCAACTAATACCTTGGGTGAATCTACACTTGGATTGTCCAATGATGTTGGTGCTAACAATGCGACTATTGCTTCTGTAGTAACAGGTGATGGTGCAGCTTATACTGTCAATGCCTCGGGTAGTGCGACTGAAGTGACAGCTGGGAATTATACCGGTGACTCTGCCGCTCAACTCCGTTTCGGCGGCGGTACTTTTGACAATACCTACAATTTTTCTACTAACCAACTTGGTGTAGCTTTTGAAGTAAGTTACAGCGCTAATGGTGTAACAACAACGGGTCTTGTAGAGCTTGATGGTAACCTTGCAAGCAGCAATGATGCTGCTCTAGTCCAAATTCAGGCAGACTTGGATATAGCTTTAGGTGCCCAGTCAGTGATTGTTTCTATCGATACCGATAAGGGTGATCTGGTATTTACCAGTGTTGACCGAGGTAGCGATGTCACCTTTAGTGTTGGAAACTTTGTTGACTTAAATGCTGGTGGTGCGGGTATTGCTGCACTTGGTGCAAATAATTTAACAGTTACTAGCGCAAGTGGTAGTGATTTCGATGCTGATGCTGCATTCCTGGAAACAGTGAATGATGAGATCGCAGCAACCGCCATTGGATCCGGTGTTACAGCTTCGATTGATTCAAATAACAACCTGGTGTTCTCAACCGCCGCAACCGGTGCAGATGCCAGTGTATCTGTTGGTAACTTTGTCGGTAGCAGTAGCGCACTGTCAGCGCTTGGTGTAACTGGAACAGTGAATGCATACGGCCCTGAGATTGCACAAGGCGTGAGTCTATCAGCGACAGCGAGCGATGCTTTTGGTGAAGGTGCAACCGGTGTTGATCTCTCTGGTGGTGCAGGAGCTGGTTACAGCTTTAGTTTGTCATTTAATGGCGGTAGTGCTGTGACAATTGCAGATGCAGGTGGTGGAAATGCTACAAATACCGCGAACCAACTTGTCCAAGATATTCAAACTCGTTTAGACGCAGCATTATCTGCAGATATCGGTGATGGTGCAAATGGATATGTTGACGGTGATGTCGTAGTTTCGATTAATAGCAGTGATGAGATTGTTTTCACTAACACGCGGGCTGATGCCAATGCTTCCCTAGAGATCGTCAGTGGTAATGTTGGCGGCTCAGCAACTGAGGTCATATTTTCGGCTTCGGGTGTCGTTAGTGGGTCAAATTACACCGCTTCAGGCGCTCAAGCGTCTATTAGAGAAGCGACGGGCACCGCAGTCAATACGGGTAGTTTTGCTTTCAATACCAATTCCGTAACCTTTGATATATCTTTTAATGACGGATCTGGTGCTGCTGCTGTTACAGGTACGGTGACTGTAAATAACACGGGTGCTGCTGGCGCGGATGCCACGATTGCTGCTATTCAGGCAGATTTGGATGCTGTATTAGATACGGCCGGTGATATTACAGTAAGCCTGGATAAAGATGGCTTCCTGAGTTTCACAGCAGGTAACGATACTGGCGCAGGTGTGTCATTTACAATTGATAGCTTTGCTGACTCTGCCGGTAGTGGTGGTTTGGTTGCCCTCGGTTTGGGTGATGGTGTTTCAACGCCTTATGCGAATTTGTCTTTCACTTCTAATGGTTCGGATACCAATATTGTCACCAATGCAACAGGCACAATTGAGACCGATTCAGGTAGAGATCAACCACCTCAAAATGACACATTGACTGTGACTGGATTGCAAGGTGGAGATGAGACTGTCACTTTGTCAGGGAATTTTTCAACCCGTGAAGATATCGTTGCCGAACTAAACAGCCAGCTTTCCAATGCCACAGCCAGCCTCGACGGAGCGGGTGTGATTACTATTACTGATAATGACGTAACTCAATCCAGTAGTGGTAATACGGTTGGTATCTCAGGAAATGCCGCTATTAATTTAGGTTTTGACGGTAGTGGTAATGCGAGCTCTGGTATTGTCAGAGAAGGAACAGCTGGCGCTGGTAATGAAACACAGGCAATCCGTCAGTTGTTAGATGGTGACCTGAGGATCAGCGGTGTGAGTATCGCAGCTTCTCGTGCTTCTGATGATACAGCATCGAATGAACTTGCTGACTCATCCAGTAAAGCTGCTAGTGGTATTGCGATCGCAGCTGCGATCAACCGTAACACTGAGACAACGGGTGTGACAGCTACGGTTAATGCAACTGTTGTTGATGGTGGTACAGCGAACACCGATAGAACAGCTGATGGAGACCAGGGTATTGTCTACGTCAACGGTATTGCTACCAGTGCGCTTTCTCTGGGTACGGATAAGGAAACTAACCGTGCAAATGCGATTGCGGCATTGAATCAAATATCGGGTCAAACAGGAGTTCTTGCCAGCGACAATGGCGGTGGTATTACATTGACCGCTTCTGACGGGCGAAATATCTCTGTTGCGATTGATTCCCTCGGAACAGGATTCTCTGGACTGAATATTGGTTTGGATGCTTCCGAAAAAGGTATAGCAGAAGCTGATTTTGCAGGTCAAGGGACTAGCTATGCCGCAGTCGCTGCGACGACTTCTTCCACAATTCGCTTAGAGTCTTCTAAAGAGTTTGTAGTGGGTGCCGGTACTAACGGCGCAGTGGGTGCAGACGGATTCGGTGGTCTTAATGGTCTCGGCATCAAAGCAGGAACCTACGGTGGTGCCGACAGTGGTCAGTTTTTAACTGAGGTAGATATCTCTACAGTTGAAGGTGCAGTTGCTGCTCTGGATGCGCTGGATAACGCGCTGTCTTCGGTTTCATCCGAACGTGCGAATTTGGGTGCGATTCAAAATAGATTGCAATCAACGATTGATAACATATCAATCACCGTAGAGAACTTGCAGGTTGCGAACTCTCGAATTCTGGATGCTGACTTTGCGGCTGAGACTGCTGAGTTGTCCAGAACACAGGTTCTGCAACAAGCAGGTATTTCGATTCTTGCGCAAGCTAACGCGGCTCCACAGCGAGTGTTGGCATTGTTGCAGTAATAAGTGGTTTGGTTGCTGGTGCCATTATTTTTGGTATCAGCACCAGCTTCTTTAGAGGTTCGTTATGAATATTATTAATCCACAAAACACACCTAACGGTGTGCAGCGTTCTGAAACGCCGGGTGGAAAACGAACGGAATCGAAACTCCCGGATGAAGGCGGCAATAATTTGCCGGCAATGGAGGCCAAGGAGGTCTCTGAAGTTAAACCAACGGCTGAAGCAGAGAGGTTAAAGGAGGAATTAACCACAGCGGTAGCCCAATTAAACGACTATATTCAAACTGTGCAACGTGATTTACAGTTCACCTTAGACGAAGGTAGCGGTAAGTCGGTGATAACAGTAGTTGATCGGAACTCTGCAGAGATTATTCGACAACTACCGGCAGAACTGACGCTTGATCTGGCACGAAAATTGAATAACCAAGAACCACTATTTCTCTTTAGTGCTCAGGTTTAGTGACTCGGGTTCAAGGACGAAAATAAAGAGAAATCGGAGTCACATCAGGCCTAAAGCTTGATGTGATTTTGATCGTTTAATAAAGGTACGAAAATAGTGAGGTCGATATGGCAGCAATCCAATCTTTAGGCATCGGTTCAGGTATCTTGAACAATGACCTGGTAGATGATCTGATCGCGGCAGAAAGAGGGGCGATTGATCTACGACTGGATTTCCAGGAAAAGGAATTTGAGGCAGAAATTTCAGCTTATGGAACAATAACAGCGGCGCTGGAAAAATTTAGAACAGCATCTGATTCGCTAAAAGCTCCCAGCACACTCCAATCAATATCCGCAAGTTCAAGTGATGATTCCGCTTTGACTGCTACGGCCTCAAGTTTGGCGGAAGTTGGAAATTATTCAGTAAAAATAAATCAAATTGCTCAATCCCAGGCTCTCGTGACTAGTGCCTATAGCGCGATTACAGATATTGTGGGTACCGGGGAAATAACCTTTCGTTTTGGTACGACAACCTTTAGCAGCGGAAATTATGACAATTTCGCGCTCGACACAACAAAAACAAGTAAGACGCTCATCATAGATTCATCGAATAATACGCTCACTTCACTTCGCGCCGCGATTAACTTAGGAGACTTTGGTGTTCAGGCAACGATCATTAATGATGGCACGGGTTTTCGATTATCGATGAGCCCAGAGAAATCGGGGATTAGCAATAGTATGGAAATCCTCGTTGCCAATGCGGGGGCGTCCGGCCTTAAAGAATTGGCCTTTAATAGCACTTACAATAGCAATGTCGCGGTTGGTGCAATTACTGAAGGCGGATCCCTCGATCTTTCTGTAGGCGTTGATTTTGCGACCACCAATGCAAATTTCACGATAAGTACAGGGCTTACGACAGGAATAGCGGTTACCGTGAATCAAGATGCCACCTCCGACTTAGGAGGTGGTGGAAACACGCCTGAAGACAATCGTATAGCAATCCAAAATGCCCTAGACGTAGCGCTAGCAGCAGCAGGCCTCAATGCCGGTGATGTAATAGCCTCAATAGACCCAAATGACGGCGGCCTAATCCTAACAACCCTCGCAACGGGCGGAGCCCAAACGCTGGAAATAACATCAGACGATGCGGTGTTAGGTCTTAATCCAAACTTAGGCACACAATTTGGATCAAACGGAAGCCTACAGCAGACTCAAACGGCGCAATCTGCAGAATTAGAAGTGAATGGATTAACCATCACTCGGGAATCCAATTTGGTGACGGAAGTTATCAATGGCGTGACCTTGAATTTACAAACTGCTGATCCAGCCAAGACAATTAATCTTGCTCTGAAAAGTGATCCCGACGTGATCATTGAAAAGGTAAAGGCTTTTGTAGAAGCCTTTAACGAGCTTAAGGTGATCTCAGATCAGTTGACGATATTTGATTTAGACACAGGGGAAAGCGGATTGCTCCTTGGTGACTCTACTTTGCGAACGATTAATTCACGGGTAAGAGACGTGATGAATTCTATCGTAACAGGGATTACGGGTGCAAAATTCAGAACCTTGTCTGAGGTGGGGATTTTTACAGATCAAAATAATTCCTTTCTGCTTAATGTTGACAATGCATTGTTAAGTAAATCCATCGAAGAGAACCCTGATGCAATTGTTAGTCTGTTTGCGACCAATAGATCTGCGACAGATCCTCTAATAGAAGTGATTAATACAGGGGTCAATAGTGTGCCGGGTAGTTATGATGTGGATATTACACAACTGGCCACCCAAGGAAGTTACAACGGAGCAACTGTCGCAGCCCTTGCGACTAATGTGGTTATTGATGGCAACAATGATGAATTCGTTATCAATGTGAATGGCGTCAATTCCAGCACGATTACCTTAAGCCAAGGTACATATACTACAGGTGCACTACTGGCACAGGAACTACAATTGCGCATTAATAATGATAGTGCCATTGCCGCCACTGGAGATGCCGTAACGGTGACATACAACGTAATAAATCAACGTTTTGATTTTCTTAGCAGTGACTATGGATCCAGTAGTACTATTTCATTTTCATCACCCGATACGAATACGGAAGCTGAACTCGGTTTTGGCGACACAGTAGGTACCGTCAATTCTGGTTTAGATGTTAAGGGAACAATTAATGGCGAAGCAGCGACCGGTGCGGGTCAATTTCTCCGAGCATCCGATGGATCTCTTGCCGCCAAACCGGGATTTCTTTCTGGGGCGGTTTTGGGCAGTTTGAATGTTCCTCTGACAATCACTTCAGGTGAAGTTACCGCCGGAGATTACGACTTTAAGATCAACGTGGACGGTATTATTTCCGGCACTATTGCATTACCTGCTGCCACATATAACACAGCCACAGAGTTAGCAACGGCACTACAAACTGCCATTAATGCTGATTCAATTTTCTCAGCCATAGGTAAAACGGTGAAGGTGGATTTTGATGTTGGGCTAAGCCAGTATGGTGTGATATCAAATACCACGGGTAAAACCTCATCGGCAAACTTTACAGAACTCTCGGCTAATCTGATTAGTCAGTTTGGGTTTGCGATTGGAGGAGGTACCCAAGGATCGGACGCGACAGGTAAACTTAATGATGCGGCTGGTATAAGAATTAGAGTGATAGGCGGGAGTTTAGGTCCAAGGGGGAGCGTTAGTTATATCGAAGGAACGGCTTTCAAACTATCCGAGTTATTTGATGAATTTCTTAATCCAACTGGTTTGCTTGAGACAAAGGTTGGCACCTTAAATGATTTGTTGGCAGGTGTCCAGGATTCTCGAGCCGCGTTGGATATTAGGATGCAGGCATTGCAGGACTCGTTATCTTCAAAATTTGGGGTGGCTGATATACTGATAGCACAATTAAAAACGACTGAAGACTTTTTAGCACAGCAATTTTCTATTTTGAGTGCGTTCTATACGAATAAGAGGTAGGCTTGTTAATCGTCTTTCTTTTAATCAAGAGTGACTTTATTCCTACCCGTTTTTTTGGCCTGATAGAGCGCCGTATCGGCTCTTTTTAGGACATCATCTGGTTGTTCTGAACGTTGTTTTTTATCCGCGACACCGATACTAATGGTGACAGAGACTGTTTTTTTTGCTTGCCGGAAGGAGCCTTTTTTCCGTGATTTCTGTGCATTTTTGGCTTGTTCATCTTCCCTTTCTTCTTCTCTGACAACCATCTCATATTCCTCGATAGATTTTCTGACCAGTTCCAGATTGTATGCAGCATGCTCCGCGTCCTTCCCAGGGAAAACGATCGTAAATTCTTCACCGCCATAGCGGTAGGCTTTGCCTCCTCCCTGAACCATGCCAATCCGGCCTGCCACCATTTGTAGTACTTGATCGCCGATATCATGGCCGTGTGTATCGTTAAATTTCTTAAAAAAGTCAATGTCTAACATGGCGAGGGAATATTTATTGCCAAGGGATAAAAGATGTTCATTCAGTGCACGTCTTTGGGGTAGCCCCGTTAACTCATCTTTGTAGGCCATATTGTAATAATCTCTAAATAGACCATTTGCGATGAGCAAAACCATTGCCATAGTCAGTGCGCCATCTATATTTTCGTTTGAAGGAAAATCTACAAAAAGAAGAAGATAACAACCGAGTGTTGTACCCAATACACTTTGGCTAATAGGGTTATCACGCTTTATTGTGATAACAAAGATAAACCCAAGTGAGAGCACAGCTACGAAAAAAGCGATTTGAGATTGCGGCAATAGAGACGGCCATGCTGTATGACTTGTAAACAGTGGATAGCGTATCCAGTCCATGACTAGATTAAGTTGCTCGTGGTTGAGTTTGTCTATCGAGTAAAAAACAAACAGTACTTGAGCCGCAATCAAACTAAACCGAAACAGACTAGCCACAGAGTTGACGGATCGCTCTTGATAAGCAGAGATGAGTGCAAGGTTTATCGGGATGAGTAGCGTCAGGCATAAGCCCCAAAATGGATGGGAGAGTTCTGTTGAACGAAGGTAATGGACAAGTACCACTATGATCGCCAGTTGAAGGATTTTCGCCCTGTTAAATAGTAATGCTATTATCATCATTAGGGCGAGTGCCCAGTATGATCCTTGTTCGAATATGGGGCTTAAACTGTCGGGTAAATAACTATGATATGGCGAGGTCAAGTAGGCGAACCCAAAAAGGATGGCGGGTAAATAGATTGCCTGACTAATTCGTTCTCTCACGTCGCTTTTCTCATTACCTTTCTCATTTCTCTTCTTTTAGGTTCTTTTCTTAAAAGCCATAACTTGGCATTTTTTAAATGTCTCTCTAAGCATTACGGGTTTCTAATGACTTTTTTTAAAAACCGTTTTAATTTTTCAACACTCCACTCGATTCTATGAGGCGCAGTGATATCACCGACAAAGACATGATCTGTGGCATCGCCATCAATTGAAACTTCAAGGAGTTCTTTTTCTTTTGCGCCCCACAGATTAAACACCTTTATTGCCGCGGGTGGATATATGGTTCCATCATTTTTCATATACATTATCATTAAAGGTATTTTGAAAGACTCGAATTTTTGCTTATTTGCCCAATCGACTACTTTTTGCATCTCGATTAGAGCGCGAGTTGAATATTGGTGGGTCCAGACTTCTGTTTCGCGCTCTGAACTGGGTTCCCAGCTAATTTCTTTGCCCAAGATGAGGTGTACCCATGCGGGCGCATAGGGCCAGGTCAAAAGGAAACCGAAGGCATTTCTGACCCTGAAATTCGGTGACAGAAAGAGGCAAGCTGCGATTTTTTGAGCATTTTTCTCCTGAGTCGCAAGCCAGACAGTCAATGGAGCGCCAGTAGACGTCGCAACGATCACGACTTTCTCACCGATCTGTTGAGCGATATCAAACTGATCAGTTACACTTTGCAACCAGTCTTCTGCAGGGGTCAACATGCCTTGGGGTCCTGTGCCATGCCCTGAGATACGAGCTTGAACGACGTTGGCAGAATAGGCTTCCGCCAGTTTCAGCGTAACGGGGGCAGTTTCCTGCCATGATGCTGAAAACCCATGAAGGTAGAGAAAACAAAGAGTCGTCTTATTTTTTTCTACTGGATTAGCCCACTGAATATGTGCTTTGGCATTCTCAATGAGATTTGGCGTTTCATTTTCTGAAGATGCTAACCACTGCTCTAATGCCGCCGGGGCTAGCTGAGGCGTGTTTACATTTCGCGCTTCTGCATTGAGCCTCGGCCGGGGTGCAAATAGGAATAGGGCGAGTAGCAGGGCAATGCTTATTAAAAATAGGGTCATGTCTTGCAGCCTTTTACACTATTGCGCTTCGGTAGCACTTCGGTTTAGAAAAAAAGTATAGATGAAGCTTGAATGATAAGGAAATTTGGAAAGCAATGGCAAGCACATAATGTATTTACTATCCCTGCATCCGTCGCCAATAAAACCATCTCGTTTAATCGCACTTCGTGTTTAGTATCTTTCTACTCGGCCTTCGCTTCAGTATTCAATATCCAGGGTGTCGCCAGCAACACTTCATAGCAAGAGAGTAAACTGGTAAGTTGTACATAGCACCCGCTATTTGTTGGTTAACAACTGAGTCTTAGAAAGACATGGATAAATCAAAAATCAAAGCAGCTGCCCGTAGAGCACTGATTGCTGCCGACCCTGATTATTATTCCTGGCCAGCACAGCAACAGGCGCAATTTCGAGCGACTATGAGTGATGCTGCACAAGCTAGGATAGAATCCGTATTGTTAAAGAGTTTGCTCGGTGTTCAATGCACGGCTGAGAATGCCGATGAGATATGGTGTGACCTCCCCCTATCAAAGCTGAATAACCTAAACTGGTCAAAACTATTAACTTCAGGCATAGGGGATGATCATATTTTTCTCAATGAAAGCATGGCAGAAAACAAGAGCCTGCTAGATTTTAATAGTCTCTATGATTTTGACTACGATGATTATTTGTTTCAGGAACAGGCTAACAAAAAGGAATTCAAAGACTATAAGGGCAGAGACTACTATGCGTTGAGATTTTCACGCTGGGCAAGGTTAATCATAAACGATCAATTTTATTACGCCACGCTATATTCATTGGCTAGTTATTTAACAGATGAAATTGAAGATAAAAGCCATGACTGTATCAACAAATTAATCCCTCATGAGTATGTAGAAGGAAAAGAAAATGGCAAACAGGTAAAAGGCGGTTTCCGCTGGGACATACAAGCAGATGCCGGTGGCAAGGAAAAGCAGTTAGATGAGCTAAATAGCTGTTTATATAGTTATGTACAAGAACGCTGGCTGGAATTAAGCAAAGAATTTACCCAGGATTCCCCCGCTGTCTTTATAGAAGCCGTTAACCAGAAGGGAGAGCTAAACCGGAATTTCATATTTAATAATGAAGATGCTCTAAAACCAATTCGCTGGAAACATTTTTTAGCAGATTGCGAGCCATTAATAGCAGAGTTCAGCAAGGTCACAAAAAGGGTAGAGCAGGAAGTGGCAAAAGCAGAAGTGTATTTGCAGGAATCCTATGAAGACATTATGAAAATATTTGATCCTAAAGTGGTGAAGTTGAAGAAAAAGATGAAAATTGTGGTTGCGCCTGGGGCGTTTGATGGGGTGAGGGGGTAAACTCATCGGATTCGATGGGTTTTATTAAGCCGCAACACAGATACAAGGAATGGACGTGGAAAATAGGGAAAAAGAATGTATTGCGCACGTCAGCAAAGATGGTGGTACACAGTCAGTAGAAGATCATCTGAATGATGTTGGTGAAATTGCATCAAGACTTGCTGCCAAAATTAATGTTTCTTCAGCAGGTAATTTGATTGGTCTATTGCATGATTTTGGAAAGTTCAGTGCTGAGTTTCAAGCTTATATTGGTTCGGCAACTGGAAAAATAAATCCAGATGAAGATGACTATGTGGATTTTAATGGTCTTAAAGGAAAAATAGATCACGCCAGTGCAGGTGCACAGTGGATATGGGAAAACTGCCAGAAATGGGGAGAAAGGGGCCAGATGGTTGGACAGATATTGGCATTATGTGTTGCCTCTCATCATAGCGGTCTGATTGATTGTCTTAAACCTGATGGCGATAATGGATTCACAGACAGGATGGCTAAGTCTGATAGAAAAACACATAAAAAAGATTGTCTGGAGAATGCACCACAAGATTACCTTGATATGTTGGAAGCGCTCGCAGATAAAGATTTAATCCAAAATTTTCTGAAACAACTTCGTAAGGTTGGGCAAGTCGAGGATAAATTGCCAGAAAAACCTATTCGTAATTTTAATATCGGTATGTTTGTACGCATGTTGTTTAGTTGTTTGATTGATGCTGATCGAATTAATAGTGCGGATTTCGAATACCCTGAAAATTCACAACATCGAAATAAATCACCTGTCGATTGGTCTATCCCCATCACGCGCTTCGAATTGGCTATACGTGAGTTTAGTGGCGAAAAAAAGATTGACGTATTGCGTCGCGATATTTCCAATACCTGCAAACAGCGAGCGTTAGACACGCAAGGCATCTATACCCTCACTGTGCCAACAGGTGGCGGTAAGACCTATGCAAGCCTACGCTATGCTCTTCACCATGCTAAAGAGTATAAGTTGGATCGTATTATCTTCATTATCCCATTTACTTCCATCATCGAACAAAATGCAGCTGCTATCCGTAAAGTGATTGAATGCTCAACAGATGAATATCCATGGGTATTGGAGCAGCATTCTAATCTTGAGCCAGAGCAACAGAACTGGCATAGCAAATTAGTAAGTGAAAACTGGGATGCGCCGATTGTGATGACCACTATGGTGCAGTTTCTTGAAGTATTATTTTCAGGCGGGACAAGGGGAGCAAGGAAAATGCATCAATTGGCCAATTCAGTACTGATATTTGATGAAATCCAAACTCTGCCGATTAACTGTACGCACTTGTTTTGTAACGCGCTCAACTTTTTGACAGATTTCTGCAACACCACCGCTGTGTTGTGTACGGCAACGCAACCATTACTTGATCGTCTTAGATCACCGGAGAAAGGTCAGCTAGTTATACCGCGAGAAAATGAGTTGGTCAGTGATGTGCCAAAATTATTTAAAGATTTAGAGCGTGTAATACTGAGCAATAAAATACGACCTGAAGGATGGACATCTGAACAAATTGCAGAGCTTGCACTAGATGAATTCAAAAAGAACGGAAGCTGCCTGATCATTGTCAATACGAAAGCATGGGCGCAAAAGCTCTATCAAACATTGCAGCCGAATTTTGAAGAGAATAAAGACGCGATTTTTCAACTGAGTACCTGTCTTTGCCCTAGGCATCGTAAAATCATACTTTATTTGGTTAAACGCCGTCTTCGTAGTAACAAACGAGTATTGTGTATCAGTACCCAGCTGATCGAAGCGGGGGTTGATATAGATTTCGCCTCTGTTATTCGCTTTCTTGCAGGGCTGGATTCCATTGCCCAGGCCGCCGGACGTTGTAACCGGAATGGCTTGCGCAAAACCGCAACAGTGCATATTGTCAACCCGGATGAGGAAAAAATAGACTTACTAGAAGATATAAAAGTTGGCCGGGATAAAGCATTACGTGTTCTTGGTGAGGGCTATAAGGATTTGTTAGCGCCGGTTGCCATGCAGCAATACTTTAACTACTACTTTTATGAACGTGCCGATGATATGAGCTACTCTGTGTCGTCCAGGGAACTGGGGAGAGACGATAATCTGTTAAATTTATTAAGCAGTAATGCAAAGAATGTGGGTCGAAAACAAAATTCTTTACAGCTACAACAATCCTTTATGACCGCGGGTAGGATATTTCAAGCTATCGACTCACCTACACAGGCCGTCATTGTGCACTATGGAGAGAAAGGAAAAAATCTAATAGCAGACCTGGGACGAGTGGCGAAAGAATTTGATGTAAAAACCTATCGGCAATTGCTTAAGCAAGCGCAAAAATATAGCGTCAATGTATTCCCTAATGTTTGGAAGCGGCTACAAGAAGAAAAAGCCGTTCATGAAATACAACCTGGTGAAGGTGTTTATTGGCTAGAAGAACAATATTACAGCAATGAATTCGGCTTGTCTGACAAGCCCTGCAGTTCAATGGAACTCAATCTATATTAGGAGAAACCAGAATGCATGATACTCCCAAAAATACGGTCAGCTTCAAGGTCTATGGTCGATATGCCCTGTTTACTGATCCGGTGACCAAGATCGGTGGTGAAAAGTGCTCATATCATTTACCTACCTATGAAGCTATAAAAGGCGTTTTAAAATCCATTTATTGGAAACCCTCATTTATCTGGCATGTGGACAAAGTGCGGATAATGAAAAAATTTCGAACACAGACTAAGGGGACCAAGCCATTGGTATGGAGTGGTGGTAATAGTTTGGCAATTTATACTTTCCTGCATGACGTGGAGTACCAGGTGCAGGCACATTTTGAATGGAACGTACACCGACCTGAACTGAAAAAGGATCGTATAGATGGCAAACACTTTGCGATAGTCAAACGCTCAATCGAACGAGGGGGCAGACTAGATATTTTCCTTGGCACCCGTGACTGTCAGGCCTATGTTGAACCCTGTGAGTTTGGTGAAGGCATCGGTGCTTACGACGAGATAGATGAACTGGGTTTTGGATTGATGTTTCATGGCTTTGATTACCCGGATGAAACGGGCAATGATGAACTGCACAGCCGATTCTGGAATGCAACGATGAAAAAGGGCATTCTTGAATTTCCCCGGCCAGAAGCATGTACTGTCAGCCGCTTTATCCGATCCATGCTAGCCAAGCAATTTGAAGAAGGTGAAAACCTGCTTTCGGTTGATACTGAGGAGACATTCTTATGAGTTGGATGGCTAGGCTGTATGAGACGTACCCGGCCTTGGTTGAGCTGGGTGACCAGGAAAAACCGTGGCCGGTCTCGCATTTAGTAAAAAACGCTCACGTTGAAATTGTGTTGGATGATAAAGGTGATCTGAAACGAGATAGATGCAAAATTTTAACGGCCTATGAAGCGCCCACATTGATTCCTGCAACAGAGGCATCAGCTGGCCGAGCCGGTGCAGTCATATCGCCTCATCCACTCAGTGATGAATTAGGCTATTGTGCATCAGATTTGCTGGGAGGCAATACGAAAAAATTTGAAGCCTATATACAGCAGTTACAAAGTTGGCATCAGTCAGATGGTAGCCAGCTTAAGTTGAACGCTATTTTTCACTATTTACAGGGGGGAACACTTTACAGAGATATTTTTAATATTTTTGGATTCCCGATAAGATTTGAGAAGAAGGATGGGACAAAAGAAAAGCTCAAGAATGAAAAAGTTTTTGTACGATGGAAAGTGGAAGAAGCGGATAACCCACAAAGTTCAACTTGGGAAGATCAAGAGCTAATTGATTCATGGATTCGATATGACAAAAAAATTAATAGTAGTATTGGCCTTTGTTTTATAACTGGTGAAAATGCAAGGCTAGTGAAAAATAATCCAAGATTTATCCGGCGACCAGGTGATGGCGCAAAACTTCTTTCATCAAACGACCATAGTGGGTTTACCTTCCGGGGAAGGTTTACGGATTCCAAAAAATCGATTGATTCATCAGGCATTCAAGGTTCTGGTGTTTCTTACGATGTCAGCCAGAAGGCTCATAATGCGCTAAGGCGGTTAATTGCTAGGCAGGGCCATAAATATGGTGAATCAAAGGATGATCCTGGATCGGTTTTAGTTGCTTGGGCAGTCTCAGGAACAGAGATACCGCAACCAGTGGAGGATACCTGGGATCTTCTAGGTGAGGAACTACAAGAAATGTCCGCCCCATTACCTAAAGCAGAAAACCGAATTGATCATACAATTGACCTTGGCCAATCATTCTCTAAAGCCTTAAGTAAATATATGGCGGGTTATCAGGCAAGGCTCAAGGTAACAGATAACATTGTCATCATGGGGCTCGATTCAGCAACACCAGGCCGCATGGCAGTGACCTATTATCAAGAGTTTTTTCCTGAAGAGTACATAGAGCGTATTTCACAATGGCACAACGATTTTGCTTGGTATCAGCGTCATAAGATCGAAAAAGATGTTGGTAAGCAAAAACCAGAATCAAGAACAGTATGGCCTGTTTGTGCTCCATCTCCGAAAGCTATTTGGGAGGCAGTTTATGGAAGTAGGCTAAAAGACTCACTAAAGAAAAGTACGGTAGAACGAATTTTGCCCTGTATCGTCGAAGCGCGCCCCTTCCCTCGCGACTTGGTTGACAAAGCAGTACGACGCGCCAGCAATCGCAGCGTCTACAAATCTGATGAGCAATGGTTATGGGAGAAAAATTTGGGCATCGCGTGCGCTCTGTATCGCGGGTTTTCTAAACGAAATTCAAAACTAAACAAGGAGTATATTATGGGACTAGAACAAGACAATACTTCACGGGATTATTTGTATGGCCGCCTGCTGGCCATCGCTGAAAGGCTGGAAGATGTGTCGCTAAATGTGGCAGGAGAAAGCCGTTCTACTACCGCTGCAAGGTTAATGCAACGTTTTGCAGATCGGCCATCATCTACCTGGCGCAATATAGAGTTGGCATTACAACCCTATATTCAACGGCTTAAAAATAACCGAGCTGGCTTTCTGCATAACACACAAATGTTGCTGGATGAAGTTATGAGTAAGTTTACTAAAGGTGATTTTGTTAATGACAAACCTCTAAGTGGAGAGTTTTTGCTTGCCTATCATAGTCAGCGCCTTGAACTGCGAAATAAAACTAAGACAATGGAAAATAATGAATTGGAAAACGAAGGAGATGAAGAATGAGCTTAAAAAATAAAATAGATTTTGCCCTGATATTCAGTGTTAAAAATGCCAACCCCAATGGTGATCCGTTAAATGGTAATCGTCCACGTATCGATTATGATGGTTTCGGAGAAGTCTCTGATGTCTGCATAAAACGCAAGATTCGGGATCGGTTGC
>JAESSY010000147.1 GCA_016763855.1 Pseudomonadales bacterium
CACAATGAACGGAATGAGAAGATAAGGGACAGACATCCGTGAAAATGTTGGCTGACAATCAAACAAGCCCAGATTGGGTTTTTCTACATCCTCGTTATATGCCTAGATACAGTATATTCCAATCCTTAAATGAGTCTGAAGCCTAACCCTGATTAACCGGTCTTTAGAGTTTGTCCATAGATGGTTTTAAATAGTTTAAGGCGTGCTGCTTTCATCTGATCCGCAGCTTGATTATCGCCCATTTGGTAAGCGATTTTGTCCAGTATTTCAAAGTTGGTCCCGAGTTTCAAATATTTCTCGGATTGAGGTAATGATCTTAGTTTGTCATAAGGCGTCATCATGTCCTTGTAGTGGTAATGTTTTATCTCTTTCCCTTTTTTATTCCGTTTTGTTTCAGCAAAAAACAAGGCCGATGATAGTTAAGATAATCATTCAAATAATTCATATTGAACTCATTGATCAATGGCGCCCAACGCTGCTGAATGTGATCGTAACCAAATATTTTTCTAATCACAAAACCATTCTTACTTTCAACTAGAGCGTTGTCGTTGGATTGTCTTGCACGTGATTTCGTCAGCTCTATTCTTAGCTTCTCTAACAACTTTACAACATGCCTATTAATGTATTCTGATCCATTATCGGCATGAAACCCCTTTATAACAAAGGGGAAAGCCTCAAGCATCGCCTCCAATACAGGGATAAGATATCGCTCACTGATTTTCTCCACCGTACACACAATTTCATACTGGGTTTCTTCATCCACCGCATTAATATGATAAACACCCTTCTTTTTATCCAGATCACCCTGATGAACCGTGTCAATATGAATGTATCCTGGCTGCTGATTTGGTTGCGGTTTACGGCGCTCTCCGATGGTTGAAGGTTTGGATTTAGTCTTCTCAAAATGGCGCCGCTTTCCAACGTATACCGACGTCTTTCTAAGGTTGTACAGATGGCTCACTGAGATCTCTGATAGATTGGCATACTCATCTTCCCCAAACACAGTGTTAGCACGCTCACAGAGCTTCTTAATGACTTGACCACAGGGCGTCTCATGTCTTTTATCCATCTCCGCTAACAAGCCAATATCCTGCTCCGTATACTTTGTCTTAAACCCAGCAACAGTACGCTGACGGCGTCGTAGTCGACCACGTGTTTTGTACTGTTTGATCAATCGGGTAATTTGTTGTCGGGAATACCCAGAGATCTTCATCAGATATTGAATCACGACACCTTTGTCACTTTTAGACAACGTCATGTAGCTAAACTTTGCCAATTCGCCCTGAATCCAGCGGTAACAAGCATCTTTGTTGTCGACCACGGTAAAGGCCACAGACTGGGCACCTGACAAAAAATCAGCCAGTTGATTAATGGTGGTAAGTTCTTTGAGTTTCATGATGGTTTTCATCCCCCATCATGAACAATCTCTCATCTGACTTCAGGCTCATTTCATATTGGAAAGAAACGACACCTTCAGACCCATTTCATATTGGACAAGGCTAATACTTGACGTAGTACTATATAGTGGTACCATAGAGAGATGAAGAAAAAGCACCAAAAGACTGTAGGGCGAGTTTATAGTCGCCCTACCAGTGGCAATATTGCATGGTCGGATATCGAATCACTTTTCAAGGTGCTTGGCGCTGATGTCTCGGAAAGATCTGGGTCTAGAGTGGCAGTAGTACTTTTTGGTGAAGTACGGGTTTTCCATAGACCACATCTATCTCCAAATACAGACAAAGGTGCGGTGGCAAGTGTGCGAAAGTGGTTAGAAGAAAATGAGGTGATACCGTGAACATAATGGAAGTCGATGGATATAGAGCGAAGATAGAATACGACGCTGACTTAGATCAATTCCGAGGAGAAATACTGGGCCTGAACGGCAGTGCAGATTTTTATGGTAAGAGTTCGTCTGCTCTTCGTAAAGAATTCAAGCTTTCTTTGCAAGTATACCTTGAGGTTTGTGAAGAGAAAGATATCAATCCCACCAAAGAATACTCTGGAAAATTCAACCTGAGAATACCGCCTACTTTACATAGTAAGATTGCAGCAATAGCGAATGGCGAAGATAAGAGTATAAACCAGTGGGTATCTGAAACCTTAAAGCATTCCATCAATGGGTAAACCGCATTAACAAATTGCTCAACATCGCTCGCTTCGCTCACTGAGACGCTCCGCAGCGCAGCTGCTAAGCGTCCGTTAGCAAAACGTTGAGGCTGTAGAAAAACTGTTGTAATATCGTTAGACAAAATTAGCGCGCGAACAAGAGACGCCTGAAATGATTTTCCGTCACATAAGTTGCACAAGAACATGCCTGAGAGGCTCTCTCGGCAAGATCAAATATGGCCAAACACCCCTTGCGTATCCGCGAGGGGTTTTTCTACAGTCTTGTTAGATTTCAAATCATGAAAAAATACCTTACCGTCGCCGCAGCACAGTTTCCCGTTTCTGGAAAGATCGAACGTAATTCTAAATACATACATACGCTGATTAAAAAAGCCGCAGCTGATGGAGTCCAGGTAATTCACTTCCCTGAATCATCACTGCCTGGATATGGCCCAAAGCACTTCACCTCTTTTAACGGGTATTGCTGGGACACTCTCGAAAGCCATATTCAATCTATATGCACTCTTGCAGCCTCATTGAATATTTGGGTGATTCTAGGGTCTATGCAAAGAGATGATTGTAAGCTTCCAAAGAATTGTACCCTTGTAGTTTCCAGTGATGGTTCTATTGCTGGCGTTTACAACAAGCAGCGTTTATACAATTCAGAAACAAACTTTTACAGTTCGGGCACAAGGCCATTGGTAATCGATATCAATGGATACAAGTGCGGCTTTCTTATATGTTATGACAATTGTTTCCTTGGGCTTTATGATGAATATCGTGACCTTGAGATAGAGCTTTTATTCCATTCGTTTCTCAATGCAGAGAACTCAAAATCCACTAACATCAAGAATCTAATAGTGTCCAATTTGTATATTAGAGCTGCAGATAACCAAATATGGATTTCTGCTTCAAATTCATCCAAACGATATTCACCATTGGCTGCGAGCATAGTAAGGCCAGACGGTAGCATGGTAAAGTGCAAGTCTCATCAAACAGGTTTCGTTATTGATAGTTTCCCTGAGGCAGCCCTTGGTTGGACCTATGACAATAGAAAAATCTAACATAGCAATCAACTCGTTTACTTCGGTCTCTAGGTAGCTTCGCGGCAACTCTGCGGCGCGCCTGTCATCGCCGCGTTAGCCTATTAAAAAGGGTATACATGCACAAATCAAAAAAACCAATTGGATTCTGGTCTGCTGTTTCAATGGGTATAGGCGCAATGGTTGGCGCAGGGATTTTTGCACTACTTGGTGAGGCAAGTGCGATTTCTGGAAGTGCTGTATATATTTCATTTATTATTGGCGGAGTCATAGCTCTATTCAGTGGTTATTCACTAGGAAAATTAGGGGCACGTTATCCCTCTTCTGGCGGAATAATAGAATATCTATCTCAATCCTATGGCATTGGTTTTTTTACAGGCACTATGGGAATTATGTTGTATTTTTCGGCTATCGTTTCCTTAAGTTTAATCGCTAAAGCGTTTGGAAATTATGCGGTCACATTTTTACCAAATAATGAAACACCACAAATATGGCGTCACTTTTTTTCAATCGCAATTATTGTTATGTTTGTTTTGATCAACCTTAAAGGGGCAAAAAATGTTGCTGTTTGGGAAACAATTACGGTTGGAATCAAATTCTGTGTATTAGCGAGTTTATCCATAGCAGGAATCTTTTTTCTAAACCCCACATTATTGTCCCCTAGCTATTATCCACCCACGAACGATATATTTTTTAGTCTGGCCATAACCTTTTTTGCTTTTGAAGGATTTCGTGTTATCACAAATACTGCAGAGGATATGCCTGACCCTGCTAAAACACTTCCAAGAGCAATGATGACGGCCATTTTATTAGTTATGGTTCTTTATGTGGCAATTGCATTTGCTGTTTTTGGTAATTTGCCTGCAGAAAAAGTCATCGAAGCTAAAGATTTTGCTTTAGCTGAAGCGGCATTACCAATATTTGGTCAGGTTGGTTTTACAGTCGTGGCGATTACTGCATTAATCGCCACGGCATCTGCTATTAATGCTAATTTGTATGCAGTAACAAATGTGACCTATCAACTAGCAAAAGACGGTGAGCTCCCTGCCGAATTTGGGAAACCCATCGGGCATAGCAGGGAAGGGTTAATTATCAGCGGTGTTCTAATTATTATCTTATCGCTCTTGTTTGATTTATCTGAAATAGCGGCTATTGGTTCAATATCGATTTTGCTTGTTCATACTGTTACTCATATTGGGCATCTCAAAATTATTTCTGAAACAGGTGCTTCTCGGATCTTGGTTTTTATTGCCGCTATGCTAAGTTTTATTGCTATGATACTTGCTCTTATTTATGTAAGCAGAACTTCAGATTATGTCGTGTATATTCTTGTTGGTTTTGTCTTAGTTGCATCATTCACAGAAATTTTATTGCAAAAAATAACAAAAAGAGAAATTAAGCCCAGAGTAATATAGTGTTAATAAGGCAAACAATAAAATAGAGCGGACAGTTTAAATCGTCACGTTTTTTGCGAAACAAAAAAGCGCGCCCCTTTAAACTGCACGCTAATTTTGACATTTCTTTTGTGTAACTGAAAAGACAGGCATATAGGTGATAATCTGAAGGCTGACGTTGAAGGGCACAATCAGCTGGATTAACAGGCGTTTGGCTAAACCGAAAAGGTGACGTAAACCTAGTGTGCATAAAGCCAGACCTCATAATTAGATCCTTAACCGAGTTAAAAAAGTACTTAGGCGGTGACACATAACATGGTAATAAGAGAAATCGAGGATAAGGATATTCCTGCTCTATTTTCAGTTCGAATTGCGACTAGAGAAAACCGCATGTCTCTAGAGGAGCTTGCTTCCAGAGGCGTCACCATTGACACTATGCGGACTGTCCCCAAAGGCTAGTTGCGGGAATATGAAGGTAAGGGCATTGGCAACTGCTTAATAACGTCGAAAAATGGGTTCATTCAAAGGGGTGTAAGTCCATTTGGTTAGCTACAGACATGGATACAAAGCTTCGAGCATGCGGGTTTTATATCAAGTACGGTTGGGAGGACCTGAAAATTAAACATGATCTTAGGTACATGATAGAAAGGCTTAACTGATTACTTCCATCGCAATAAAGTTTATTAACCCTATGAGTGAATATAGAAAGCTGAAGTATTATTTTGACCAAGAGCTTGGGTTATTGCTGGCAAAGAAAATAAAGGTTTACTACCCAAAGTTTAAGACCCAGTCCTTTGTAAAGTTTATTAAGTCGTCCGTTGATGAGCTAGAACTAAAACAACGGGTAGAGGTCATCGCGGATGCTTTATTTCACCAGTTGCCACCTAATTAGTGCCTGTCCATCAATACCTATCTTGCTGAAATACAAGGATAAATATTCAAATATTCTTAAAAACCCTTCAAGTTTTGTTAAAATTAATTTACGAGAAAAACCAAAACAAAA
>JAESSY010000148.1 GCA_016763855.1 Pseudomonadales bacterium
TGAAGAAATAGAAGCATTATTGCCTTGGAATGTTGATTTACAGAAGTGAAGATGGCGCTGGCAGATACGCGGAGTAATTGGCGCTTACGTTATAAGTATTACGCTACTATTTTGCATATTGGTCAGAGTAACGAAGTATAAATTAGTAAATAAGATCTCTAGGTTTTAGTTTGTATTTTTCGATTACTTCATCTGCATAGGTGATCATACCGGAAACCTCACTCACCTCACCGTGAACCAATCTTAGACAAGCTTCTGCCATGTCCTCAACAGGTGTCACGGCATCATCAGGGGTCGCATCGGTAATGAGCTTGTGATGAACCACACCGGGTGTGGCGACCAATCCTGGGGAAATAACGTTAACGCAAATATTGTCTCGATAGACTTCAGAGGCTAATCCCGTTGTATATCTTTCCAAAGCCGCTTTACACATTCCGTAGACGGTACTACCGCGAGCCAAAACATCCTTTTTGGGATGTAATGCCGCATGAGAGGATATATTCAGTATCCATCCGGACTGCCTTTCGATCATTGAGGGCAGTATAAGCTGTGACAAATGAAACGGCGCTTTAACCTGAACCTCAAACATGAGATCAAATCGATTCATTTTAAAATCCTTCACATTTAGGAAATAAGTTACGGCAGCATTGTTAACCAGAATGTCAACCGGCCCAAAAGTCTTTTCGGTTTCCGCGATCAAGTTTATCCGATGATCTTCTAGAGCGAGATCGCAGCGCACAGCATGGGCCATTCCGCCACCATCATTAATACGTTTGACAACGGAATTAATACCGCCGGAGAGTACATGGTCGCCGTCGTCCATCGTTCGCGCAGCTACCACAACCGATGCTCCTTCCATAGCGTAGCGAATCGCAATAGCTTCACCTATCCCACGACTGGCCCCAGTCACCACAACCACCTTCCCTACAAGTAATCCTGTCATACATCCCTCTTGTTGCTTTCTTCAGACTCAGTCAATGTAACAGGTCTTAGGGCTTAAACTCACGTCTTATTGATCTCGACTACACTTTATAGAGATATCCCGCTAAATCACCGAATACTGTCTCTTAGAAAACGAACATGAAACGACTGGAACCTATAACAAGTAGCCGCGCCTTGGACATACTGAACAAGGTTCATTTTTTTGATACTTTCAGCAGCATAGAGAAAGAAATAATTACGGGGTTCCATTCACACTTTTTTCTAGTAAAAAAGGGTACGTATATCATTCGACAAGGTGGACAGGATCAGTCCTTCTACATTTTGTTAACTGGGAAGGTCGCTGTAAAAAGGAAAGATTCGCACGTTATACTAGCGAATCTGACACCGGGAGATTTTTTTGGAGAAGTTTCTTTTCTCACTGAAAGACCTAGAACCACCACTATCATTTCCATAGAAGACTGTATTGTATTTGAGATCGACAAAGCGACGTTAAACCATCTTGATATTTGCATCAGAGAAAAGCTAAAAGACAATATTATTAAGGTTCTCGTCAACAGGCTTGATAAATTAAATGAAACCATTGTCAAGCTGCAGCAGACGGCGATTTAAGAACTAAGACCAATTTTAGAGAACTACAGTTCCGTCTAAGATAGGAGAAACCCATTTTTTCGTAAAGCGAAATTGCTTCTTTGTTGGAGCGGATAACTTCCAGTTTAATTGTCTTAGCGTTCAAGTCTGTGCTCTGTTTAATGATCGCCGAGGTCAGCATTTCACCAATTCCTTCGCGTCGATACTTCTCTGAAACAAAAAGCCCGAATAAAGTAAATTTCTTATCCATCCATCCTAGGGACACCATCCCTACTAATTTATCATTCGTGAATGCACCAATAACAATTGTATTTGTACTCACCACTAGCCGTTGCGCTTCATTTTGGGTGAGGCCATTTTCAGGGTCCCTATTTCCACGGTAGTTTTTATCTGTATTTGCTTCTTTTCTTAAAACAGAATAAACATTAGCATCTGTATCACTTAGTCTTCGGATTTCTATTAAGTGAGACATGATTAATCGTAATCGTGATTTTTTTCAGCATATTTGCTTAGCGGGAATATTAGCGCTAACCACAATAAGGCTGCCGCTAGTCCAGCAGCCAAAAAGTAATTATTAACCAAAACCCCTGCTCTCTGCAGAATGACAATAACTACTGAAGATGCACCTTTACCCGTTCTGTATGCAAATACATCTATAATTTGTTTAGTCCTATAACGTTCATCAAAACTAAGAGGGACGTAGAGGACTTCCTTTGCCGCCCGAAATAGGGAATAGTCAAAAGCTTTAAAGAGGAAAAAAGCTAAACCAACACTAAATATACTTGGATCATAGACCGCATATCCGATTGCAAACAGATGGATGCTAGGCATAAGAAAGTGTGTCCATCTAAGACCAACAAAACTCAACAACAGTGGCACAATGACAAATTGTAATATTAACACCGAACTATTCAGTGTTCCCCAGAACCATCCCTGGAAGGCTGTTTCATCATCAACTCTTCCCGCAAATTCTATAGATAATAGTGATTGGAACTTCAGATCTAATACGACCGATAGGAGCTGGGAAAGCAATACAACCACTAACAAATAGGCAAGTGTTGGATTCCTTTTAAGCCAATGCCAACCCATTTGATCACTACTATTTCCAGGATCATTGATAGGTTCGCCACCTAATCGATAGGTGTAATTTGAGACCAACACAGCAGGTAAAAGAAACAGCGCAGCGATGAGCACCATAGTTTCACTCCCCCAAGTACCAGCCATAACACCCACTAAGGTTCCACCTAATGCACCGCCTAAACCTGCAATGCCTGTTATCGGTCCATTTAATTTTTTGGCATTCTTTGGAGATAAAGTCGAGTTGATATAACTCCAATATTGTTCAATCAAAAGCACGATATAGAGTTCTTTTGTAAGGTATAAGAATGGCGTGACGGCTTTACTCCCGTTGATTAACAGCAAATAGCAAGAAAATATTATAAGAGATGATCCTAGCGACGTGACAATGAGTGTTCTGCGCGGGCCGAGGATACTCAGTATCTTGTTATATATTGCTAATCCTAAAAGTACCACCACAGGCATCAAAGCCATGACCAATGGTAGATTCTCTGCTCCGTAGGCAGATTTAAATAATACAGTTGCAGCAGAGCGAACAAATTCATAGCCCGTAAGCGTAAAGGCTGCCGCTATTGCCATCAAACCTGCAACTTTATATTCCGAATTCATCGAGGATGATCTTCCCAATAGACTTCAAAAACATTCCCTTCCGGATCTTGGGCTTTAAAGGCGCAATAGTTTTCAGCATCTTTAAATTTAAGCTCAAATTTTTCCGCCAAATTAATTACACTTTCTTTATCAGTACAGCGAAATCCAAAATGGCTTTTACCTTTGTAGTCTAATGGTTCGCCTTTTTCAAAAACTAAGAGCGTTCCAAAACCAAAAACAAATCCCCCTTCAGACCTAAATCCGAATTTTTTTGCATACCATTCAGCTAACCACTCTGGTTTTCGAGCTGGCAAATTGACATGATCCAAACGAATTTCAGGTGTTTCACTCATCATGAGGTCAAATTATTTAGGGGATTAAAGTACTAACAAGAGAATACCATGTAAGAAGCCTTAAACTTTAGCACCCGCCTTACATGAATTAATTAAATAGGCGGGATGAATCTAAATCCTTGGTAGTCTTCGACATCATCAGCTATCGTGCCAATTAAACTACCACTAGATCAATGTCATGCAAAGACCCACAAACAAACCCAATAACCCTAGATTTTCTTCAGGGCCCACCTCAAAACGACCTGGTTGGTCCATAAAAAAATTAGACACATCTAGCCTTGGTAGATCCCACAGAGCTAAAACAGAAAAAGCAAAGCTAAAAGAAGTCATCGATCTGAGCAAAAAACTACTTGGCATTCCCAATGACTATCTTCTGGGAATCGTCCCTGGATCTGACACGGGTGCCTTTGAACTCGCACTCTGGTCAATGTTAGGACAAAGATCCGTCGATGTAGTTTCCTGGGAAAGTTTTGGTCAGGGGTGGCGTACAGACATTCAGAAACAACTAAAGCTCGATGATGTTCGTGACATCTCAGCAGATTATGGTGACCTGCCGATACTCAGCGATGTTGATTGCAATCGGGATGTTGTTTTCACTTGGAACGGCACTACATCAGGTGTCAGAGTACCAAATGCAGACTGGATCACCGAAGACAGACAGGGACTAACTTTCTGTGATGCGACATCCGCGGTTTTCGCAATGCCCATCGACTGGAAAAAACTCGATGTTGTCACCTGGTCATGGCAGAAGGTATTAGGGGGTGAAGCGGGTCAAGGTATGTTGGCACTTTCACCGCGGGCCGTTGAACGCTTGGAAAGTTATGTACCACCATGGCCTTTACCGAAGATATTTCGTCTTACCAAAAATGGTAAACTGAATTTAGATATATTTAATGGCGCAACAATTAATACGCCTTCGATGATGGCAGTTGAAGACCAGTTAGATGCGCTACAATGGGCAACCGAAATTGGCGGTTTGAAAGGCCTGATTTCACGTTCGAGTAAAAATCTTGATGTTATAACACGCTGGATTGACCAATCGGACTGGGCAGATTTTCTTGCATCCAATGTGAAATTCCGATCTTCTACTTCAATTTGTATTAAAATAATTGATCCATGGTTCCTTTCATTGGATTCAGAAATGCGACAGACCTTTGTCAAAAAAATAGTACAATTGTTAGATAGGGAAGGCATTGCCTTTGACATTGGTGGTCATAGGGACGCTCCTACCGGTCTTCGAATTTGGGGTGGCGCAACAATTGAAAGTTCAGACATAACAAGTTTAATGCCCTGGTTAGACTGGGCATTTTTTACACTAAAGTCTGACGCGTAAAAAAGATAAACAAAGCTATAGAGAACTACCGAACACAAGTACGTTCGTACTCGGTAGTTTTTTAAGGGCGAGTTTTAACTTTATCCCGCTTCTCTTTTCTTTTCTCCTTTAATGTTTTTTGCGCCTTTGATTTATCGTTACTTTTGCGCTTATCTTTACCTTTTGCCATAAATTATCTCCTATAAACTAATATTGATTCATTACTTAAAGGCTTAATTATTCATTATCAGGTTCCTCCCGCGTCAATATAGCAGTATCTATGATTTCAATATTTATGAAGTTCACAAAATAGGAAAATGTGAGCAGTGAAGTAGTATGCAGAACTACTGATGTGATTTAGTTTACAACCCTTATTTAAGTGATTGGTGACTTCAACATAGTAGGCTCAAAGCTTAAGAATTTAGCATAATTTTAATCGTTTTGTTTAGATTGTCAATTACCTTCTTTTCTCTCCTACGCTACATAATTAATTATCACTTGCCACTCTTGCTCTAAAATACTAAGGTGTAAGAAATAACCACTGGCTAGGAGGCTCTTAATGATAGTGATAAATATTACAATGAGAAGCGCTTCTGTGCTCAGTGGACTTGGCTGAATTTAATCAATTAATTCGCTCGGGATTTCACCTCGGCACCTTAAGCAATGCTGCTCTCTCTTTTCTCTTGTTTCAAATTTCATGTCTGTGAGATGTGTACCAACTGAAGCAATTGTTATCTGTGACTCTTTACTTGTGCAGCATAGAGTCTAATTGAAGGTGGAAAATACATTGGAACAAACATTTACATTAGCTCAATTGGGTTGGAAAAATTTCTTTCAACAGCAACTTGAAGCTGACAACACATTAATACCCGCTAGAGTCTGTCGTCAGGATAGAAGTGGCTATCAACTTATGTCTGAGCACGGGATTTTGTTAGGCTCCCTACCTGGTATCTCACGTTTAGAGGTACGATCAAAAGCAGAGTTACCCACTGTTGGAGACTGGGTCTTAGTTCGAAAGGTAGAAGCTGATAATCCTAACCAAGTCATTATTCACACAACACTAGAACGATCAACAAAATTTAGTCGTAAGGAAGCAGGCGAAAAGTTTGGCGAACAAGTCGTTGCTGCCAACATCGATACTATTTTTATCGTAACCGGTCTAGATGACAATTTTAACGTCAAAAGGATAGAACGTTATTTACTGCTTACCTGGGCGAGTGGTGCAACACCGGTAATCGTGCTTAACAAAGCTGATCTGTGCTCGAATCTCGAAAAGAAACTCGATCAAGTAGCCCAAGTTTCAATGGGTACCGTAACTCTCGTCGTATCAGCCATGAATGATGAAGGTATGGATGATCTCAAGGAATGGATAACAGAGGGAACAACTGTTGCTGTTTTAGGATCATCCGGTGTCGGCAAATCCACAATTATCAATCGCCTATTAGGCTACTCGCATTTTAAAACGGGAGATGTCCGAGAAGGAGATAGTAAAGGCCGACATACGACTACCCACAGAGAATTATGCTTGATCGATACGGGTGGTCTAGTGATTGATACACCCGGTATGAGAGAGATACAGTTTTGGGTTGATAAAAATTCATCACTTTCGAGCTATGATGATGTAGAAAGCATCGCAATGACCTGTCGTTTTAACGATTGTGTACATGAAGCTGAACCTGGATGTGCCGTAAAAAAAGCGATGGAGTCAGGGGAGCTTGGTGAGGATCGATTTAATAGTTACATTAAATTTCAGAAAGAAATTGCCTTTTTTGAAGAACAACAAAACGCAAGCCTAAAGCTGGAAAGAAAAAACGAACATAAACGATTTACTAAACTTATTCGTCACAGACCAACTAAAAGAGACTAATAAATTGCAAATAAAAAAGGACGCATTGCGTCCCTTTTTAACTATATATAAATCTACTTACAAAACTATCTACGAAAACTACGTTTAATCACCTTCAACCATTTCTTTAAGTGCAGCAAGACGTTTCTTTTCACTGTTTATGTAACGAATATACTGGCGTGAGCTTTTTGCCTTAGATTTATCTTTTGCAGCAGCACGAAATGCTTTGGTAGCATCCGACCAATCCTGAGTCTGCATCAAAGAAATACCCATCCAAAACTGCACATCTTCCTCACTTTTTAGGTCACCCGCATCGAGCGCACTCTGATATGCGTTAGACGCTTCTTTATGACGATCTTCATTTGCTAAAGCTTGCGCAAGCCTATAGAAAACTTCTCCGTCTTCAGCATATTGAGTTGCTTGCTTCCAGGTATCAATCGCTTTGCTATGTTCTTGCGCCATCGTATAAGCCGTCGCAAGAATTCGAATGTTCTTTTCATTTTTTTCGACTAGTTCTTCTTCAAAACCCTTTTCAAGAATAGAAGCAGCTTCTATAGGAACTGAGGCATTAAGTAAGCGTTGTGACAACATAACGACTTCACTTTCTTTAGCAAACATACCCTGAATATAAGCTGCGTAGTAAGCAGAAAGCGCTTTATCTTCCCAATCTTTCTCAGCATACATACCTGCTAGGTGCATCCAGTATTGTTTCTTCGGAAATTCTACGACCATTCTTTCTAAAACTTTAATTACATTGTCGTAATCTTTAAGTTCGTTATAGAGGACAACATACAAATATAACCAGTTTTCTTTCATTTCCTTTTCAAGAAGGACGGTAAATTCCTCCACCACTTTTACTTGGGCTAGTGATTTATGAAATTGTTCAAGTTCGTAATACGCACTCGCTTTAATAAAAGCAACATTAGTGTCAGGCCTATCGTTTAACACTTCCCATCGATTCATATAGTCGATAGCTTTTTGATATTGCTCACCGGCATAGTACAACTGAAATAATGCCCGAACTGCAGAAAGTTCTAAACCGAGAGATATTTCCATTTGAGGCAATTTTAATACACTCTCATAAGCCTTGATTGTATTTGGCGTATCTTCAAGTATGTAGTATGCAAAAGCTTTAGTATTCCAGATCTGAGCAATTTCATAAGGGCTATTGCCACGACGACCTAATAATCTTTCGAGTAGTTTTATTGCGGCAGCTGGATCAGCCTTTGGCAATACTTCAGGTTTTTTACCTTCGTCATATTGTACCGAGTCTGGATCAATCAATGCTTGTGCTTCTGCTAAAACTTTGTAGGTTCTTTCTTTGAGTGGGGCGACACGACGTTTCTGTTTTTTCTTTTCAGCGGCAGAAACACTGCTACCTAAAGTCAATGATGTGATATTTTCAAGAGCGACAGGACCTACCAATATTAAAATTGCGATAATTAGATATTTCATATTGCCCTCTTATTCTTCTAATTCAAAGATGATCTTGTTTTGGACACCTGCAGTTTCTACAGGCTCACCATCAATCACTTTTGGCTTATATTTAAATTTCGAAGCAGCTCTTAATGCAGATTTATCAAACACACTATTCGGAGAATCAACACATTGGCCTTGACTCTTATTCTTAGTCCAACCGCAATTAGCTACAATCAAAGCGTCTTTTACTGTTCCCTGGGCGCTTACGGTAAACTCAACGATCGCCCAACCTGTCATACCACGAGATAATGCTCGACGCGGGTATTGAGGTGAAACCTTAACGATAGGTAAATATTCACCATCACTGATGCCAAAGCCTCCTCCAGCAATATCAATACCTGCTGTTGCATCAACACCGCTCATAGAAAAAGCCGTTGCGTCAACCGCAACACTCAAATTGACCTGAGGTACATCCGGTGGTGGCTCATCTGGTGGTGGCGGCTTCTTCGCTTTTCTTTTCTTGGTCTGTACATCATTGTCCTTCTTGACGCGGACAATATCGACAATCGTGCCACCGGGGTCATCGTCCAAAGCTAAATGGTTACCAATGATCAGAGATTGCATCAGGTAAAACAAAGCTAGGGTAACTAAAGCACCAACAAAGATAGATAAACTGAATCTAATAGCCATAATACTTAGCCCTCCTCCCCAGCAATCGCAACTTGACTGATTCCAATGTTCTTCGCTGCATCCATAATGGCAAGCACTTTCTCAATTTTTGAATCAGCATCAGCCTGAATGACCAAGCCCCCTTTTGGATTCTCAGAATGTAAACGTTCCATAATTGGACGTACATTTCGAATATCGACCTTCTTTTTGTCGATCCAAATTGTACTATCAGCTCCAACGGCAACGAGTAGAGAGACTGTCTTCTTCTTTTCTGCCGTTAAAGTATCAGGTCGATTCACTTCCACACCTGTTTCTTTAATGAAGGTCGCTGTGACGATGAAGAAAATAAGCATAATAAACACCACATCAAGCATCGGTGTTAAATCTGCTACCTTCTCCTCTTCTTGAATTCTTCTTTTTCGCATTTTTATTATCTCGATCTAATCAAGTGTATCAACGCCCTATTCCCTCTACCAACGTTTGTATTTGAAAATGGGGTTTGATCAATGATCCGCTTTCTTAATGATCCGCTTTCTTAATGATCCATAGTCAGTGTGTCTTCCATATAGTCCGACTCTGATTGTACTTTTGAGCTTATAAAGGTATTCGCAAGCACTCCCGAGAGAGTGGCGACCATTCCAGACATCGTAGGAATAGTGGCTGCAGAAACACCGGCTGCCATGGAACGTGCATTACCACCACCATAGCTCATAGCTTCAAAAACCTGAACCATACCCGTTACTGTGCCTAGTAGTCCCAATAGGGGTAAAAGTGATATCAGCGTTTTAATAAAGGGCATATTCATTTTTAAACGCATATTGACTTCTGAGATCAGTCTTAAGCGAATCATGTGCGCATGCCATGATCTTCGCTCATTTCTACTTTCCCAATAACTCAGTGCGTTACTCACATCGCGCTTGTGGTCAGTATTAATGTACCAGACGCGCTCAAATATAATTGCCCACATAATAAAGGTCGCACCAGCGATGTACCAAAGTACATCGCCTCCTGCTTCCATAAAGGCTCTAAGGCCAGTTATTAGTGCGTCCATAAGGCTTATTTACCTGCTTCTTCAGCATGCTCAGCGATAAGCCCAGCACTCTGCTCCGTAAGGATATGCATGATGACATTACTACGTGATTGCACAATGGAGTGCATCAATACTGTAGGAATCGCGACACAAAGCCCCAGCACTGTCGTCATCAAGGCGGAAGAAATACCTCCTGCCATTGTCTTAGGATCACCTGTACCAAAGAGCGTAATTGCCTGGAAGGTCAGGATCATACCGATTACCGTACCTAGTAGTCCGAGTAAGGGTGCAACCATGGATATAATCTTGATGAAGGCAATTCTTGCGTTGATCGCCGGCTGCTCTTTCAAAATAGCTTCATCCAGTTTTAATTGAAGCGTCTCAGGATCAACACCCTTATTGTCATGGTAAATTTGCAATACACGACCCAGAGGGTTCGTTGCATCTGGAGAGCCCGGATTTTTAGCCTGAGCTCGTACTTTCCCAGCCGTCATAGACAGCGTAACAATACGCTCAATAGACAATATCAAAGCCACGATGCCGAGTGCGATGATAACGAATCCCACCTCTTTACCTTGTGCAATTCTCTCTTTTATAGAAGGAATCTGATTTTGAAGTTCGAGTAATTGACCTCTAGTTGGGTCAAGACCTACAGCAACAAAACCACTAGTAGCTGCTTGCAACGCAGCCGCAGAACTGACAAATCGACCAGCAGGCTGAGCGGGTAACTCTTTCACTACCTTATTAGCGATGTCATAGGTGACATATTTGCCTTCGCTGATCAGGTTATAAGACCCGATACGGACAATTTCTTGATCTTGGACCTGGCCATCAAGGCGATTCACCTTAGCGGTAAATCGTGTGATTTTACCAGACTCAGTCATTTCGCGTTGCACTTCGAACCAAAGACGTTCGATTTCTTCAATGGTTGCAAGCTTAGAGCTCTTACCCATGTCTTGTGCAAACTGAGATAACCACTTAGTTCGACCGGGGTATTCAGCGCTCACAATAGAACCTTCAAATATACCTTGAGTGTCACCACTGATTTGCTGAAGAACGCCGAACAGTTCACGTAAGGAACCGAGTCTTTTCTTCAGGATCTCATCGAGTGCAGCGATATCTGTTCATTCTTCTCGAATGTACTTTCTAAGCGCTCACTGCGTATTTCTTCCTCACGTTGTTGACGTTCAGCATCCCTTACACCTTTTGCTTGATTAGCCTTATCACGCTGAAAGTCATCTTCTCGCTTTGAATTTCTATCCAGGTTAATGAGCTTGCCGTCTTTAACCATTTGCAATAACTGAGAAAGGGAAGCAGCTTTAATTTCATCTGCTGCAAAGGTGGGTGCCGAGAATGCCACACTACATGCAGCAACTATTAAGATTATTTTTTTCATTTTTTTATTCTCCCGGTGCTGCTACTGGTAAACGAACGATATCAGCTGTCGCTGTTTTACGTGCCATGCGCACGGCATCTCGAATACCACCACTGTATGAGCCATCTAGAATTTCCCAGCCTCTCGCTTTGTTATCCCACACACCGCTCACTGCGCCATCAGGTGTTTGGAATACTAGAGAAACCCGACCCCATTTGAGAATATCAACCTGGCGATCTGCTCCATCTAGCTGAATGATGTCAGAGTATGCTTCTAATGTTGAACCGTAAGCATTTTCAATTTGATAAGCCTGCATGACCTGACTGAACTTTTCAGATACTGATACATCCGCTCTATCTAAGGTATCTCTCAAAAATACAATTCTCTCGCGACGCTCAGTTATCAAAAACGGTGAGTCAAGCTCAATGAATTTTTCGAGATTAGAAATCATTCTTTCGATCAGCGGCGTGATTTGTCGCTCAACTTCGCTGACGTTGTCTATCGACTCGTTCAACTCGCGCATTTCTGTCACTTGATTTCTGATCAAACGTTCTTGTTGGAGGTTATAGACTTTTAAACCGTCTACGATCTTCATTACCTGTTTGAACTGTGTCAATAAATCACGAGTTTGGTCTGTTAATGCATCTATCTTCAGTTGAGACTTTCGTCCGTCAACCGTTGTTGATGCCCTTACCCCCAAAACTTCGTCAAGGTTCTGTGCTGACACGCTAGTGCCAAGGACAGACACGAAACCAAACGCCACAGCGAATAGCACATGTCTAATCTGAAATTCTTTCATGCTGATACCTACTAGGAATTGTTGCTTTTATAATATTCTAATAAAATTTTTTGGCTAGAAGACACCTAATAATTCATATTAAGAACCTACTCACCGTGGGCCAAAGAATGTAGAAGCCACGGGGCTTTGTCAAGCTATGGCTAGGATTTTCTTTGAAAAAAATAACATGTTGAACTTTCGACATTCCAAAGAGACCTATCATCTAGCGAATTTTATATTTGCTTGATCACAAAAGTGGAGGGCAAATTCTTTAATCCGTTTTCATTCATGACTATCGCACGAGCAACTGGCCCTTTTAAATAGTCATTTGCAACACGCCTAACGTCTTCAACCGTCACCCCAAGGATGTTGTTACGTTTGGTAGATCGAAACTGTCCACCTCTTCCAAATAAGGTATTGTGAAATGCCTGTTGCGCTTCTCCAGACGGCGAGCCCGGCGCATCGATGCCACTAATCACGCCCAAAATAGCTTCTTCTATAGCATCGAAACCTAATTTTGTCTCAAGAACCCAATCAACAGATGCCTCAAAGGTGCCAAATGTTTTCATAAGGTTGGGATCTCGAAAAGAGTAGAAACGAAATATACCGTTAGAGGCATCATGTCCTGCCCCGCCCCCATATGCGCCCCCTTGCTCTCGAATTCTTTTGTGCAGATAACCATTACTCAATACACCGGCTAAAATAGTTAGAGGCGCAGAGTCAATGTGATCTTCCGATACCGTCGGAAAGGCACTTGCGCAAAAGTTGACTTGTGTTGTGGTTATCCAAGCTTGATCCATCGGGCTTTCTGAAAACCGGGAGTTAATACTGCCGCTGGACATCGGTTTAATCGGATTGATGTATTCTGACCAGGTGCTTATGAGTTCTTTTGTGGCAGTTTCCGCAAAATTGGGTTCAGCCACTAGAAACAGTTCAAATGGCATGGCTATCAACTGATCCCGAATAACTTTGAAAATACCCAAAAGTTTATCCAGTTCACCTGTATTATCGAGCAAGGCATCAAGCTGTTTCAGCTTACTGATACCTTCTAGTCCGCTTAATTCATAGTTTAATCTGGACACAGGCCTAAAATAAGCTGCCGCCGCAGATATAGCTAAACCATGACCATTCTGACTCACGCTAGATAAACGTCTTATAGTGATTTGTTTAATCAGATCTCTTATTCTCTGAGGTTCCTTAAAATTAGGGCTTTCAAAAGTATCTTTCAAGATACTCATCATTTCTGCTGTATTTGAATTCAATCCCCGACTAGAAAAGGTAATGTGAGCCTGGACAAGATCGGGGTTAGACGCCTGGCCCCGAATCGCAGTGTAGGCACCTACTCCACCACAAAGACTATGTTGAATATGTTGCGTCTCTAAATACCCTCTTTCTCTCGATCCTATCTCACTCACTATCTGGGTGTATAACGGTAATCGCTGTAAACATTCCTGATCAAGTTCAGGAAAATCCGAAACGATCTGGTGATAGACGATTCCGTTTGTTCCCGCACTATATCGCGTTAGTTTCGGAAAACCCTCAAGAAAAACATCCTTTGGATCTATAACATCAGCGTTAGGCACAGTTAATTTTTTCGGTATATCTGACAACCCTACTTTAGGAAGAACCTCCAATGGCTCATCGCTTTCTTGTCTTTCCTGTAAAGCCTTCGTTAAACGAATGACTTCCTCTTTCTGCTTTGAGCTCATCCCTTCTTTAATTTTCCGTAGACTAGACTTTTCGGCAGAAATTCTGTTTTGACTGAGTTCAGCATCTGGAAACAAACACAAGCGGATACGATGTTGATTCCCAAGAAGAAGTTCACTGACTAATTGAGCAATAAAGTCAGGCGCCTTAATATCTTCACGAAGTTGTATCAAGGCTGAATTAAGATCTAACAATTCAATAGGATCACCGCGGTGAATCGCTGCGGACATGCATGAATAAATCAGTTGTAGACCAAATGGTCCTCCATCACCACCAATTTCTCTTTGATTAAGCTCTAGTTGATGTAGACAAGCTTCTACTTTTTCCTGTGAGACCCCCTTCTTTGCAACATCTTCCAAAGTCGCCATGATGAGGCTTTCAATATCGTCTGCAGATTTAAGTTCACTTCCTTGAATACCACAGAGGAAGCTCATTTCCCTATTGGTTTCTTCGAGGCCGCAGAGTGGTGAAGGCGCTCCGCCCAACTCAGTATTTTCAAGTGCTTTGCGTAAAGGTGAAGCAGCGGTATCTAACAATACGTCTGAGAGGAGGTTACATTTTAATAACAATGCCAAATCAGTGTTAGGGCCCAAGAGCCAGGCCATAACGATATGAGTCTTTTTATCCAAGCCTTCCGATTCATCTACAGCGTAAGGTTCTACGATACGCTTAGTCTCAAAAAACCGTTCTTCAGGCAACACTTCAATGACATCAGGTGAACGTTCAAAACGAGAAAGTGCTTTGTCTTCGAATTCACTTTGTAGATCCTTGGCTGATCTGTTGCCAAAAGTCATAAAAATTGCGTTGCTAGGATGGTAATGTGATTGATAAAACTTCAGCATTTCCTCATAGCTTAAGTCAGGAATGTGTTCAGGATCTCCACCACTATTATAATGGTAGGTAGTGGTTGGGAACAGATGCTTCTTAACAGCATCATAAAGTACTGAAATTGCAGAACTTGTATCGCCTTTCATTTCATTGAAAACGACACCTCTGTAAACTAGATCACTCGTGGGATCATCCGGTATTTCAAACTCCATTCTATGACCTTCTTGCATGAAATCCAGCGGATCAAGGCGAGAGAAAAATACAGCATCCAGATAAATATCCAACAGATTGCCAAAGTCTTTAGCGTTTTGACTCGCAAAGGGATATGCAGTGTAATCACTCGTCGTGAAGGCATTCATATAAGTATTCAAAGAACGCCTGATCATCAAAAAGAATGGATCCCTAACCGGGAATTTTTCACTACCACACAGCGCGGTATGCTCAAGAATATGCGCAACGCCAGTTGAGTTCATCGGCACCGTACGAAGTGCGACCATAAACACATTTTCCTCATGCTCACTTTCGAAGTGATAATGCATCGCGCCAGTTTTGATATGTTCAAATTCATGAACATTGACGTCTAGGGTATCAATCAATTGGGATCTAAGATGTTTGAATGCATAGTGGTTAATTGGCTCGTTTTCACTCACATCAGCTTTAATGTTAGATGTCATGTTAAGTTTGAGATCATGTTAGATAATGTCCGCCATCTAATATCAAGTATTGCCCAGTTGTCACGCCATGGCCGACGGCAAATGCTACGATTGATTCAGCCACATCCTCCGCAGTACAAGTCAGATTTAAAGGAGCGGCATTTTCATAACTTGACCTAATTCGTTCATAGTTGTCTGTTCCGATGCCCTTTTTAAGCCACTCTCCTTGAATAAATCCAGGGCAAATCGCATTAACCCTAACTTCCGGCCCCATCACTCTGGCTAGGGATTGCGTCATCGTTAGTAGCGCACCTTTTGATGCAGCATAGGCGATAGAACTTCCAACCCCCCGGACACCCGCGATGGATGCCACGTTAACGATTGAACCTGCGCTGCTTTTTCTAAGCGCAGATTCCGCTGCTCTCACCATCTGAAATGGACCAATAACGTTGACGCCATAAATATTTAGAAAATCCTCTTTATCCAAACCAGCGAGATTTTTATGTTCTACAAATTTGGTCGTCCCCGCATAATTAATCAAAATGTCAATTTTCCCCCAGGTGTTCATCACTTCATTGACTAAATTTTTACAGTCTTTGTCATCGCTAACATCAGCACGACAAATCAAAACCTCAGCTCCAAGCGCTTCACATTCTGCAGCAACAACCTTTGCAGGTTCTTCACTGTGGGCATAGTTAATGACGATGCGACAACCCATGCCTCCTAACAATCTAGCAGTGGCAGCGCCAACACCTGAGGACGACCCTGTAATTATTGCAACCCGACCACTCAAATCAGTTTTCATATCCATTTACCTCTCATTTACCTTTCGTTTATTTTTCTTCTTTTTCTGTTTTTACTCGTTTCTTTGGAAATGCTTGATCAAATCTGAGCCAATAGTCTTCTATATCTTGCTTCATTTCCTTGCGCAACATCAACATAGAAAATAAGTTAGGTAAGGTCATAAAAGCAATAGTAATGGCAGAAAACAACCAAACAAGCGTGGTGTCCACAACCGCTGCAACAAAGAATCCGAGGATATATACGACACGATAAGCAAATACAGATTTAACACCAAAGAGATAAGTCATTGCTCTGTCACCATAATAAGACCAGGCAACTGCCGTGCTAAAAGCAAAAAGAATCAATCCAACGGAAACGATATATCGGCCATACTCACCAAGATAACCTCTCGTAAAAGCTTCCATTGTCAGGTCAACAGAATGAATCAAAGACTTACCAGAGAGGCTAATACCCTCCTCAATATTGCCGTTGTTAACCATGACAATTCCCGTATAGGCGTTACCCGCCTTGCTGTAGATCACTGATTCAGCCACAGATCGATTATGGATAATGGTAAATCCAGGCGTGATTGCACGCCCATTAAGTACTTGGATTTCTCCCGTAAAAGAATCTACAGGATCATCAGCAGAACCAAAGCTCAAATGTTTGAATAAGGCTTCTCGCTGTTCGGGAACATGTTCGCTGTAGGTTCCGGCCACAAATTCAGTGTCAAAAGTTTGGAACTTGTTCTCGAATTTCTCTGTCCAGACCCCTGACGATAAGATCACCAAGCCCGTTACTGTACAAATGACAATAGTATCGATAAAAGGCTCAAGAATTGAAACCATACCCTCAGAGATTGGCTCATCGGTTTTTGCTGCTGCGTGGGCTATGGGTGCAGATCCTTGACCCGCCTCATTTGAAAACAAGCCTCTGTTAACGCCGCGATTGAACGCATAGGCAAAAGTCGCTCCCAGAAAACCACCCGTGGCGGCGGAGCCAGTAAAGGCAGTACTAAATACAGATACAAATGAAGGGATGATTTGATCGATATTATAAAAAATGACCGTCATGGCGCCGAATAAATAAATAACCGCCATGAAAGGAACGATTTTTTCGGCAACCTGAATAATGCGCGAAATACCACCTAAGATCACAGCCGCTAGAGCCAGAGATAGAATCGTACCCGTAATCCAGGGCTCAATACCGAACGCAGACTCAACACCACTAGCAATATTATTGCTTTGCGGCATGTTGCCGGTTCCAAATGAACTCACGACAGTCGCAACGGCAAAAAATACAGCCAGCCACTTCATATTGAGCCGTTTTTCCATCACATACATTGGCCCACCGGCAATATGGCCTTCCGCATCAGTTTCTCTGTACTTGTGTGACAGGCTAACTTCTACAAATTTACTTGTCATACCCAAAAAGGCTGTCATCCACATCCAAAATAAAGCAGCAGGTCCCCCTAGATAAATCGCCAATGCGACTCCCCCGATATTACCGGTTCCAACAGTTCCGGATATCGCTGTAGTGAGCGCCTGAAAATGAGTTGCATCACCTACGTCATCAGGTTTGTCATACTTACCTCTGACAATTCGCCAAGCATGATTAAAGAATCTTATTTGAGGGAATTTCAAATAAAGGGTTAGAAATAGCCCCGTGCCCAGAAGAAGAAAAGGAAAGTATTGGGCAGAGCCCAGAAACGAATCAAATAGATTCAGGATGTCAGTCATAATATCCAATTGTAATAAGCCTCAATTGCCTCAGAGTAAGGCGCAGACCATATCAAATATCGTTCTGCAACGCACTGTCGACATATTGAAGCTGAATACTTAGTGCTAGACTGAAACTGGATCTCGCATGGTGACAAATTCTTCAGCGGATGTCGGGTGAATACCTACCGTCGCATCGAAAACTGCTTTTGTTGCCCCTGCTTTTATCGCAATTGCAATCCCTTGAATGATTTCACCTGCTTCCGCACCTACCATATGGACACCAATTACCTTATCAGATGCACGATCAACGATGATTTCCATCATGCTCAGCTCATCGCTACCAGACAAGGTATGTTTCATTGCTCGAAATTTTGATCGGTAAATATCGATATCACCATATTGGTCACGAGCTTCTGCTTCGGTCAGGCCCACAGTACCGATATTTGGCTGACAAAACACTGCAGTAGCAATGTCATCATAATCCATCCTGTGGGGCTGATCTAAGAATTGGGTTTGAGCGAATGCCATCGCCTCTTTAATGGCCACCGGCGTCAGTTGAATTTTATCGGTAACGTCTCCTAATGCAAAAATACTGGGTTCTGAGGTTCTAAAGGCATCATCAACAATAATAGCGCCATTTTTTCTTAATTTGACATTGACATTTTCAAGCCCGATATCATCCACCGCAGGTGCCCGACCGGTAGCATACATTACAACATCAACTTCAAGTTCATCACCTTCTTTAAATTTGACATGGAAACACCCATCTTCATTTTTTTCAATGCTCGCCACATTTGAATTAAAGCGAAGATCGATGTGTTTTTTAGCTAGTTCCTCCGCAACAATTTCTCGGATATCCTGATCGAAATTCCGCAAAAATAACGGACCCCTATAAGACAGATGAGTTTCTGCCCCTAATCCTGCGAAAATGCCAGCAAACTCAACTGCGATATAACCCCCTCCAACAATGAGCGTTCTCTTAGGTAAGTCTTTTAGAAAGAAAGCTTCGTTCGACGTAATAACATGTTCTGATCCTGGAAACACTGGTACTGTGGGCCAGCCCCCAGTGGCAATGAGTATTTTTTCTGTGGAAACCACTTTATTGTTAATGGAAATATGATGAGCATCGACAATACGAGCCCTTCCATCGAAATGCGTTACACCCGCGTTATCGAGCAATCCCTGATAAATTCCGTTCAGGCGTTTAATTTCCGTATTTTTGTTTTCCAAGAAGGTAGGCCAATGAAATTTAGGCCTTGATTTCTGCCAACCAAATCCTTCGGCATTTTCATAATCTTCCGAAAAATGAGAGGCGTAAACCATGAGCTTTTTGGGGACACAACCGACATTTACGCAGGTTCCACCCATAAATTTGTCTTCAGCCGTGGCAACACGGGCACCATAATTTGCACTCATCCTTGCGGCTCTTACACCACCAGAACCAACGCCTATCACAAACAAATCATAATCGTATTGATTATCTACGTTTTTCATTACAGACATTTTCTTTCCCTATTACCCAATCTGGTAAACTAACATATAACAATTCACATAAACTCACATAAACTATTCAATGACACAATTTAAACTCAAACCCTTTGTTCCGAACAAAGCGATAAAGTCAGTTACGGGGCAAATTTCGAGCGTTTTGAATCAGAAGACCTATTCCTTGTCTCTGTCTTTTAATGTCGCTGGAAATATTGAAAGCCTTAAATTGCCCAAGGCCGTAGATCAGCCTCATAGAGAAGATGAACTTTGGAACGCAACCTGCTTCGAGCTCTTTTTATCTCGGGACAATCTGCCTCGATATCATGAATTCAATTATTCGCCTTCTGGTCATTGGCAGAGTTATAGCTTCATTCAATATCGCGCAGGCAAGAATGAATGTAAACATCTCACATTAATTAAAAGCCATTTAAAAAAAGAGTCCAACACACTGCGCATCAACTTGGAACTAGCGTATGCGAGCCATGATATTGTTACACACAATATGAAAATCGGTATTTCATGCATATTACAAGATCTGTCAGGAGCCTATCATTACTACTCCCTAGGACACGCTCTAAAAGCAGATTTCCATAACAAGCGTTTCCATCTATTAAATTTAATTTCCTGAGAGCGAATTGGATATATGAGCTTCCAAACCGGCATTGATCAATTACTAAACTCCGAAGATCTATTAACGCAATTGAAAAACAGATCTTGCGCACTTGTCGCGCACCCCGCATCTATCACATACGAATATACTCACAGCCTTGACGCTCTCATCAGAAAAGGATGCTCGATAAAAAAAGCATTTGGTCCACAACATGGTATGCGTGGAGACAAACAAGACAACATGATTGAGACGGAAGATTATCTTGATAGCAGGCATCAGATTCCTGTGGTTTCTTTATACGGCGCTCATCGCAAACCCACTGAGGAAATGCTTGCAGGTATTGATCTGATTCTATTTGATCTTCAAGATGTAGGTTGCAGGATATACACGTACATCACTACATTGCTGTATTTTCTCGAGGCATGTAGTGAAAATGATATTGAAATTTGGGTGCTCGATCGCCCCAACCCTGCCGGTCGGCCAATTGACGGTTTAACGCTGATAAAAGGAGAAGAAAGTTTTGTAGGTTGTGCACCCATCCCGACTCGACATGGTCTAACGATAGGAGAATTAGCTAATTGGTTAGTGGCGCATAATGCACTATCAACCAATCTCAAGGTGATTGAAATGGTTAATTATGCCCCCGAATCACCTGTCGGACATGGTTGGTCTGAGACCAGACCCTGGATCAACCCAAGCCCCAATGCAAACAGTATTAACATGGCGCGATGTTTCGCTGGCACGGTACTATTGGAAGGCGTAAATTTATCCGAAGGAAGGGGGACAACAATCCCTCTCGAAGTTATTGGGGCGCCTCACCTACCCATTAACGAAATGCTTGACCTTCTAAATAACCAAGCAAATGAATGGACGCAGGGTGTCTATTTGAGAACCTGTTATTTTGAACCCACCTTCCATAAATTTCAGGGGGAAATGTGCGCCGGACTTCAAATACACACCGATATTGAAAGTTACGCCCATGAAACGTTTAAACCTTATAGACTCATCGCGGGTTTATTGAAAGCCTTAAAACTCATTCAGCCTAGCATTAATTTGTGGCGGAACCACTACTATGAATATGAGCATCATCGCTTACCTATCGACGTCATAAATGGAGGATCCGAATTACGGTTTTGGATCGACAACGGGCAGAGCGATTTTGATGAATTTGATAAGCGATTAACCCTTGATGAAAAGGCATGGAAATCTGAGAGAGAAGCCTTCCTTATCTATTAGTTCTCTAACAGTTATCAGCCCAAAATCCTTTTCTGGACGCATTGATAAATCCTTTTCATCGTAGGCATAACTGACCGGCTCTCCATTAGTCATGGTAGCATTCGTTTCTTTTAAATGACGGAAAAAACACATGGCTAAACGAATTGCCATACTAGCCGGTGACGCTATCGGACCAGAAATAATGACTCAAGCTATTAGAGTGTTTGATGTTCTAGAAAAGCATCGTGATGTTAAATTCAAATTAGTCGAAGCGCCGTTTGGTGCAAGCGCCTACTTTTCTCATGGCAAAGCTTTCCCTGATGAAACAAAAGTGGTATGTGACGAAGCAGATGCGATACTCAAAGGGCCTGTTGGCTTGAGTTTTGAAGCATCTCAGAAAATTCCAGTGGAAGAACAGGCTGAACGAGGCGCCATTTTACCCCTACGAGCAAGGTACAACACTTATGCTAATTTTCGACCCATTTTTCTTAGCAAAGACATGGTTCATTTCTCCCCCCTTAAAAGAGAAATCATTCCAGAAGGGATAGATATTCTACTGATACGGGAACTTGTCGGAGGATTGTACTTTGGGGAAAAAGAAAGAGGTGTAGACAAGACGGGAAAACGTTTTGTCAAAGAAGTACTTGAGTATACCGAAGATCAGGTTCGGCAAATTCTCATCATTGGTTTTAAACAAGCACAAAAACGTAAAGGCATACTACATAATATTCATAAAAGTAACGTGCTTATGTCCAGCGTCTTTTGGAATGAAATACTCGCCGAAGTTCACAAGGACTTTCAGGACGTTGAAGTAAAGAATATTCTGGTCGATGCTGCAGCAACTGCCCTCTGCCTTAACCCATCACAATTTGACGTCATGGTCATGGAAAATATGTTTGGTGACATTCTTAGTGATCAGGGTGGTGGTATTCTCGGCTCACTAGGTCTGATGCCTTCTGCATGTATAGGGCCAGAGAAAGCGTATTACGAGCCCTCACATGGATCTGCACCGGATATTGCGGGTAAGAATATTGCTAATCCTTATTCAATGATTGGATCTGTGGCCATGATGCTAGAAATGAGCTTCAATATGGTAGAAGAATCAAAAGCAGTCTGGCAGGCAATGCAAAGTGTATTCGAAAAAGGCTACTCCACTTCAGATCTCTCATCAGCAGAGAAGGGAAATATCGTTAGCACGATTAAATTTGGTGATCTCGTTATGCAGGAACTCGATAAGCTCCTGATGAATTCTTGATGAATTAATAGCGTTTAGAGACTCCTTTTAGGCACCTACAAGGCAGAGATAGAAGAATAGAGACTCGAAAACATCACTAGCATCGCGATCCATCCCCATCCAATGAAAGCCCACATGACCAAAGTTTGTTCAAACAGATCACCGAGGATGTTTACAGTAGAGTCCACGAACAGAAATTTAAGAATGCCTAGAATGAAGTCCATAATATTTGCCTGATAAAGTCTTGCCTAAAAATGTTTTCTGTTTTGCTATTTTAGCCTACTAAAAGCTTAGTTTAGCCTAATAGTTTATTTTAACTTGGTTTGAGTCCATTTGGGAGCTTTGGTTTCAATTCCCATGCCTTAAATGCCGCTACATCATCTGCGAGTTTATTATAGATCGCTTGTACATCAATTTTATCATTATACCCTACCCTTTTTGAAAACATGATAACAGGAAACATAAAGTTATCTGTTCGCCGGAAGCGTAGCGCTTTACTAAGCCCATATTTGTCTTCATACCGAACCCAAGTCATATTGAATTCGCGGGCTAACACATCCCCAAACAAAATCCCCAAGGCCTGCCATTTTTGGACTTCATCCTTGCGCAGAATTTTTTGATCAATAATTAGTTGTAAGAGCGGAATATCATCCTTTGTGCCGTTAATTGACAATATGCCGAGATGCCGAGCAAAGAGCATTTTTGCGTCATCTCTATAAGTATTCAGGATGTGTAATTGACCAACGGACAACTCACCAACGACAAAGCGATCTTCCTCCACCTCAAATGGGTAATATTTTAGATCTTCCTGGATAAATGAAGGGACTTCTCCCGGTTGATCTTCGGCATATAAATAAGGTCCAAAGCCTAGGCAGAGGAGCATTAAAACAAGCTGCATAAATTGACTCTATTGATGAAAAGACTGAATGAAGTTTAACTTATTTATTTAACGTTCACTCAAGCGTTTTGGGTTTCGGCCGCTATAATTAATAAGCAGAGGAAGGTAAAGGAAGTCCCATCCTCTAGAAGTTCTTCAGTATAAGCCTGGCATGGCCGATAAGGGTCATTCTTTAACAAAAAAGAAGGCTCAGTAAAAAAGGATGAGAACCCATGAACATAATTCCACCAACAGGATACGGACGCGCTGCTATCCCGATAAGAAACCCGACAAGAACCCCCCCAAGACGCCTAAGTGCTACAAACAATAACAAATGTTCGTATACTCAGGGAGAAAGACGCCGCCATGAAGAACGGAGACAACACGCCAGCACGCGGCAAAATGCCGAATTTTCAATGGAAATGCGGCAAGTAGGAGATCGGCGCAGTTCAAACCGACTATTCGTTACAACTTAACGACCCAACATAGGGTAAGCTGTGCCGTCACACAAGTTCTCGAATAAAACGGCACGAAAAAGCGGCATGTCCACACTTGATTCCACTGAAAACCTTAAGATAAACAGGCTGCATCAACATACTTGCGCTTTTGTACTCGCAGTAACAGGCGGAGGTAGTCGGGCAATTTCTGATTTACTGGGTGTCCCTGGCGCCTCCAACACCTTATTGGAATGTCTCGTTCCCTATAGTAATTCATCCCTAGCTAATTTCATTGGGACTAACCCAAAACAAGCTTGTTCAGCGACAACAGCTCGCAATATGGCAATGAAAGCCTATGAACGTGCACTGTTATTATCTGATGACACCCAGCAAAAAAGTGAAATTTATGGCCTAGGCTGCAGCGCAGCCATTGGTACACTACGGGAGAGAAAAGGCAGTGACCGCTGTTTTGTCGCTATTCAGTCCACTCGGTCTACTATGCTCTTTAGCCTTGCGCTGGACAAAACGCTTTCTCGTACTGACCAAGAAACATTGTGCAATAAAGTCATCATTGGAGGAATGTGTCTTGCCACTGGCTTGGAAAAGCAGATATCCATTAACGAGCTTAAAATTGAAATGTTTACTGCCCCACTCGACTGGCAAAAATTGATGTCTGGAGAGGCGCATAAAACGGAAGTCGCCCTAGGCGGGAGCTCATTAATATTTCCAGGTGCATTTAACCCGCCCCATGAAGGACATAGAAAAATCGCAAAAATTGCCGAGCAAATGACGGGAATGGCTCTCACTTACGAAATTTCTATTTCAAATGTCGATAAAATTAATATTGATTTTCTGGACATGGCGGCCCGACAAAAATACTTCAGTGGCAGCAAACTGATCTTCACCCGTGCAGCGACTTTCGCGGAAAAATCAGATTATTTTCCCGGCGCTACATTTATTGTTGGTGTAGATACAATTTGCAGAATTGCTGAGACCCGATACTACAAGAACGACGTGGCGCTTCGCGATATCGCGATCAATAAGCTAGCTGACAATGGGCATCGGTTTTTAGTATTTGGGAGATTGGACAAAACAAAATTTCTGACACTGTCCGATATAGAACTGCCTTCAGTGTTGCGTGAGTTATGTGAAGAAATTACAGAAGACGAGTTTAGAGAAGACAGCTCATCTTCTGAATTCAGATCAAATCAAAACCATTGAACGATTCGCAGACCTTTATTGATATTTATAGTCCTTTAACTGATATTACTAGGTATCTATTGATACACAGACCTCTACTGGTAAGGGAGCAGACTTTCCACTGTCCTAACATGAGATTGTTCGTCCAAAATAAGTCCCCTGGCCAGCGGAGCTGACAAGTTGATGTTCTCGCACCAATTGGTGCCGACAGCCATCTGACTCGGCGCAGGCATATCATCCAAAGATGCTTGTACCGCATCCGCAATCTCTGGTATCAACGCACGTACGGTGTACATTGATCTGGCCTGAACACTGGGATTACCAATTCGATTTCGCTGCCCCCAGCTAACCAGATATTGGTCGCAAAAATTAGAGTCAGGAAAATTGGTAACCGCCACATCCCGAGAAATACCGTAGCTGTGGTACATCATCGCTTCTTCGAAGGCCATCGCTAAATCTTCAAACCGAGTATGAAAATTGTAGTAGTCGTTCGCGACGTCTCCGGGGAATTCATTGGCTATGTCTTCAGAAGTCAATATTCTTTGGGATTCAGTTGCAGTCTCACCTCTGAATGAAACTCTGGCTAAACCCCTCATTGTTGATGAAGCCAAAGGAAATCTGCCTCCCAAGCCATCAGATTCTATCGACGCTATTGCATGAATGGGTGCAACAGTTCTATCAATGAAATTAACGCGACTGGGTGAAAAGAAATCATTGGCGTGTGCCAGTTCATGGAACAACAATGCTGCTGTTCTGAGGCTCACTAATGATAAATCCCGATTAAAAGATCGAATATCAGTATTACCCTGAACATAACGCCAAAGAATAATAAATTGTAACTGAGAGCCGAATTCACCTCTAAAGTCCGGTGTTTCATCAATGACTGCTTTCTCCTCCTCAGTTAACCACATTCCATCGGGGTCAAGGTAAATTGCGCCGGAAAAGGGAGAGTAAAAGGAGGGACGAATATCGTAGGAAATAACGATTGCCGTCAGACCTCGGGTCATGAGTAACACCGATGGAGGCATTTGTTCTAAAATCTCTCGAAAACGAACTCGCATCCAATCGTGGGATACAACGACTCTGGCCATGACATCATCGATAGTAGGATTGGTTGTCTCCATCCCAATAAGCGGCAATGTTTCGAAATTACACCCCTGGCGTTCACGTATATGGGCCGTACAGGTCAACACAGATTGGCCCAATACACTTGTGGCATCTGGTGCAATGAGCGCTCTCGACCCAGACGAAAGTAGAAATGGCTCATCGGAAAATTCCGGAATAGGAACGGGTGCAACGATAGTGCCTAGACTCGGTGTTGTCGGTGGCGCTGCAGGAGGAGGTGTAACAGGTGGTGGAGGCGCGGCTGCCGGGGGTGCTGCTGGTGGGGGCGGGGTCGAACTACTACCGCCCCCTGAGCAAGCGGTTAAAAATGCGGCCATCATCAAGGTACTGACTAGGCGGCTTAGCTTACTACTTATATTGCTTTTAACAGCACTTTTCACAGTGCTTTTTACATTACTACAAAGCATGTTGCTCCTTCCCCTAAAATCGTCTTGCACGCGGCAACTATTCTACTTGATACGACCTGTATAACAGCTGGTTCATTGCAAAGCTAAGAATATTGTAGGTTTATCAACCCGAATCACCCAGAAGATCGAGGATAAATGCATACTCTCGAGCATCCGCCTGATATTGGTCATATCGGCCCGAAGCCCCTCCGTGCCCTGTTTCCATATCGATATCCAAGAGTAAACGATTGTGATCAAGTTTCAAACTTCGCAATTTTGAAACCCATTTAACGGGTTCAAAATACTGGACTTGAGAATCATATAATCCTGTCGTGACATACATGTTCGGATAGTCTTGGACTTTTACCTGATCATAAGGTGAATATGAAATCATATAATCGTAAGCACTTTTATCCTTTGGATTGCCCCATTCTGTGAGTTCACCTGATGTCAGAGGAATAGATTCATCCAACATGGTCGTCACAACATCAACAAAAGGGACATGTGCAATGATGCCCAGATAAGACTCTGGTGCTTCATTGGCGATAACCCCCATCAACAATCCTCCCGCTGATGCACCCATGGCGAACACTTTGTTTTTATCCCCATATCCCTGATTGACCAGACTATGGGTCGCATCAATAAAGTCCCAAAAAGTATTGCGCTTGTTCAACAGTTTACCGGCTTCATACCATTGTCGCCCAAGGTCTTCACCTCCCCTTACGTGAACCATTGCGTAGATAAATCCTCTATCCAGTAGAGACAGACGCTTCGAATCAAAGGTAGCTTCAGTACTGTATCCATAGGCGCCGTAGGCATAGAGATAAAGCGGATTATTCCCTTTTAAAAACTGATCCTTTCTATAGACAAGAGAAACAGGAATAAGCGTGCCATCCCGTGCTTCAATATTCATCCTCTCAGACTGATACAAAGCACTGTCAAAGTCCCCGATCACTTCATCTTGTTTCAACATCTTTGAATGATGATTATCCATATCATATTCATAAATTGTTTTTGGTAGGGTTAGGCTTGAGTATGCGTATCTGAGCTTTCTCGCCTTAACCTCAGGATTAGAATGTAATCGAGCATGATAACTTTTATCAGGAAATTCTATGTGATGAGATTGGCGGGTGTTGAGGTTTATAACCCTAATTTTCGACAAGCCATCATATAGTTCATCCACCACTAGGAAATTTTCAAAGATTTCTACATCTTGGAGCAGGACAGATTCTTGATGGCCTATAACCTCGCGCCACTTTGATTTATCACCAATTTCATTGTCGTTAACAGACATTAAGCGAAAATTTTCTGCTTCCCAATTAGTCAGAATATAAAATGTTCCCTTAATGTGCCGAATTCTAAATTCATGATTGTTTTCCCGCGCCAATAACATGATAGTTTTACTTTTTGGTACGTTTGCATCAATCAAACGAATCTCGGTGGAATCCGTACTAGAGGACGTGATGACAACAAATGATTCACTACGTGTCGTATATACCGATACCGAGAACGCCTGATCTAGCTCTTCGTAAACGACAGTGTCTGAAGATGCAGGTGTTCCTAATACATGGCGTTTTACTTTGTAGGGCAAGAGTGTCGTCAAATCTTTTTCGATATAGAAAAGTGTTTTATTGTCATTAGCCCAAGCGAGGCTGGTATGGGCATTTTCAATGATATCGGGAAGCAGTTCTCCGGTATCCAGATCTTTAAATCGAATTCGATGAATTCTACGGCTCACATCATCAGAAGCGTATGCCAGTATATTTGCCTTCGTATTAACTACCCAATTACCCACACTGAAGTAATCATGGCCTACCGCAAGCTCGTTAACATCAAGAATGATTTCAGCATTTTGCTCATCAAGTTTGCGTCGCAAATAAATAGGATATTCACCCCCAAGTCGATATTCTTGGTGATAGTCATACCCACCTAGCGTCACGGGTACTGTACTGTCATTTGTAGTCAAACGATGAGTTATCTCTTCGAAAAGTTGTGTTTGAAGTGCCGATGTATGGGCAAGCACCTTTTCCGTGTATTCGTTCTCTTCCTTAAGCAGTGCTAACATTTCTGGATCAGATCGCTCGTCATCTCTGATCCAATAATAGTTATCAATTCTTTCCTCTCCGTGGAGGCTCATTGTATGAGTTTTCACTTTTGCAATTGGAGGTGCCGGCATTGAATCAGTCCTGTTTAAGTTCCAACAAGCGGACAAAAGCAAACTCATCACCACCATGATGCTTAGCCTAAAGGAGGTTTTTGAAAACATTGTTTCGTATCAGTTGATAATCCGCGACACTATGCAGGCAGGAAGTCATTTGGTCAATAAATTCTAGCGTAAAGCGCTCTACAAATGCGCGTTATTAAGTCTCCTTACAAAAAGAAACTTTTCGTAGCCTTAGGCTGCTACCGCATCTCGCGGATCAACAAACTTAATATCGTGAGCAGCACCAACTGATTGATTGGTCACCGCTCCCTTGAACACATTCAATCCATTCATTAAGTGGGCATTATCGAGTAGCGCTTTGTTAACACCTTTATTTGCGAGTTCCAGAACATAGGGCAAGGTCGCATTGTTCAAAGCTGCAGCTGAAGTTCTTGCCACGCCCCCCGGCATATTTGCAACACAATAGTGCACGATATCATCGACAATATAGGTAGGGTTATCGTGAGTTGTTGCATGGGATGTTTCAAAGCATCCGCCTTGGTCGATCGCGACATCAACCATGACAGTTCCTGCCTGCATCTCTTTTACCATTTCTTTTGTAATGAGTTTTGGGGCTGATGCACCCGGTATTAACACAGCGCCAATGATTAAATCAGCAGCCATTGCCATTTCTTCAACAGCATCCTGAGTTGAATACAGCGTCTGAATTTTGTTTCCAAATAGATTGTCCAGCCGACGTAATACGTCTAATGAACGGTCTACAATGGTGACTCTTGCCCCCATACCCACAGCCATTTGAGCTGCATTTTGGCCAACTACGCCGCCACCGAGTATGAGAACTTGCCCTTGAGCAACACCCGGAACGCCCCCTAACAATATACCTCGACCACCATGAGATTTTTCCATACACATCGCACCTGCCTGAATGGACATTCTTCCTGCCACTTCTGACATGGGTGCCAAAAGAGGCAATCTTCCCATTGCATCCGTTACGGTTTCATAAGCAATGCAAGTAGAACCACTTTCGATCAAATCTGTAGTTTGGGGAAGGTCTGGAGCTAAATGCAAGTAGGTGAATAGCGTCTGTTCGGGACGTAACATTTTGCGCTCAATTGCCTGAGGTTCTTTTACTTTTACGATCATATCCGCGAGGCTAAATACTTCCTCCGCAGTTTCAATGATCGCAGCCCCGGCAGCGATATAGCTTTCGTCATAGTACCCAATACCAGCACCTGCATTGCGCTGTACGAAAACCTCGTGTCCACTCAATACAAGTTCCTTTACACCAGCAGGTATCAAACCGACCCGGTATTCATGATTCTTTATTTCTGAAGGTACACCTACGCGCATATTTGTCTCCACTAGCCATGAGCTAACCATGAATTAAGAACATGCAGTATATTCAATTATAAATAGTTGATCTCACTTATATATTATTTGATAATAGGTAATTACTTCTAATTTTAATCAATAGTTATAGTTATGCCCTATTTTGATAAAGATATGCAGTTTAAATCACTAGACCGAGTTGATCGTCGAATTCTGCGGGAACTACAAACCAATGGACGTATTACAAATACGCAACTCGCAAAACGCATCAACCTCAGCGCTACACCTTGTGCAGAGCGGGTCAAGCGCCTTGAAAAACAAGGCCATATTCAACAATACCAAGCAAAGCTCGACCCAAAACTACTAAACTTGGGTTTATTAGTCTTTGTTGAAATTTCTTTACTAAGAACATCACCCGACGTATTTGCCGAATTCACAGAGGCTGTCATGAAACTACCACAGCTTTTGGAATGCCATTTAGTCTCCGGTAATTTCGATTATCTAATCAAAGCCAGAGTTGCGGATATGAAGGCCTACAGAAAGCTCTTGGGCGAAACCTTATTGACCTTACCTGGGGTCAGTGATTCTCGAACTTACGTTGTGATGGAAGAAGTCAAAGAGACTCAAATGCTCCCTATTTAAACAATGTCTATTTTGACAATACTGCTGACCAAGATTTCTAAATTTTTCTTGCCCGATCTAAATATACTGTATATATTTACAGTATGTCGAATAAAAGATCCACACTAGAAAAACTGATCATGAGTAATGATATCTGGCGTGCATCAAGCATTAATGCGGATGTTCACAACGGTATACCCAGTACTTACTCTCTGCTCGATCAACATTTATACGGCGGGGGCTGGCCACAAGATGGTTTAACAGAGTTATTACTCAACAAACTCGGCATTGGTGAATTGAGATTATTAACACCTGCCCTTGCCAAATTGAGCCAGGAGCAAAACCGTTGGTTATTGTGGGTCTCTCCACCACATATACCCTATGCTCCAGCCTTGGCCAAAGCCGGTATCGATTTAAGCAAGATTCTTATTGTTAATACCACCAGCCATGTGGACATGCTTTGGGTGCTTGAAAAAGCCCTTTCTTCAAAAAGCTGTTCCGCCGTCCTCGCATGGCCAGACTTTTTGTCAGCAGAGAAGGCATCGACAGAGAAGAAATCGACAGAAAAGGCCCGGACAAAGCAGATTCCGCAACTAGAAAAACATTTGCGACGACTGCAAATTGCCAGCAAAGAAGGTCAATGCCTTGGCATTTTATTCCGAAACAACAGCGCTGCCAAAAATGCTTCTCCTGCAGAACTCAGAATTCAACTACAGGCACAAGTCGCAGTGAGTGAACATTCACGACTCAAAGTAAAGGTTTTAAAACGCAAAGGTGGCTGGCCGAGTGACTTCTTAGATATCGAATTTAATGACCACCTTAATCTTATGACACCGGATTTTTCGGAGCTACAAATCAATAATCATTCAGATAGCTTACCAGACTGTCTATCACCAAAAGACGCGCAAAAGAACGCACCGATAGACACATACTCAAGCCACCACCTAAACCCGCATTTATGACGACTAATACGCGCAATAATATAAGCAATAACACCCCTTTATGGATGTGTTTGCATTTTACAAAACTTCCTTTGGAAGTTTTTTTAAGGTCGAACACTTCAGAAGAAAATGCCGGGGACCATGCAGTCGTTATTGATAAAAAACAACCAGTTGTTATTACTGAAAAACAACGTGTGTTTCATATGAACGATATGGCAAAAGAAGTAGGCATTCAAATTGGCAATAGCATGGATACCACTTACACCTTTAGTAACAATGTACTTTGCTTTGAACGAGATGATGATAGAGAAACGAGCACCCTTGCCCATCTTGCTCAATGGGCTTATCAATTTACACCAAAAGTTTCTATCAGATCACCAGATTGTTTGTTACTCGATATCGGAGGTTGTTTAAAATTATTTAAAGGATTAAACAATCTAATCGTCAGTATTGAACAGGGTTTACATAAATTAGGCTACCAGGCACTCATCGCCACTAATACCACACCCCTTTCAGCTCTAATTATTGCCCGGGCGCATGCCACAAATTTAATACATACGGATCATGACAAACTCGAAAATAGTATTGGCCAATTATCTGTTCAAAATTTGCAGGCAGAAGAAAAAATTATCATCGCTTTGAAACAAATGGGGATCACTAATCTCCACACCTTACTTGGATTACCTGCCGAAGGAATCAGTCGTCGTCTCGGCACTTACTTTAATGATTATTTACTGAGGCTAAAGGGAGAAAAGGCAGATCCACAAAAAATTATCAATCCCAATGCCAGATTCTTATCCAGTATCAACTTCCTCTTTGATATTACAAACTTAAACTCCTTGATCTTCCCCATAAAGAGATTGTTGGGCGAACTTTCAGATTTTTTAAAGGGACGACAGCTCACCATTAACCATTTCACCTGGCACCTATCCCATCGAAAATCACCTTACAGTGATTCATTGCACAAAAAGCACTTCAAAAAAACCTTCAGCATTTCACTAGCAAGCCCCATAAATGAAACGCGTGTTTTTTTAGCGTTAACACAACTTAAACTGGATCAAATTAACGATGTAAAAGAAGTTGATAGTATCACCCTCATCGCTAACCGCTTTTATCCACTTAGTGCTGACAGTAAAAGTTTATTTCGAGATAGTTACACACCATCGAGAGATTTTAATGAACATAATTCGGAACACAATGATCAACTACTTAACATCCTTAATGCTAAACTAGGCTCAGGACAATATTTTGGTTTATCGCAATCTGATGATCATCGGCCTGAAAAAGCATGGAAAAAAGTAAACTTGAGCAAAAAGCATCATTGGTCCCCAGAAAAACAGGATTCGCTATTAAGACCCAGCTTTTTACTCACTACACCAAAAGCATTGGCTATGTCCGGTGATATGCCCCACCTAGCAGGCCAGCTAACACTACTCAAAGGACCGGAGAGAATTGATTATGGTTGGTGGGATGAAACCGAAAATAAACCACTAACCCGAGATTACTATATTGCTAGTCAAAAGGATGGCACGCTTTATTGGATATTTAAATATATCACTATGGATCAATGGTACTTACACGGTATATTCTCTTAAAGAACCTCAGACAGGCTCCTAGCCTCTTCTCATGAACAAAAATCGGAAACTAAAAAGACTGAACTAAAAGGAAAGGTTATGGATATTTACCAGCTCGAAATGGAAGGCATTAAGGGCGAAACAATCAACTTTGCAGACTATCGAAATGAAGCCTTACTGATTGTAAATCTAGCAAGCCAATGAGGCTTAACCGATCAGTATGCAGGTCTGCGTACTTTGCACGACAATGCCAAAGGATTAACAGTTATGGGATTCCCCTGTAATCAATTTGGGGCTCAAGAGCCCGGATCAAATGCCGAAATATTAGAATTTGCCCAAACTAAGTATTCCGTTACTTTTCCCATGTTTGCCAAGATCGATGTCAACGGAGCAGATGCAGCACCGCTCTTTCAATGGCTGAAAACAGAAAAACAAGACGAAGAAGGCAAAGAGGATATCGCCTGGAATTTCGCCAAATTTCTAATCAACTCTGAGGGAAAAGTTGTAAAACGATTTCACCCTAAAACGACTCCAGAAGAGATAGCAGCTCAATTAGAAAGCCTCTTATAGAGGCTATTCGAATGGCTATTAATAAGCTCACCGCTCCGAGTTAGACGGAATTCACCAATACACCATAACCTGGAACTCATCTTCAAATTTTAACCTTGTCGCAACAGAAATCCTCCACAAATGCGTTTCTATAGATGCCGAACTGAGATAAATACACCGAACGGATGCTGATACGACAAAGAAATAGTAAAATAGACAGATGAAAGACAACACCTACATGTCCTACGCGGAAAAAAAAGCCCTCTTTGATCGCATGTTGACATTATATGGACGTAAACCCGTACACGAAGCATTGTTATTGCCAGAGATTTCCCCCTATCGATTGCACTTGGCAGAAAGCAACAAACTAGGTGGGATAGTGCAAACCATCTCAGAATTGGCAAAAACACGCGGTGTCGAGATCCAATACCATAGCCGTCAGGCACTTTCACGTATCTCAAAGAATAGTAAACAAGATCAAGGGGTTGTGTTAGATATTGAGGCTCCGGGATACCAACCAATAGATGTCTTGAGCCCCGCTCAAAATCAAGAATTTATCGCGCTTGAAAATGTCACCAATCCCCAGAATGTCGGGATGACAATTCGTACGGTTGGTGCCTCGCCCTGTGCTGGTTTGATTTTACCGAAAAAAGGGAATGCCAATATTGACGCACTTGTGATTAAGGCGAGTGCAGGAACAGCCTTAAAAGTGCCAATTTATCATTGCTCTGAAGCAATTAGTGGGCTGAAAAGATTGAAAGATAGCGGCTTCACGATAGTCGGGCTATCATCTTATGGTGAAAAACCCCTCAATGAGTTCAAACCCAGTACTGGAACCATATTCGTGCTTGGAAACGAAACCAAAGGTTTATCAAAGGAAATGCTGTCACTTTGCGATGTTTTAGTACAAATACCCCTGAATCATGATGTGGAATCCCTCAATGTCAGTATTACAGCAGGTATCCTTGCTTTCCGATCTATTTTTCAAACTCCATATAGCTAGTACCCATCCAGAAACCGTGATTTCTTTTGACCAATGACCGCCATTGAATTATTGTTGCGCCCTGCATTCTAACCCCTTACATAAATCACAAGTTGTAACTATGACACGATCCACATTACTGATTCTGCTTCTTAGCAGCCTCTTCTTGCTAACTTCTTGCGGTGAGGATGATGGTTTTACTATCGAGCCGGTTCCAACGGCCTTTATTGTATTTGTGAATGCGATACCTGATTCACCTGAGTTATCGATCACCTCCAGAGGCTCCTTAGTCAGTAGAGTACAATTTGGAGCAGCCACACTTACATTAACTGTATTGCCTCAGGTTTCTCTGGAATACAGTGCTGACTTTTTGAGCGATGGAAATATTGTCAATTCGTTGATTACAACAAATGAAAATATAGCTATCGGTGATACTCGTCTGGTTATTTTTAGCGGTACTATGGATGCCCCCAAAGTGACAAGTCTGACCAGTGCTGCAGCCGACGCTTCTACTACGGAAAGCCAAGTGATTTTTCTGAATGCCAGTACATCCGCCAACAATGTAAACCTGACGCTGACCAATCCAAATGCAAGTACTCAGACCATTAACTTACCTGTCGATGTCGTTTCAGAAGCGATTCAAGTGCTTACCGGTGCTGGTTCAAAAATTGAAGTACGAGACGCTGCCAATAATGAAATACTTTGGGACTCTGGTGAATTCAACTTTACCGCAGTTACCCAAAGGTTGATCGTTCTCGTAGACTATTTTGGACCTGGTAACAATACAGTTCGTATGTTCAGCATAACGGAACAAGCAGGAGCCGGCCTATTTGTTAATGAACAGGTAGAAAGCCAAATTCGTTTTGCCAATATGACCGCTGACAGGGGGGCACTGGACGTACTTGCGGATGGCATTCTTGCAGCAGATGTATTGAATTTTGGCGACATAACAAATTATCAGGATACAGAAACTGATGTGATTAATTATCGGTTTGTCACCTCAGGCGATCCCGACGATGTGATCTCTACTGAAAGCCGCGCGATACTACCCGGCAACTTTTACACGCTCGCGGCATCAGGGATTGGTACAACCAATGGAACCACGTTGATATTAGATGACCGACGACGAGTCCCCTTGAGATCCGTATTAAACATCGCACGACTCGCCCCAAGCTCAGGATTGTTAGACATCTATCTACTTGAACCAGGTGAAGGAATCTCGAGATTTCCTTTAGTATCGCAGTTAGGAGATTCAACCGCTCTGACAATTGATCTGGTACCGAGCTCTTACGATCTTCTGCTGACCGCACCCGGCCAATCAGATTCACTATTTGGACCAGAACCCATTACACTAAGTCCCAACGGTATTTATTCATTATTCATCACGGATACAGAAGGTGGTGGTGGTCCAATCAGAGTACAATTTCTGGACGACTTTACAAACTAAGAAAGGTCTGAATAAGCCAGGTTTTCTCCTGACATCTTACCGGATCTTTCACTGAAATGATTTCAGAAAGAGGATCAAATGATGAACTTGCAAGTAAAGAAACTATCAGGTGTGATTGGTGCCGAAGTCACTGGCTTATCCCTCGCGGCAGTGGAAAAAGAAGCATTAAGAGAGATCAATGCACTACTGCTCGAACATCTCGTTTTGTTCTTCCCAGAGCAACACTTAGATCAACAAAGTCACGTATCTCTGGGTAGGCATTTTGGAGACATTGAAGGACATCCCAACCTCGGAGTGCCCTACCCTGAATATCCCGAGATTTTTGAGTTAGTCGCGACTACTGGCGGCGTTGCGGATGAATGGCATACGGATATCACCTTTCAAGAACAGCCCGCCAAAATGTCCATCCTGAATATGACGAAATGCCCAACTGTAGGTGGAGATACAATGTGGACAAATTTGTATGCCGCTTACGATGAGTTATCAGCCCCTATGAAAGAAATGTGCGATGGCCTAACGGCACTTCATGATGCAGCACCACACAATAAGCCAGAGAAAACTGCAATACATCCCGTTGTCAGGCTACATCCTGTCACTAAACGAAAAGCGCTTTATGTTAACGAACACTTCACACGCCGGATCGTCGAAATGAACGCCTATGAGAGTAATGCGCTACTACCCTTTTTAACAACTTGGGTGAGTAACCCTCGCTTTACGGTACGCTATCAGTGGACCCCGGGTACCATTTGCATGTGGGACAATCGTTGTACCCAGCACTTTGTTCTAAATGATTTTGATGGAGAACGAATTATACAACGCGTGACGATCATGGGAGATGAAGTTGAAGGCTGTAGTGGCCAAAAATGGGACCCCTATATTCGGCCAGGCAGACTCTCTGCTACTAGCCGACATGACAGGCAGTTATTTTTCCACGTTAATCGCGAAAGTTAAATCGAGCTAGCAGGTCAAACCCAACTCGAGCCATAGACCACTTGTTTAGTTGCCTCAGTCAGTCAATCAATCTCATTGCTAACGAGCAATCAGCCATTGGATAGATCCTGATTTAACCCACCTTAATCAAGTACACTAGAAACTTCTTGATAATTAGCGTGAGAATAATTTTGGTAGCACCACTCGAAGGAATCACCGTTATAGAAATAGATAATTGGATGGCAGCACCCAGTGCGGCCGCCATTCTCAGCGACATGGGTGCTAGGGTGATCAAGATCGAACCCCTCAGAGGCGATCCTATGCGAGGTATGTCCAGACCGCCTAAAGTTGAGGACGAAAAGCTTAAAAGTTATGACTTTCAATTTGATGTCGATAATCGAGGCAAACAGTCAATTTGTATCGATCTCACCACGGCTAAAGGGATCGCACTTGTTCACAAATTTTGTCGGGATGCAGATATCTTTATCTGCAACTTACTCACACGTCGTCAGAAAAAATATTCCTTAGATCCAGAAGCATTATTGGAAATTAACCCAAAAATTGTACACGCAACTTTAACTGGCTACGGCACAAGTGGGCCGGAGTCTGAGCGCCCTGGGTATGATGTCACAGCATTTTTTGGTAGATCCGGTCTCTATGATGCTATGCGAGAAGGTTCCACAGGCGTTGTACCCATGGCGAGGCCGGCTCAAGGAGATCACACCGCAGGCTTAGCTTTAGTCAGCGCCATTCTTGCTGGACTTCGAGTCGTAGACAAGACAGGTGAAGGCCAGGTGGTTGAGACTTCCTTATTCGAAACTGCAATTTGGACTCAAGCTACGGATTATGCAACCACCGCTGTAGATCAGGCTCCTGTGAGACGACGAGCACGTGACGAGATGTTTTTACCCACAGCAAATCGATATCCCTGTGGTGATGGCAAATGGGTTGTTTTCAATATGCCGGAGGCTTCAGGTTGGCCACGTTTTTGTAAGGCCTTGGGCAAGGAAGATTGGCTTGAGGACGAAAGACTTCAGGACGTCAGAAGTCGATTCAGGCTGATGCACGAATTGGTGCCACAGATTGATGAAGTGTTAGCAACTAAAAGCAGGGACGAATGGGGTGAGATTTTTGATGCTGAGAATTTGATCTGGGGGCCCGTACTCTGTCTACATGAAGTACCTGACGACCCTCAATCATTAGCTATTAATATGTTTCCGCTCATTGAGCATGAAGAACTTGGGTCATATCGTACAGTTTCTATTCCCATGCGGTTCCAGAATGCAGACGTCAAGCCACGGGGTCGTTCTCCCAGGATTGGAGAACATACAAACAGTCTACTGAGGGAATTCGGTTTAGAGGAAGAAGAATTGGCTATGCTGAAAACACAATCAGTCATAAATTAGCCTAGGAGCCACAATCAATCTATCATGACCCCAACGAAGATGATGGCGATTTCCATTCACAATTAAGGAATATCTATGACGACTGATGATAAAAACCAAATCAATCGACGTGCTTTCTTGAAACTGAGTGCCCTGAGTAGCCTTGCTCCCACTGTTCTGGCAGATCAGGGTAATTCAAATAGAAAAGATGGTGTCAAAAAGTATGCGCGCTTAGGTCGTACAAATCTGAAAATTTCCGATATTTCCTTCGGCTCTAGCCAACTTAAAACAGGCCAGGAGCAGCTTGTACACCATGCCAATTCAAAGGGAGTCAATTATTTTGATACGGCGGATAGTTACACCCAAGGAGATTCAGAACTTGTTCTCGGTAATGCGCTTAAAAAATACCGCCATCAAATAATCATCGCTACAAAGATGAAAGCAGGATCTCGCACTAGTCAAAAAGAGATGATGAGAAGCCTAGACCAAAGTCTCACTAGGCTTCAAACTGACCATGTTGAAATTCTTTTTAACCACGCTGTCAATAACAAATCGAGATTGAAAAATGAAGAATGGTTTACATTCACAGAAAAGGCAAAGCGCTTAGGGAAGATCAGATTTACCGGTATTTCGGGTCATTCAGGAAACTTAATTGAATGCGTAGACTACGCACTTGATAACGATCTTGTTGATGTCCTATTGTTAAGTTATAACTTTGGCCAAGATCCAGCATTTTATGAACAATTCGTTCGCTCCTTTGATTGGGTTGCAGTTCAACCAGAAATGAAAAGAATTATCACCAAGGCTAAGCAAAAAGATATCGGAACTATCGGCATGAAAGTATTAAGAGGGCAAAACTAAACGATATGAGACCTTTCGAACGTGATGGGTATACTTATGCGCAAGCGGCCTTCAAATGGGCTCTCTCTAATACCGATCTTGACGCCACCATTATATCAATGACCTCCAAAAATAGGATCGATGAGTATTAGGTGCTTCAGGTAAAAGGCAGGTCAGCCAAACAGATTTTAAATTACTTGAGCAATATGCCCGCTTAACAGACATGACTTACTGTAGACATGCCTGTAACGATTGCATTGGTGCCTGCCCATATAATGTACCCATTTCTGATGTTCTAAGAACAAGAATGTATGCTACGGATTACAATAATCTTAAGTTCGCTAAGGATGAATATGCTCAACTCGATATTAGTGCTGACGCTTGCCTTACGTGTGATGGCAAACCTTGTAGAGATGCTTGCAGCCATGGAATCAACATCGCACAGTTGTGCGGACCGACTCACGTGATGTTGGCATAACATGCACCTACATTTCGATCTCATCGGAGGAATATCAGGTGATATGTTTATTGCGGCAATGCTGGATAGCTGTCCTGAACTAGCTTCTGAACTTGAACCTCAAATAGAACTTGCAGGATTTCCAAATCTTGTCTCTCTTCAGCTAGAAAACTTCAATGATGGCATATTGACCGGTAAGCGTTTCAAGGTAGAAGCAGGCTCAAACGCAGAAGGACACGAACATCGACACTACAGCGAAATAAAGTCCCTGATACTAAACTCAAATCTCGATACTAGAACAGCTGAAATAACCCTTGAAATATTTCAAATTATCGCGATTGCCGAAGCTGAAATTCATGGTAAAGCAGTTGATGAGATCGCCTTCCATGAAGTCGGAGCATGGGACTCGATTGCCGATATCATTTGTTCAAGTTACTTAATCGCAAAAAGCAAAATCAAGTCAATCTCTCACTCTAGCTTACCTTTGGGTGGAGGGAGAATTAAATCTGCTCACGGATTACTACCCATACCCGCTCCTGCTACTTCCCTAATACTTAAAGGATTCGATTTTCATGATGACGGGATATCAGGGGAAAGAGTTACCCCCACTGGAGCCGCGATACTAAAATATCTTTGCACTCATTTTGAAACAAGAAATCGTGGAGGTAAACTAGCATCTCAGGGTTTTGGATTTGGTTCAAAAAAATTCAATGGTGCATCCAACGTGCTTCGGATACTACGGTTTCAAGATGGGGTCTCACACCAAAACCTAATAGAGATAATTGAATTCGAAATTGACGATCAAAGCCCCGAAGAATTAGCCATTGGACTGGAAAAAATAAGAGCAACGGAAGGTGTTATTGATGTAATTCAATATGCTATTTTAGGGAAAAAGAATCGCATGGGTTCATCAATTCGCATTCTATGTAGTAGAGAAGCAAGCGAGACCGTCGCCCTCGCCTGCTTTCGTTATAGCACGACCCTTGGTTTAAGACATTCCGTAATACATCGATCACTACTCGAAAGAAAAAAATCAATAGTCACGCTTAACAACAAAAGCTACCATGTAAAAACCGCAATTCGTCCTGAGGGGAAAACAGCCAAGGCCGAAATTGATGATTTGATTACAACTAAAAGTCAGGGAGAACTCGCTGACTTAAAGCAAGCCATCGAGCATGCCCAACTAGATAAAGAAAAAAAGACATGAGCTTGAGAATCAAACTCGAAAAATATTTAAGTGAAATGGGTCCAATAGCAATTGCTGTCAGTGGCGGCGTCGACAGCATGACCCTGGCAGTTTTGGCAAATAGAAGTAATCCGGCGACCCAAATTTTTCATGCGAAATCTCCTGCTGTACCTGAACAAGCCACTGAACGTGTTAAGCGCTATGCAAAGCAAGAGAATTGGGAGCTATCAATTCTAAATGCGGGTGAGATAAACGATGTCCGTTACCGAGCCAACCCGGTCAACAGATGTTATTTCTGCAAATCAAATTTGTATCGTGAACTGTCTAGCAATACATCACATCAAATCTTGTCAGGAACAAATTTAGATGACTTGGGCGATTATAGACCGGGCTTAATAGCAGCGAAAGAGAATAATGTATGCCATCCTTACGTTGAATTGGGTATAGACAAAAATACCCTTCGTCTATTTGCTAAAGAATTAAACCTAGATGATTTGTACCAACTGCCTTCCGCACCTTGCCTTGCTAGTCGGGTTGAAACCGGCATCGCCATTGACGCAGAAATGTTACCCCTCATTAACCAAACCGAAGAAGCAATTTGGACAGCCTTAAAGGGGAGAATCGCACTAAAGGGTGTGAGGTGCAGAATGCGTAAAGCCGGTATCACAATTGAACTAGATTTAGAGGGTGAGGGAGAGAGCAACACCAATATCGACCATGAAGCAAGCTATGCTAGGGAATCACGAGAAATCGCGTTACATAATTTCTCTGATTCAAAATGGAAAATTAATGCTTCCGACATTACAATCGATTCCTATAAACGCGGCAGCGCATTTCTAATTGAGGCATTGGAACTTGGATAAAGATAATGTTAACGCAGAAAAAGAAGTCCTCCTCGACCTTAACCGAAGAAATAGAACCGGATTGTCAGAAGCTGTCTTTTGTGAAGGTAAGAGTCTGGCGCAACTCAGTGAGATATGCACAACAATACAAGAAAAAAACCTTTCTATGTTGTTTACGCGACTATCAAAAACACAGTTTTCTCATATAGATAGCCTCTACCCGAATCTAGTTACCTATGATGAAGTTTCACGCATGGGTTTATGTCGTCCCCCGTCTCTAACAAATAACATCCAAGTTGCCATAGTCGGCGGTGGTAGTTCCGATGCTTCAGTAATGAAAGAAGCAAAATTAACGCTCAGATACTACGGTATTAATTGTCTCGAAATCCACGATGTCGGCGTAGCGGGATTATGGCGCCTAACTGAGCGCCTAAAGGAAATCGGAGGTATGAAAATCGTAATCTGCATCGCCGGTATGGATGCCGCCCTACCCACAGTTCTGGCCGGCCTAATTCCCTCTATCATTATTGCCGTGCCTACCTCTGTCGGTTACGGTGTCACTCGAAATGGAGAAACTGCCCTGGCTGCGCTTCTAGTAAGCTGTGCTTCGGGAATGACGGTTGTCAACATCGACAACGGCTATGGAGCGGCTTGTGCTGCCATAAGAACACTAAATCAGCTTTGATTCTCACAGCTCACTAACGTCACAGATTAAACATTTTCTTTTTGGCCTCGAATAAACAGTGGTTTTTGCGCGTACGATTGCGCGTCGAGCGCTATTTTCTCATCCAATCCATCGACCTTTGAATAATCAAATTCTTGCGCTGCGCTTAATATAGACCTTAACAGGGTCGCGTCGCTACTTGAATTCAAGAACAAACCCTTTCGACTGAAGACCCAAAATACGGCTCGACGAATGGCACTTTCATCCCGAAGCGGTTCGTACCAAGAGAATTTCTTGGTTTTGTCTCCTTCTTGCCAACGTCGACGAGCAATTGCCTTAATCGTTTGCATCGCTACGTTTTTGTCCTGGCAAAGTGAATACAATGTTTCGAATTCATCCTGATATTGTTTATCCTGCAAAGACATGTAGCTATAAGGTAATAATACAGAAGCAAAATCAAATGCTGCTAGACTCCTCAAATGCATTGCAGCAATTTGGGTACCATGGCCGGTGACACCAATGAACCTGACAAGTCCTTGATCTCTTGCTTGAATAGCCGCTTCTAATGCCCCTCCTGCCCCCATCACCTGCAACCAATCCTTTTCATTGTTTAGATTGTGAAACTGTATCAGGTCCAATTGCTGAATTCGCATGCGCTCTAAAGAGCGTTCAATACTGGCAAAAGCGCCATCTCTATCTCGATCTCCTGTTTTTGTCGCGAGGAATATTTCCGCTCTATGATCTTGAAGGAAAGGAGCAAGGCGTAATTCCGCATCGCCATAACTTGCCGCGACATCAAAGTGATTAAGACCATATTCCATCACAGTTGAAAGCACCTTATCCGCCTTTTCTTGACGCATACCTCCCAGAGCGGCTGCACCAAAAATAATTCGTGTGCTTTGGTGTCCAGTTATACCGAATTCGATTTTCTCTATCATTTAGTCCTTCCTGTTGAATCAAGTATACAGAATGAAAAGCTAGGTATTGGTATCATACAGACAAAATCCCATCCATGAAGATTCTCATTTATTATTTGTTCAGACTCATTTAGGATACGGGATAAAAAAGGGGCTCGTTTAACTTAAATGGCAAGAATTGCAATAGTTGGAAGTGGTATATCTGGACTCGTGTGTACCTATTTATTAGGTTCCAAACACGAAGTCACATTATTTGAAGCCAACGATTACCTAGGGGGTCATACACACACACATAACATCAGTGTCCGTGGTCAAAATATCACCGTTGACACAGGCTTTATTGTCTACAACGATAGATCTTATCCTAACTTCACCAAATTGTTAGATCAATTATCCTGCGAAGGCATACCGACAGAAATGAGTTTTTCAATGCGTGATGACAAAGGAAACCTCGAATACAACGGTCACACGCTCAACACGCTTTTTGCTCAACGTAGAAATATACTAAGACCCAGTTTTTTACGTTTAGTACGGGATATCGTACGATTCAATCGGATTGCCAAAGAAGTAGCGGAAAATGACCTATCAACTTTGGATGAATACCTCGATAAACATCATTTTTCGTCAGAATTTAAGTCACAATACCTTATACCTATGGCCGCTGCTATTTGGTCTACAGGGGATAGTAGTGTTGGTGAATTTCCTATTCGAGCCTTTGCAAATTTTTTCAATAATCACGGCCTCCTCGACCTCAAAAACAGACCTCAATGGTATGTTGTAAAAGGAGGGTCAAATGCCTATATCAAAGCAATGGAAAAGAAACTCGGAAACTACCAACTTAATACACGAGTATCATCCATCCAAAGATTTGAAAATCACGTGGGTATTGTAGCCAATGGTCAAATCCAAAAATTTGACGAGGTCATCATTGCGACTCATAGCAACGAAGCATTAAACATGCTTGCTGAGCCGACAAAAGCTGAAAGTGAAATACTCGGTGCCATTCGATTTACAAAAAATACTGCATGCTTGCATACAGACGTAAATCAACTACCCAAGAGACCCCTAGCCAGAGCGAGCTGGAACTATCTAAAAGATGACAACAGACAAGATTTTGCCACACTTACCTACTATATGAATATCTTACAAAAGATAGAGTCTGACGATCATATTTTAGTCACGCTAAATGATAACCAACAAATAGATCCAGCATTAATTATTAAAGAATTTGAGTATTATCATCCACTCTATAACCGAGATACCTTAGAAGCTCAAAGGCGGCACGATGAAATATCAGGCGCTCAAGGCACCCATTACTGCGGTGCATACTGGCACTACGGATTCCATGAAGATGGCGTAAAGAGCGCCTTACGGGTGTGTGAAAAATTTGGAGTAACACTTTGAAAAGTTGCATCTACAGAGGCTCGGTTTTTCATAAAAGATTCAGGCCTATAGAACACAGTTTTAATTATACTCTTGACTACATTTATCTAAACTTAGAAGAAGTTGAATCCGTCTTCTCATTTTCTCGGTTTTGGTCTGCAAACAAGCCTAACTGCGTTAATTTTCGACGACAAGACTATCTCCCTTCAGATCTTGATCTGATAACAGAAGTCAAACAGCAAATACATTCTATTTCAGGGGAAGACTTCGAAGGCGAGATCTTCCTTCTAGCGACTTTGAGAAGTCTTGGATACTGCCTTAACCCCATCGCGTTGTTCTATTGCTTTAATGCCCAATGCGAACTAGAACATGTCTTGGTGGAAGTTCACAATACCCCCTGGAACCAAAGATATACCTATCTCATTAGCGGGCCAGATTTCAATACCGAAACGCATAAGGCTTTCCATGTCTCCCCTTTTATGCCAATGGACACCCAATACAATTGGGCCTTTAGTGATCCAGATTCCAAGCTAAACGTATCCATAAAAGTTCAACAAAAAGGTCATCCTCTGTTTAATGCGAGTATGACCCTCGATCGAATTGAGATAACCTCGAGTAATGTTGTTCAGCTTATTGTAAGTCACATGAAACAAGCTTTTAGAATGACAACTGGGATATACTTTCATGCACTGAAACTATGGTTCAAAAAGGTGCCGTTTTATAAACACCCTGACAAAACCACTGACACAGACGCTCAATAAAAAGAGCTGGAAATTAGAAAAACGATATATAAACAGAAATCAACTAAATCAGTTAATGAGAAACTAAACATTGAAAACTCTGACCTTAGATTATGCACCCAAGCAAGTGCAAAAAAGAAATGACTGGTTAGCAAATAAAATCAGAGAAAAAATCAGACGCAATGTTAAAACCAGATTCTATGAGAATCTTATGCGCATAGATTTTGGCCAAATTACCTTTATTGATCAGGGTGAAGAAATAGTCTGTGGGCAGGGCCAACCTCAGACAACCATCGTTGTCGTTGACCAAAGATTTTATTCGTCCCTTGCTTTTGGTGGTGCTATAGGGGGTGCGGAATCTTACATAGAGGGTTGCTGGACTTGCGAACAACTTACTGATCTCGTCCGAATTTTACTTCGAAATCGATCTGTATTAAAAGCTCTCGACCAAACAGCCGTTAAAAAAGCCTTCTTCAAAATCTTGCATTACCTCAATAGGGATACTGAAATCGGTAGCAAAAAAAATATAGCTGCTCACTATGATCTTGGCAACAAATTTTTCGAATTATTTCTGGATCCTAGCTTAACTTATTCGTCAGGCATCTTTAACTACGACACTCAGAGTATGGAAGAAGCTTCCGTTGCGAAGCTCGACCTTATTTGTAAAAAACTAAATCTAAATAAAGAAGACAATATTATAGAAATAGGCACGGGCTGGGGATCTTTTGCCATTCATGCAGCCTCACACTATGGTTGTCACGTAACCACAACAACAATATCTCAACAACAATATAATGTGGCAAAATCACGTGTTAAAAAAGCAGGTTTAGAAGACAAAATCACTTTACTAAAAGAAGACTATCGCAACCTCTCTGGCACTTTTAGTAAGTTAGTTTCGATTGAAATGATCGAAGCCGTTGGCTTAAACTTTTTGGAAGGATACCTTAAGAAATGTGCGTCTTTACTCAAACCAGAAGGCAGTATGTTAATTCAATCGATTACAATCGCAGACCAACATTATGAAAAGGCAAAAAGAAGTGTCGACTTTATACAACGTTATATCTTTCCCGGTGGCGCTCTGCCCTCAGTAACTGCACTCACATACATCGCTACCAACTGTACTGATCTAAGGATTTATGCGCTCGATGATATTACCGAGCATTACGCCATGACCTTAAGACGATGGAGGGAAAGGTATTACAAAAATATAGAAGAGATAAAGAAACTCGGATATAACAATAAGTTCTTGAGAATGTGGGAATATTATCTTTGTTATTGCGAAGGTGGTTTTGACGAGAGGGCTATCGGTTGCATACAAATCGAATTTCATAAACCCCTTTATAGTACCTCAATTCAAGACCAGAGAAATACGGATATTTAATGGCTGCACCAATAGACCTCGTTGAACAAGGATATGTACCGGATTGGATCACCCGTGTCGGTATACGAAGACTCCTTAAGAAGCGCCTCAATCAAGAAAAAAGGAAATTCAAGGCAGAACATGCGCTTCAATCATTGATAAACGAAATGAATAACAGTGCACTCGCGATCAATACGCAAGATGCCAACAAACAACATTATGAAGTGCCCACAGAATTCTATGAACGCACATTGGGAATTCACAAAAAATACAGTTGTGGATATTTCAATACTCATGTCACAAATCTATCGACGGCTGAAGAAGAAATGCTCAGCATTAGCTGCGAAAGGGCTGGACTAGTAGACGGTATGGATATTCTAGAATTAGGATGCGGCTGGGGTTCTTTAACTTTGTGGATGGCATTGCACTATCCAAATTCCAAAATAGTGGCGGTCAGTAACTCAAGTACACAAAAGGAATTCATTGACGCTACTACCGTACAAAGAAACTTGAATAATATTGAGATTATCACCTCTGATATGAATGATTTTAGTACAGCGACTAAGTTCGATAGAGTGGTTTCAATTGAAATGTTTGAACACATGAGAAACCACCAACTGCTTTTTCAACGAATAGCGCAATGGTTAAAACCTGAAGGTAAATTGTTCTTCCATATTTTTTGTCACAAGAATATTCCTTATTTTTTCGAGACAAAGGGTAAGTCAGATTGGATGGCTGAACACTTTTTCACTGGAGGTCTCATGCCGAGTTATGACCTTCCACTGGCAATTGAAAGCGATCTCAATCTCGAAAATAGATGGATTGTAAACGGTAAACACTACGCGAAAACAAATCGAGCATGGTTAGATCAATTGGACTCGAATCAAGATCAAATTCTGAATATTCTGAAGAAGAGCAAGGATCCGACACCCGAAATTATTCAAATGAATCGTTGGCGTATCTTTTTTATGGCCTGCGAAGAACTATTCGCTTATAACCAAGGTAAGGAGTGGCATGTCGGACACTATCTTTTTGGTAATAAAAAAGGCAATTGACCGACGAGTGGTCGTATATTGACAATCTACGCACTTTAAACTATTCGGTAATCTTCTAGAATACTGAGTATAAACTGGAAAATACTTTTTGAGGATCCCGCCATGCCATTTTCAATAGCTGGACCTTCTGGACCTGCACTACCCTCCTTGGATGGAATAAACAAAGCTTCGGACAGCATTAGCAGCGGACAGCGGGCTAATTATCAAAATAACGCAGCCGAAGCTGCTATCACTGGTCGACTGGATACTGCTCTCGGCGAATCGACAATCGTAATTCGCAACGCAACTAATCAAATATCTTCCCTACAAAAAGCCGATCAAACTTTGGGCCAGGCAACGGAACTTGTTGAACGAATCCAAGCGTTGCGCGTACAAGAAGGTAGCGGTGCTCTATCTAAAAGTGATAAGGATATCATCAATAGGCAACAACAAAGCCTTATAAAAGATACGACTAATCTATTGGATGATGCTAATTTTAATGATCAAGCACTGTTCTCTGAATCAGGAATCAACATAGAAAGTTTAAAAGCTAAACTAGATTCATTACGAAGCAGTGGTGTTACAAACGAAAGCCTAGATAACATTCAAGCTGAAATAAGTAACGCTAGATCTGAAATTGGTGCCGAACAAAATGTATTAAGCTCTTCCATTGGCAGCCTCGAAGGGGAATTACAATCCACCAAAGAAAGTCGCAGTAGCCTTAGTGACACGGATTTTGCCAACGAATTTGCCAATTTGATTCAACAAGAAATACTATTTGAAGCCAATGTGAAAGTTTTCAATCACAGGTTACTTGCAGAAGAGTCACTTCTTAACTTATTGACTGGATAGATAAAAAAAAAGCGAATCCCAAAGGATTCGCTTTTTTTCGGTATCTCTAAAAAGCTTGCGCCAAAATTGACGAATAAGCTATTAGACTGCAGTAATGTTCTCTGCTTGAGGACCTTTCTGGCCTTGAGTTACAACGAACTCTACCTTTTGGCCTTCTGCCAGAGTTTTAAACCCTGTACCAACGATGTTGCTATGATGAGCAAAGACGTCAGGACCAGAATCTTGTTCAATAAAACCAAAACCTTTTGATTCGTTGAACCACTTAACAGTACCAGTTACAGTATCAGACATAATTTTTTCCGTTTATTCATTAGTAATTGTACCCAAATGGGCGTTTTGCTGGAAGTTTGCTATTACTTATGAAAATCAGGACAAGGTACTAAAGCACAGAGTTTGAAATGGTGTACATAAATATAAAACCTACTTACAGGCAGGGCGATTATATATAGCTTTGTAGCGGTGTCAATTTAATTGAGGCTATGAAGGGCAAGTTATGTCCATAAGCTGCATATTTGGTACAATTTCTATACGAAAAGTCCCATTTCTTAAGAAAAGAGTTTATTGAAAAACGAGTATAGGCATAAAATTATGAGCGAAAATGAAAAATCACCCACAATACTGCAAATTGCCAAGAGTGTCGTAGCAGCAGCATTTGGTGTTCAGTCCAGTAAAAATCATGAACGAGACTTCGCTAGAGGTAATCCACTAGCATACATATTAGGAGGCATTATCTTCACAGTGCTATTCGTTCTAGCAATTATGGGTGTAGTTTCTCTCGTTCTTCCGTGATAACCGGGGTAAATAACAGAAAAACCTTACTTTTTGTTATATCGCCATCTATCGTCAGTCTATACCTTACACCGGTCTGATTGTCACATTCTTGAGCTATAACATTACCGATAGCGCTCAACTAGCAATTGCTATCAAGACTTATTGGTTGCTAAGCCAATAAATAACGGCGCACACAGCAATCAATATACCTACAACAATCGATACTGCATCTACGTAACTATCGGATTCTGCCTCTGTTCTTTCTTCATTACTCATTTTTACGATCCTTTTCTGTTACTTATTTCTATCATCAACTCATTTCTACTATCAACTCATTTCTACTATCAACAGTTTGAATTCAATAGGCTACGATATAGAGATCATAGCGAAATATTTACAGTGTAGTATACGGTGAGCAAGGGTTATTTGGTACAGTATTCCCTTTAAGAGCGGTAGGAGGGGATTTTCTTATCACTTTTCTTATTGTGGTTCGTATTATTATGACAGCTGATATCAATATCACATTCCTAAAACAATGCTAGAACAAGGATTTAGTGAGATCTAAAATGGAAAGCGACCCTCTTTTATTTTCATTCTTCCTCATATTCACGTCGGCAGCCGCCATGGCTACCCTTGCTTTATTAACTCGCCAACCACTCATTGTTTCTTACATCGCAATTGGTGTCATACTAGGGCCTTCTGGTTTCGCTCTAGTATCAGATCCAACACTGATTAGCAGTATTGCTAAAATTGGTATTATCTTTTTTCTCTTTTTACTCGGGTTGGATATGCAACCCTCAAAACTAGGCAATATGTTAAAAGATGCCCTATTTGTCGGCATTACAAGTTCACTGGTATTTCTAGCTATAGGAATCGTCATTGGTTTAGGGTTTTCTTACACCCTACCCGAAAGCGTTATCATCGGTGTCTGCCTAATGTTTTCAAGTACCATCATTGGCATAAAATTATTGCCAACAACCGTACTACACCATAGAAGAACAGGTGAGCTCGTTGTCAGTTTGTTATTAATTCAAGATATGATTGCAATCATTGTATTGTTGGTGATAACCGGTGGTCTTTTTGACTCAACAGGGTATCTGAAAATTGTCAAAGTACTGATAGCATTTCCCTTACTCATCATTGGGGCAGGCATATTTGTAAAATTTGTACTACTTCGGTTTCTGGCAAAATTTGATGCTATTCATGAATATATTTTTCTGATGGCAATAGGCTGGTGTTTAGGACTTGCGGAGCTTGCGCACTATATCGGTCTATCTCATGAAGTGGGTGCCTTTATCGCCGGGATTACGGTAGCCACTAGCCCTATTTCGCTTTATATTGCTAATCACTTAAAACCACTGAGAGCCTTTTTTCTTGTCTTGTTTTTCTTTTCATTAGGGGCGGGCTTTCATCTGGATCTGCTTGGTGCCATTATCGTACCTGCCCTTGTTTTAACTGCACTCGTACTTATCCTCAAACCCGTGGTCTTTAGATTATTGCTCTTTCGTATCAGTGAAACATCAGAAAGATCTTGGGAAATTGGTTTCAGACTAGGTCAAATAAGTGAGTTTTCTCTACTCATCGCCTTTATTGCAACGAGCAATGCAATCATCAGTACGAACGTATCTCATTTAATCCAAGCTACAGCGATTCTAACTTTCCTTTTTTCTTCCTATATCGTTGTCTTTCGCTTTCCGACCCCGATTGCAGTTTCGGAAAAGCTCCGAAGAGACTAGCGAAGCTTAACCAACCTTAACCAAGGTTCGGCCACTACCCAGCCCTGCTAATAACTTTTCCGTGGTTTCACCCAAGCCTGACAAAGTAATTTCGTTGCTAAGGGATGAAAGATGAGAAAGCTTCCAATCCGATGCTAAGCGATCCCAGATTCTATTTTTAGCATCAATAGGAATCTCTACAGAATCAATACCAAGGACATTCACACCACGTAAAATAAATGGCAAAACTGTAGCTGAAAATCCTGGAGATGCGACGAGACCACAAATTGCAACGCTACCTTGAGGGCTCAATTCCTTGATGATGTTGCTGAGTATTTCTCCCCCAACACAGTCGATTGCATGCGCCCAGCGCGGCGCTAAAACAGGTCGCTTATTTGGCTCTGAAAGCTCAGCCCTATCAAGTATTGATCCTGCACCAAGATCCATGAGGAAAGCTTTCTTTTCCGTTTTACCGGTACAAGCAACGACCTCATACCCCAACTGAGATAGCAACATCACACAAATAGAACCCACTCCACCTGTTGCCCCTGTTACCAACACGGGACCGTCTTCAGGCGAGGCGCCCATCAACTCGAGCTTTTCCAAACAAAGGGCTGCCGTGAAACCCGCTGTACCGATTATCATACTGTCTTTAAGGCTTAAACCTTCAGGCAGTTTTGAAATCCACTTAGAAGGAACACGAATATACTCACCAAATCCCCCTGAAGTATTCATGCCCAGATCATAGCCAATGCAAATGATCTCGTCTCCTGGGGAAAAATTTCCATCCGTCGATTCAGCTACAACACCCGCTGCATCTATTCCAGGCGTATGAGGATATTGCCGTGTTACGCCAGGCACTCCCGTCATCGACATTGCATCTTTATAATTAACAGATGAGAAACTCACCTTTATCAGGACTTCGCCTTCCGGCAAATCATTAGTATCGAGTTGAACAAGACTATGGCTCATTCCCTCCTCACTTTTTTCAACGACTAATGCAGTGTATTTGCTCATCTTATAAAGCCTTTTATTTTTAACGATTTTGATTTATACAGTTTTAATAAGTAGGATTGGACTAAGTCAGTAAACTGGGTTTCCAGTCGTTAATCTAGAAAGTATGTCGACCTTGAAACTGGAAGTCTTCACGGCCAGTAAGTTTAATCATTAACGTCGTCATGCGATCCAAAATTTTGTCCATTTTACTCTTATCTTCAACATATTTAATATGATAGACATCTGCGTCCTGACATCGATCAAAAATATAAGCATCGCTGGTTTCTAATGCATCGACCAGTTTATGTTCCAGCGCTCTCTTACCATACCAAGCTTCTCCCGTGCCAACGGCTTCTGCATCAACAATAGGTCTGTTCTCATGTACGAAATCTTTAAATAATGTATGAATGTCTTCTAGCTCTTCAACAAACTTCTCGCGACCTTTCTCAGTATTTTCACCAAACATCGTCAGGGTTCTTTTGTATTCACCTGCTGTTAATATTTCAACATCAATGTCTTTATTTTTGAGTAGGCGATGAAAATTGGGTATCTGAGCGACAACCCCGATGGAACCCAGTATGGCGAAAGGTGCTGCAATCAATTTATCCGCAATACAAGCCATCATATAACCACCACTTGCAGCGACCTTGTCGACTGCGATAGTCAGTTGTATTTTTTTATCAACAATCCTACTCAGTTGAGATGCTGCAAGACCATACCCATGTACCACGCCTCCCGGGCTCTCTAAACGTAGGACAACCTCATCTTGTTCTTCTGCAATTGACAGCACCGCTGTCACCTCTTCTCTTAATTGGGAAACCGCGCTTGCCTGGACATCACCTTCAAAATCCAGAACATAAACCCGTTGCTTACGGCTTGATTCTCCTGCCTCGGATTCTTTCTTTAGTTCACTTTTTAGCGCTTTCTTATTTTCCTTTTTTTCAGATTTCAGCCTTTTCTTTTCAGCTTTGTGTTCTATTTTCAGCGTCTCGGCATTCATCACAACCTCTTTTAAGGTCTCGGTTAAGTTTTCAAACTTTTCATTGATATTGGTCACTTGTATATGACCCAGTTCAGGAGATCGTGACTTGTGATTTAATCCCACGACAACAATAACAACAAGCAAGATACTGACTATCAGGGTAATGGCTTTCGCCAAGAATAAGCCGTATTCAAAAAGAAATTCCAATGCTTTTTAACCTCAATTTTTAAAGCAAGATATGCTACCACACTGTAACCGCTCTATCTCCCCACCTACCTATTCTTTCTCAAATGTGATTGGCGATAGCTTGTGAGGTAATAGTTTTTCCAGATCAGCCTCATTCGTTGTCGGTAACTTTTCCAGTAAGTAATTTAGATAGTGCCAGGGTTCATGTCCTGAGCGTTTCGCTGTCTCTATGATTGAGTAAATATTGGCACTGGCCTCAGCACCCGCCTGACTATGAGAGAACAACCAATTTTTGCGCCCTATCACAAAGGGTCTAATCGCATTCTCACAGGGATTATTATCAATCGGCAATCTGCCATCTCCGACATAATGGATCAGCCGCGGCCACTCGTTGGCAAGATAATGTAAAGCTTTGCCCAAAGCTGATTTTGGCGGCACTTGATGTAATGATTTATCCAACCATATCTTCATCTTATCTAATATAGGCCCCGCTCTTGCTTGGCGTATGGCTAACCTTTCATCAACGGGTTTCTCCGCTATTTGTCGTTCAATGGCATAGAGCTTCTGTATTTCACTTAGAACCAATTGCGCCTTACCTGTGATCTTTGACTTACCCTGTACCTTTACAGCTTCCATGAACTTACGCCTGGCATGCGCCCAACAACCAATACCCGTAATAGCGTGTTTCGTCACAGCGCCATAACCCGCATAAGCATCTGTCATAAGGTGCCCCTCAAACCCATCTAGTAATCTAAGCGGTACTTCGCTACTTCTTGATGGGTCATAATCAAATAACACAATGGGATGATCGGTATTGCCACCCATTCGCACCCACATATAAGATTGGCTTTCAGGTTTTCTATTCGGTTCATTCAGTACCTGGACTGGTGTCTCATCCATGTGGATCACATCACCCGATAACAGTGCTTGTTCCAGTAAAGCGATAACAGGCCCTAATACCTTGCCAACGTGCACCATCCAGAACGCAAGCGTAGCTCGGGAGATATCCACCCCAATACGTTTAAACATCTGTTCCTGTCGATATAAAGGGAGTGCATCGGCATATTTGCTGACCGCAACGTAGGCGAGTAAACCTGATGTCGCCATGCTCTTGGGGATCAATTGTGTGGGCATCGCGGCTGTTTTTACGCCAGTCTCACACGCCCTGCATCCATACTTGATACGGATATTGCGGACCACCCGGATTTGGGCTGGGATAATCTCTAACTGTTCAGATACCTCTTCACCGATCTTATGCAAAACATGACCGTCATGATCGCAAACCCTATCCGCCTCATCCAAATCATGAATCACCTCCACTCTAGGCAGGTGTTCGGGCAAAGCTTTGCGGCCTCTTGTTTTACGCGAGTGAGCAGGCGCTTCAATGATGTCGGCGTTATCTGATACCTTATCGGTAAGATCGATCTCTTGTTCAAGGACATCCTCTGGCTCATCAAACAGCTCATGTTGACCAGGATGTTTCTCGCTGGTTTTACCGAAGCGGTGATGCAGTGCCAGATTGAGTTGTTCCTGTAGGAGTTTGATCTCAAGGTCTTTTGCTGTGAGTTGTTTTTCTTTTAACTCTAACTGATTTTCTTGGTCGAGTAGAAGCGCTTTTAGATGGCGTGGATCATCAGATAGTGACTTGATATCGGTGCTTTGCATGGTTGCTTATGTTAGCACAAATAATCATAACTAACGAGTAATACAAGGGGTTTTTAAGACTATTTTTAAGTGATTGCACGGTATTGAGGTAGCGGTTTTGGCATAAGATGTTTAATGTTTAAACCATCGAGCAACCAGTTGAGTTGCTGCCCTGTCAGGGTCACGACTTCATCTTCAAGATGCCTTGGCCAGTGGAACTGTTTCTGCTCCAAGCGCTTATAGTAAAGACAAAAGCCGTTATCTTCCCAGAACAGGATCTTTAAGCGATTGCGGCGTTTATTGATGAAGACATAAAGTTGTTTGGAGAAAGGGCTGTGCTGCATCTCCAACTCAACAATGGCTGAGAGACCATCAATGGATTTACGAAAGTCAACGGGCAAGCGATGTAAAAAAACTTCGGGCAACTCTGTATCAGGACGCATGATTTAATCCCATCAAGGATTGTAGCCAAGCGACATCGGTGCCTACCGGACATTCGATCACAAAACCACTGGGATGAACTATCCGTATGGGGTTCAATGATGGACTCTGAGAAACTTTAACCGGCGCAAACCGGGGCGTTGAAATTCGCCGACTAGGCTTGAGCTTGCGCTGCCAGTAATAAAAGCTACTTAAGGTAAGGTCATGTTTATGTGCATAGGCGCGCTGGGAAAGCCCTGATGTTTGCCAGGCTTTCACATGCTGTTTCCAATGGACTGAGTTAGCATCAGGATTACGGGGCGATATGGGGTTTGATTGATCGAGTTGGTTGTTGACTGTATCCATTGTTGTTCTCCTTTGAAAACAGGAGAGGATAAGGGTTGAGTCAGATAAATTTAAGGTGGGGAGATAGAGCGCTTACACCACACTTGCTTGTCCTCTAGTGATAGACTCGATCTTATATATCGAAGGAATATAGGCTAAATCAATTGAACCCTCAGGTACTACAAGAAAGGAAGAAACAGCTCCAAGCCCATTTTAAACCTGGCTTTTTGGATAGGCCACTTACCATATTCCAATTTCTATTTGATGAAGGCGTACCTTTTCATTTAGTTGTCACCAATGATGATTTTGTTTTTCTAGAAGGCATTCACAACACACCTACCCTGACTCTCAATATCAAAGACCACGCTAGTTGCTGGGGCCTATTAGAAGGACGCATTGACGGGATGGACGCATTTATGTCAGGAATTTATCGGGCAGATGGTAATATCGTTTTGAGCCAGCTAATTTTATACCTCTTTAAAAGTAACGACCCAACTATCATCTACGAAGTTCAAGATTAGAGGATATTAGAGCCGGTGTAACTTCACAGGTAGCTTTGTGTACCCTTTTACAAAAGTTGAAAAAGTACGTTCGGGTTCTTTGACAACTTCTATCCAAGAAAAACGCTTCATAATTTCTTCCCAGAGTACTCTCAATTGCATTTCAGCCAAACGATTTCCCATACAGCGATGAATACCATATCCAAAGGCGATATGTTGCCTGGCTTTCTTGCGATCGATTAAAAACGCGTTTGCATTTTCAATTGCTTCTTCATCCCGGTTTCCAGAGACATGCCACATCACCAACTTATCACCCGCTTTAATATTTTTACCCCCAACCACAGTGTCAACCAATGCAGTACGCCTCATGTGGGCTAAAGGTGTTTGATATCTAATAATTTCTGACACCATATTGGGAATAAGATCAGGGTTATTACGCAATTTATCGTACTCCTTAGGATTCTTATTAAGAAAATAGACGCCGCCTGAAATAGAGTTTCTGGTCGTATCATTGCCCCCAACTATCAGTAAGAGTAAGTTACCCAAGAACTCAAAAGGGCTCATATCTTTTGTATCTTTACCGTGGGCTAATAAAGAAATCAAGTCTGGCTTTGGTGGTGCATTAACACGCTCATTCCAAAGTCTAGTAAAATATTCTAAACACTCTATGAGTTCTGCGCGTTTATGTTCTGATGATTCGACAATGCCTACACCCGGAGGCGTCGTTGCAATATCCGACCATCTCGTTAGTTTTCGTCGATCTTCAAAAGGAAAATCAAATAGCGTTGCCAGCATTTGCGTTGTGAGTTCTATAGAAACAAGATCTACCCAGTCGAACACTTCTCCTACGGGCAGAGAATCCAGAATACCCGCAGCTCTCTCCCTAATTGTATCTTCAAGAATTGCCAGGTTTTGCGGTGCAACCACAGAAGTAACCGTCGCTCTTTGTAAATCGTGCTTCGGCGGATCCATTGCAATAAACATCGAAAAGCCATCCCACTTTTTGTCTGAATCCTCCGCATTAGCTTGTGGCACACCACCCAGACCGCCGACAGTAATACCCTGTGCTGAAGAAAATATTTCATGATTGGTATCAACATCAAATATGTCTTTGTACTTTGTAAGAGACCAATACGGACCGAATGCACTATCTGCACAGAAATGCACAGGATCTTCATTTCTGAGGCGTTCAAAGTAAGCCCAATGGGCATCTTCTTGAAACAAAATAGGTTGCGCAACATTAATCTGATCCAGAGGGATAGAATAGGGATCTGGGATATCCTTGCCATGTATTTTCTGTCTCATATTGAGTCCTTTTTGTTTTCTAATGTTTTTAGTGCAGACACAAAATTAAAGAAATTGTCTGTTCATGCCTTGATCGATTAAGTAAAAATAAATAAAGTTCTAAGTACGTATAGTTTTTATATACGTAATCAAAATTAAGGTAAAAGATCAATCCCAAATCTTTTGAGACCTAAAGCAAAAAGAACATAAAAACAGAACGTGATCGCCATACTGGCAAGTAAGGCAGGCCAAAAACCTATCCTTTCCAGAAATTTAGGAAAAAGCAAAAACATTGGCAGCGTAGGTATGACATACCAAAAGGTATAGTAAGCATGATTCGCAATCTTCGTTGTGGACTGACCTTCTACGGATAACCAAATAAGTGTCAATATAGTGATCAAAGGCATTGCAGCAAGAAAGGCACCAAGCTTGTCACTACGCTTTGCGAGTTCAGAAACCAAAACAATCAAGCCTGCAGTGATCAGGTATTTTGAAGCTATCCAAATCATTCACACTTCCTATAAATTTCGATCATAATAATCGATGGTGTTTTGCCTACGAATCTATCTAACACTAAAACCAGTTTATTAAGGTGCGGACGTCTAGAAAGATCGAAATAGACAATAATAAACTTGCCCAAGATATCCAGATCACATACATTTTTTCAAAATTATTAGAACTATACCATTCTAAAATCGGCGGTTTTCTCCAAATAAGGATTAAAATTGCAGGCCAAAACATGAGATGTACAGAGGTACCAATCATCGAGCGACTTGCCTCTGGAAAAAGCAATTTCCCGCTTATCAGACCTATTATATTTAGTACCAATGCTAACAATATCCATCTCGCTGCAGGTTTAGAATAAACAAATATAAGACTGGCGAGAAAGCTTAAGCCCATCACTTTCATCCAAATTTGCACTCCTCGGGGATATTGTGTTGTTTCCCCTTGCAAGCTATTCCACGCGTCTAGGATGGTATCCATAAATAGTTCCTAATTTTCTTCTTGTTGTTGTTGAGAAGAAGGTTGATCTTTATCCGAATCAAGCCGTGTTGACCACCAAATCAACGCAATCAGAAAAACCTGGATAATTAATCTTATGCCGAGCAAGTCTGGTGATACTTCTGGAAACAATTCTGGATGCATCCACATATGAACATTGGCAGGTGTCACCGCCAGTGTCAGCGCGATAATACCCCAACCCACCATAGGCCTGATCTTTTTAACAAAGAGAAGAACAGCGAGCAAAATCTCAATCAGACCACTGACATAAACTGCAGCTAATGGATAAGGCACCCAAGGTGGCACGATGGCTACAAAGAAATCAGTGTTGAGGAAATGGCCTATTCCACCCCCAAAAAACCAGAGAAAAATAAAGGCGAGTCCCGCTAACCTAAGATAATGTTTCACATCTTGTCCTTTTTCATAGTTTGCAAGAGTATACAGTGGACACCAATGAGGTGTTAAATTCTCTGTTTAAGGTACTGGGTTCAGACTATCCTAGTCAAGAGAAGTATTATCTGACACCACTGAAATTGCCATACCCACATAAATAATGTCAGATAATAACTTTTAAAAATTTGAAATTCGAAAGGTGATGTAGAAATCATGATGTATAATTTTGTTACTGCGACTTCTTGGTCAAGGGTAAATATTACGGCGCAAAGCTGGAACGTGCTTGAATTCCCCATTGCTCCTTGATCTTGGTCACAATCCACATTGAGGGATAAACCCCTATTGCCTTTGCATCTTTTTGATAGCGGGTAAACTGAACCGCAAAGTGTACTTTGTCTGAAGTACTTTGGATCGCATGCCTATAGTCCCAAAGGCTATATTCCCAAGCTGTTTGTGCTATAAATTTTTGAAAGAATTGATCATCGTGCACTCCTCTTTCTATAGTATGCACCCGCCCACTTGCAATTCTTATGTGAGGAAAATGTAAAGTACTATCCAGTCCAGAAATGTCTCTGGCATTCCAACAATCCATATACTCATTCACAACATTCAGCGCATCTCTTTCAGTGCTGGTTTTAGCGACAATATCCTTGTTATGTAATTCAGTATAATCTTTCATTTGCTTGTCTCAGCGTCTTAAAGTGGTCTAAAAGGGAATAAATTAAATTTAGTCTACAAGGCATTACCTTAGGTAGATAGTCGTTGAACATCTCAGCATGCAGGTTCAATATAGTCCTTGGTGAACTACAATAAACCTTATCAATACCAGCCAAAAATGGAGAATCGTTTGTCACGATCGAATAACAGTTGTCATTCAACACTTCGGTCAGTCCGTAACACATTGATATTCGCCCTATTGTACCCTTTCACTTTAGTGGCTGAAGAATCCGATTCTTATCCTCTGGGCGCTGTAATACTTGAGCTGAAATGGAAACACGCATTTCAATTTGCTGGTTATTACGCCGCAGTTGAGAAAGGGTTCTACCGGGAAGCTGGCATAAATGTAACACTAGCTCAACACCTAACGGCCAAATCTCCAACTGATGTACTTTTGGAAGGTGGAGCAGATTATGCGACTACCGGTATGGAGGTAGTCATTCATCGAGCCAACAATGAGCCAGTCGTTGCGCTCGCGGCAATTTTTCAGCACAGCCCTATGGCATTCCTTGTAACTGATGCCAGTGGTATTGAACGTGCTGAAGAATTCAGGGGGCGCCGTCTAATGATTCAAAAAACTTATCAGGATATTGCCTTGATGGCGACACTTCGTAAAGTTGGAATTTCAGAGAATGACTACCAACATATCCCGACTACTTTTGATGCATTATCGTTAGTAAGAGACGAAGCCGATGTTTTTGGCGGATATATCACAGACCAAGGTTTTTACCTAGCTGAAATGGGCACTCCGAATCATTATATCTTACCCCGGCACTATGGTATTGATTTTTATGGGGATGTACTCGTTACAAGTGAAAAGGAAATTGCAAATCATCCCAAAAGAGTGAGCGAGTTTTTAAAAGCATCACTAAAGGGTTGGGAATATGCCTTACGCCATCAAGAAGAAATAATAGAACTCATTCTAGAGAAATACAATACACAGAACAAATCTCGTGAGCATTTACAATTTGAAGCTCGGGAGAGCCGTGACCTTATACAACCCATTCTGGTGGGAATCGGACATATGAATCCTGCAAGATGGGAACACGTTCGAAAAGTGTTCGTTGAACTGGGCTTACTCGATACTCAAAGTGATATTAGCGGTTTGATGTACCAAGACCAGAATTCAAACAAGGGGAATTGGATTACAAAAAATTGGCTTATACTCACAATAAGTATGGCGCTATTCACATTCGTTTCCCTACTTGCTTTCGCTTTTCAACTTCGTCGATTAGTCACAAAACGTACCCAGGAACTCATAAATAGTGAATCTGAATTGCGGGCGCTAATCAATATACAACCTGCAATTATCATGACTGCAGACAGGCAGGGAAAGATATTGTCGATCAACAAAACCGGATTGACAATGATCAATGCCAAATCCTCTGAGGAGGTTTACCGGACACCATTAGAAAATTTCGTTGATGGTAACCTCAGTACCTACCAAGAAACAATGGATAAAGTTTTTAGTGGGAACCTTGTCAATATCGTAATAAAAGCCCGTAAAATGGACGGAACACTAATCTGGCTTGACCTTCATGCGGTTCACTTCGCAATCCGAACTTACAAATTTCCAGAATACTAATAGTGTGTTACGACATAACAGACAAAATAAAAACTAAAGGTGACAAAGCAAGATTACAAACTGAACTACAAGTAGCGAGAAAGATGGAAGCTTTAGGTCATCTTACCGGAGGAATCGCCCATGACTTTAACAATCTACTGGCCATTATTCTCGGCTACTCAAACATAGCGCAACAAGACAGCGACGGCGATGACCGAGCCGAACTACTCCAGTATTTTGAAAACATCAGTCACGCAGGGGAGAGAGCTAAGAATCTTGTTGATCAAATGCTCACCTTTAGCCGAGGTGACACAGGAGAATCTACATCTGTCGAACTAGGCGCGCTAATTAAAAGTGATTTGAAAATCTTAACAGCTGCCCTACCCTCTAGCATCATCTTCGATACCCAAATAGAATCCAACCTACCTTCTGTACAACTTACACACACACAATTTAGCCAGATCCTCATGAATATTACGATTAATGCTCGGGATGCGATGAGTGGTCAAGGAACGCTATCTATAAAGTTAGCGCTATCTATGATTACAAACAATTTCTGTAGTGCATGCCACAAAATAATTAGCGGTAACTGGGTTGAGCTTTCTATTTCGGATACTGGCACCGGGATCAACCCAACAATCATAGAAAGAATGTTCGAACCCTTCTTCACGACAAAAGTCGTTGGAAAAGGCAGTGGTATGGGACTCTCTGTTATTTACGGTATCGTCCATAACAAACAGGGACATATTATTGTAAATTCTGAAGAAGGCGTGGGTACAACATTCAGAATTCTTTTCCCTGCGGACAACAATAAGGAGATTGTCGTAGCAGAAGAACCCAATATCCTCATCAAACCCCAGGGCAAGGGGGTAGAAATTTTAGTAATAGATGATGAAGTTGATTACGGCGATTTTATGAAAAAACTATTAGATCAAAATGGCTATAATACGTTTACTACTAACGATCCAATAAGTGCCTTACAGCTATTCAAATCAGATCCAGATCGCTTTAAAATTATTATAACCGATCAAACAATGCCAGAGATGACAGGTGTTGAATTAATCGATAATATTCGGGAAATCAGACCAAATATTCCTATCATTCTATGTACTGGTTACAGTGAACACCTTTCAAAAGAGGATGCGGAGAAAATAAAGGTAAGCTATTTATCTAAACCAGCCAGAATAGAAACACTACTGTCTAAGATGGACAAATTACTCAAAATGTAGTTTGGTCATGTAGACTTGGCGGTAGAGGTAGGAGTCGAACCCACCAATCACCTCTTCGGCAACTCAACGGCTTTGAAGACCGCGCGCTCCACCGGGAGCGACGCTCTACCGCTGCGCAGTCTATCAAATTATCTAGCTTAAGGCAGCTTCTGCAAACTCTTTAATCAATTTATAATTCGCTTTGCCGTTTGCGGCTCGCTCTAGATCATCTTTAATTAATATTCTTTTTGGGATTTTATAGGCCGCCAAATGTTCTCTTGAGAACTGCCTGAGTTCTGCTTCACTCATTGTATGTCCTTCCAGCACCTCTACAACTGCTGTTATTGATTGACCCCACTTTTCATCTGCGAGACCAACAACAAGGCAGTCACTAATACTTTCGTGACGCTTTAATGCTTCTTCTACTTCTTCCGGGAAGACCTTTTCACCCGCAGTATTAATACAATTACTTCCTCTTCCCAGCAGTACTAAACTGCCGTCAGCAAGCACTTCAACATAATCCCCAGGAATAGAATATCGAGTACCATCAAAGACTTTAAAGGTACTGTCTGTTTTTGCTTGATCCTTGTAATAGCCGTCAGGAAGAAACCCTGAGACCGCGACCATGCCCTTTTCTCCAGAGCCCGCAATTACTTCTGTTCCATCATCTTTAAAGACCTTACAAGCTGGCCCAAGTGTAAATTTAGCGACATCAATAGATTCATCTTTTGTCATGATTGAGGATCCCAAGCCAATCGCTTCAGAGGAGGAAAATCCATCAAGTAAAATGAGATTCTCATTGTGACGCAACAGCCCTTCTTTGACCTCACGAGTCCACATCACACCACTTGACGTTATGGCCAAAACAGAAGAAAAATCACCGAGATAATTGTTATCCAGTGCTTCCACTAAAGGTCTTGCGAAGGCATCGCCCACAATTGAGACTGTCGTCACTTTATGCTTGTCTATTTCAGCTAGCGCAAGATTCGCCTCAAAATTTCTTGAAGTCAGCGTGATGCAGGTTCCACCACTACCCATTGCCATTAAGGCTGACAATAAACCTGTGCCATGCATTAAAGGAGGGAGTGGCAAAGCAACTGTTGGCATAGGATTGTTAGTCACACGGCCAAGATGTTCAGTTAAATCTTCACATGGCGGTATACCCATTCTTGGGTTTCCACCCGCTCCTAATACATTCCAAAGCGCATCATGACTCCACATAACACCTTTGGGCAATCCGGTGGTTCCGCCAGTGTAAATAAACAGCTGGTCACTGGGTTCACGATTCATGTCACTTAATGCTTGTCCGTTTCCCTTACTAGCAAAATCCTCATAGGCAATCACATCTTTTAAACCAAGGGTGCCATCTTCTACCTGAACCCATTGCTTTACTTTAGGCAATTTATCCCGAATTTTAGATACTTGTTCCGCAAACTCAGCAGAAAAAATGCAAACTGTTGCATCTGAATTGTCTAACAAATAAATGAGTTCATTTTCGATATAGCGATAGTTAACGTTTACATGAGACAAACGGGCTTTGAATCCAGCCACCATTCCCTCGGTGTATTCGGGACAATTTCGTAAATAAAATGCTATTTTGTCGCCGATTTTTGCACCGTTATCTAAGAGATTACGTGCTAGATTGTTGCTTCGGGCAGTAAATTGTTGCCAACTAACTTCGCGATCACCATGGATTAGTGCGGTACGATCACGAGGTACAGCCTCTGCAAGCGCGTCAAAAATATCCCCTAAATTCCAACTCGATGTCACTATAATCCCCCAATAAAAATTGACAGATAATAGTATCAACAAGTCACATCGGATGGGCAAGTGTTTTGTGGCTTGCAAAAACTAGAACGTAAACACCTTAACGTTCAAACAATCTCCCTCGCGTAGACACCAACCTCTTTTTGTACTCGTTCGGCATAGTCCCGTAATAGCGGAAACTCGTCTGTAATATTGTTTAACCAGGTTTCCTTTCTTTGATCCAGAATACCTGCAAGCAGAGATGCAGTCGTAAAATCAAAACAGCTTAAATTTTCACCTAGTATAAATCCGTCTTTTCCAACAGCATCACTTATCGACTTAAGATCGGCCCTAGCAAATTTTTTCTGGTCATTGAGGCTGTGTTTGCCTAATCCGTGAAGCAAATAAGTCTGTTTCATTTGTTTGCGAGCGAAATACGAAATGATGTAGGTTAATGGCCCCGGTAGTGCGCCAAAGAAGTCTTCCCGTACAATGGGAAACCATTCATCATCTACCCAGCGACTTGCTACCATTATCCAATATAAGTGGTCTTCAGCTAATCTTGTCCATGCCTTACCCTGAGCCACTGCATGATCTGATAGCTCACCGTATAAACCACCTTGAGAAAGTTCATCAAGATAATCAAAAATCAATTCTGAATCTGCAATAATTTCACTACTATTGGTTTTAGTGCTATCAATTCTAAGAAAGGGCAATTTTCCCTTCGGGGCTTTACGCGGGTCATCCAGTATTTCAATTTGGTATTCCAAGCCTAGAAACTTTAAGGCTAACTCGGCTTTTAGACAAAAAGGACTCACGTTTCTCAGTCCAAATGCAGGGGGAAATATAGTGAGTGTAATCATGGATTCTCCTGATTAATATTTTAGATAGCATCATACAGAGTACCCCTGACAGCATGGTGTCAGGAGAGGTGAAAATGACTGACTTTATTTAAATACAGCACGCTTAGGCAGAGAGTCGAATCCCGGTTCCTTCATCAACATAACCAATACAGGCGGTTGCGGGATAGCCAGCAGCTTTAAGCTGAGCTATCAAAACATCCTTTTTGGATTCTGAAACACCGACTAACAAGCCTCCGGATGTTTGTGGGTCGAATAAAAAAGGATAACTTTGATGGCTGGATTCAATCATAGGAGACAGCGCATTTTGATTGGCATCATGCAAGGTGCTCTTAATATGCTGATCATGAAATAGCGAACTTGCACCCTTCATTATCGGCAATGAATCAAGGTTCAATGTCGCCCCTTTCTTCGATGAAATTAACATTTCAGTCAAGTGACCCCCTAAGCCGAATCCCGTTACATCCGTGCCACTAACCACACCGGCATCACGAATAATCTGCGCCGCTCTTTTATTCGATAACGTCATCGAAGCAATTGCCGCTGCAATCCATTCTCCCTTGGCTTTAAATTGCATATCCGCAGCAAAAAGAACGCCAGTTCCCAATGCTTTCGTCAAGACCAAAGCATCACCCACCTTAAGCTTGGACTTCTGAATCAACTCAGATTCTGATACCAGACCATTGACAGCAAAGCCAATCGATAACTCCAGCCCCTCACTCGTGTGACCGCCCACAAGCGCTAACCCTTCTGAATCAAAAATCTTTTTTGCACCTAATAGTAGTTGTTTCAGTATCCCTTTAACAAATCGAGGCTTACCATAAGGCACTGTGATGGTGACGAGTGCCGTTGCCCCTTCGCCACCCATAGCATAGATATCACTTAAAGCATGATGAGCTGCAATCTGAGCAAAAATAAAGGGGTCATCGATAAACGATTTAAATGAATCTACGGTGTGAAGCATCAATTTTCCGGTCGGTACTGAAAAAATAGCAGCATCGTCCAATTGTCCCTGACTCAGATCTAGCTCACTGAGCACTTCACTCAAAATATCCGCTGAGACTTTTGAACCACAACCGCCACATCTCATCTGTTCATTAAATTCAGACAATAATCCACTTTGCCTCTTAACTTTCATCTTAGGGAGTTGAGTGAATCTATTCATAAATTTTGTGTCTATCCAGTTCTTCCACAGCCACACAGATTTACCCGACACGCTCAGACCATATTTTGATGCTACGGCATATTTTCTGCCTATTGACAATAAGGACAAAAATGTCTTTTGCGGCGTAAAGGCAATCAATGTTTTATCAAGCAAAAGCCGTTTGATGTTCTTATACAGGATAGGTCCCTGACGAACTGCATAAACACCTGCCTTTGGTCTGGGGTGGGAGATGACATGGGCAACATCGCCAGCTGCAAATATGTTGTCGTATTGCTCCACCTGTAAAGTCTCCCGAACACGCAAAAATCCGTTGTCATCTACAGGCAATGTTGTATCACCCAACCAGGATTGTGAAGCTGCGGCTGTTACCCAAAATATTTCATCTAGTTTGAATTGATCCCCGGACTCCGAGATCAATAAATTCGATTTTACTGCCTGTATTCTGCAATCTACATGAATCGTAATACCGGCATCCTTTACTAATGCAGAAATTTTATTCTGGATATTTGTCGGATAGGTCTTAAGAATATGGTCATCAGCGGTAAATAAATGAACTTTTGCAGAGCTTGAGCTTGAGTATAACTGTTGTACGCGATGATTTACGGCTAACGCGAGTTCAACTCCACCGGCTCCAGCACCCACCACACCGATAATATCGGTGTCCTTAACTCTGGATAAATATCGATCCCATTGCTGTAAAAATTGGCCAATTGGTTTAACCGGCAACACATGCTCAGTAGCGCCGGGAACAGATTCCAATGAAGGCGTGATACCGACATCAATAGATAGTACATCATATTGAATATCGGGCCAGTTTTCGCAACTCACCAATTGATTCAAAGCATCAATGTCATGAACGCGGCTTTGAATAAACCTGACATTAGCAAATCGGCACAAAGGAATAAGATCAATATGAATATCTTCGGCTTGATAGTGTCCCGCCACAACACCGGGTAGCATCCCTGAATATGGCGTCAGTATATCCGGGCTAATCAGTGTTACTTTTAATCCAGGAATCGGATTCATCGCCAACATTTTTAATGTTATGACGTGGCTGTGCCCACCGCCCACTAACACTAATTCTTTTGCAATTGGGAATAAATCCATCATTCTACGTTAGGCCATGTGTGCTGTTACAAAGGCTGACAACTCTTTGATAGCAACCTTCCCTTCAGGAATGCGTGAAGCCAAAACCTGAAACACATGAGGCATATTTGGCCAAATCTTTAAACTGACCTCACCTTTAGAATCTTCGATTTTTTTCACGCATGCTTCAGGGTCAGAGAGTAGAATTTCTCCAGATCCAACATGTATAAGCAGGGGTGGCAATCCAGAGAGATCAGCAAACAATGGCGATGCCAAAGGTGCGGTTCTATCGAGTCCTCCCAAATAATGCCCAGCCATAATATTGAGCGCCTTTGGCGTCAACATAGCATCTTTATCTGCATTTTTTTCTACGCTCTCGCCACTGGCACTTAAATCAAGCCAGGGTGACAATAAGATTCCGCAAGCCGGTAAGCTCAACCCTAAGTTTTTCATATTGACGAGGCACGCAAGGGCCAATCCTCCACCGGCAGAATCGCCACCAATGGCGATTGACTTCGATTCAAACCCTTCTTCAAGTAACCAACGATAGCACTGTGTTGCATCTTCAAGAGCAGAAGGAAATGGATCTTCAGGTGCAAGACGATAATCTACCATTAGCACTCTGGCACCTGTGTTTTCAGCTAAACGCCAAGCTAGACCTCGATGACTCGCTGGACTGCCAAATACATAACCGCCGCCGTGCAAATACATAACAACTCTGTTCTGGTCAGTACCTTCCGTTGTTACCCATTCACAGGGAATGTTGTTGATCAACTGCGGAACGATACTGACGTTACTGGGCGTTGCACCACCCAAATCCCCGGCTTCATCCATTTTTTGTCGAAAAGCGATGACATCATCGATGGTGTCGAATTGTTTCTTTAGTGTTCGTCTCAGTATAAAACTGATTAGAGAAGCTCTAATACTCATATTGCTGCCTACTCAAATAATGGTCTACTCATCGTGTCATTTTCAGCCTTATTAGCCTGATTCTAAATCCCATTGTCTTCTGTATTTTCTTTCAAGATGGGATTATCTTCATCATCAAATGACACGTCCTGAAACTGCAATTCATGCAGCGTGTGGTAGATACCCTTCATTGCAAGCAATTCTGCATGGGTGCCGTATTCCTTTACTGTGCCATGATGCAACACAAGCACTTTATCTGCTTCTTGTATTGTTTGCAGTCTATGAGCAATTAATATTGACGTTCTTCCTTTCATCAACTCACGAAGTCCACTCTGTATGAGCATTTCGGTTTCAGTATCAATACTGGCTGTCGCTTCATCAAGAATCAAAATTTCTGGGTCTGCAGCCAAGACCCGAGCAAATGCCAGAAGTTGACGCTGACCCTGGCTTAAATTCGCCCCTCGCTCTACTAAGGGCGAATCATATTTAGCGGGTAACTTTTCGATAAACTCATGAGCATTTACGGTTTTCGCCGCAGCAATCGCCATCTCACGGCTAATATCTGGATTACCTAAGATAATATTATCCAAAATTGTACCTGAAAAAATATGAAAATCTTGTAGTACGACACCAACGCGCTTTCGGACATCATGACTATGCAAGTCATTAAGATCGATATCATCTATGAATATCATATCTCGATCAAAATCATAGAATCGCCCTAACAGTCTGATCATTGTGCTCTTGCCAGAACCTGTAGGCCCTACAATAGCCAGCTTTTTCCCTGGCTCTATTGTAACTGAAACATCTTTCAGAATAGGAACCTCTTTAGAGTATCCAAAATTAACATGCCTAAATTCAATTTTCCCTTGAATCCTTTTTGAAAATTTATATGGATTCTCTGGCTCATGAATTTGCTCATCCCAATCAAGGGCCTGGAATATTCTTTCGCCACTTGCCATCGCTCTAAACAAGACATTGAGCTGCTCACCCAGCATGACGACGGGTGTAAACAGCATATTCATAAAGCGTGTAAATAAAATGACACCACCCAAACTCATTTCATCCTGAACGACTTCCCCTCCTCCATAATAGATAATAATGCCCAAGCCTACTGAGGCAAGGCTGTCTGTGAAGGCGCCATAGAATGTTGATAGGTTGATCGACTGGTACTCAAACCGTCGGTTAGTTTTGTTGATTTTCGTATAAACATCTAAATTGTGCGCTTCTCTCTCACTAAGTTGAACTACCTGCATGCCAGAGAGATTTTCCTGTAAATTCTGATTCAATTCTGAAACAGAATTTCTGACCAACCTAAACACCTCTCGCGAAGCCTGACGAAAAAAGTAAGTCGCAATACCGACGAAGGGAACAAAAAACAAAAGCAGCAAGGTCAATTTCACACTGGTTGAAAACATAATAATGAGCGCGATAAAAAACGGTACAAACTCACCAACGAGGCTACCGATACCGCGCAGCATCTCATACAAAGCTTCAACATCATTGGTCACTCGAGTCATAATTCGCCCGACAGGAACCTTGTCATAAAATGAGCTGGGACGTGTTTCAAGATGAGCAAATAGATCCTGGCGAAGATCTCTCAATCCTTCAACAATCGCACTAATAAGGGTTAAACGATGGTAGTGACCCAGTACACCGATCGCACTCATAAGCACAAAAAATATAGCACCGGCGGCGTAAAGCGGCGGCAATCCTGTTTGCAATTCCAACCATTGCGTCAGTTTAATCATGCCCAAATCAGGCATGTTGCTATTGGCTTCTCCGATAATGATGTAATCAACCAACACTCGGCTGATAATGATTTCCATGATGACTGTCAGGAAGCTAGTTGCCAAAATGAGTATTGCACTCGCAAATAACCTTAATCTGTAAGGGCGTATCCAAAACAGTATGCGATTGAGGAGTTGGAGGTTGAGAACAGCTCCAGACAATTCTGCATCGAACATGGCATGATCACGAACAGGCTTATTCATTACCCGCTCCCTGTGTTTGTGCACGTTCTAATGCTGCGTAATTACCATCTAATCGAATGAGTGCTTCATGGGAGCCCTCCTCCACAATTCGACCTTCTTCCAACACGATAATCCTATCGCTGTGGCGGAGAGTAGATACCCGATGTGATACCAATATGGTCGTCTTACCCCCTCGTATGGCTTTCAATCGACTTAAAATATGCTCTTCTGTTTCTGTGTCTACACTGCTAAAACAGTCATCAAGAATAAGTACCGGGGCATTGCGTATTAGTCCCCTTGCCAAAGTGGCTCTTTGTTTTTGACCACCTGAAAGAGTTACGCCTCTTTCTCCGACAAGGGTTTGCATTTGATGGGGAAAATTTTCGATGGTTTCTTTAAGCGCAGCAGCGTCAGCAGAATCCCATATTAACTCAAGTTCACGTTCTGGATCGTCATAACTAATATTGTTCTTCAAAGGCTCGCCAAATAAAAAGGGATCCTGAAGTACCTGAGCAATTTGAGATCGCAACTGAGAAAGCGGGTAATCACAGACATCATGTCCGTCAACAAAAAGTGTGCCTTTTGGCGTGTTGAGCATTCTTGTGAATTGTTTCAATAAGGTTGATTTTCCTGAGCCTACTCGGCCCACAATACCAATGGATTCACCTGCTTTAATATGCAGACTGATATCTTTGAGGGTATTTACATCCGTTCTAGGATAAACAAAGTTCAGATTTCTGATTTCAAATTCACCCTTGATCACAGTAGGGGTTTGATTGCTCGGTGTTTCCTGAATTTCTGGCTTAGCATCATAAATTTCATACAGCCTATCCGTCGCAACCGCGGCGCGCTGGACAATTGTAACAAACATGCCCGCCATCCTAATGGGCTGCAATAACATGCCAAGGCAAGCCAAAAAGAATATAAGATCCCCGACAGACATTTTATTTTCTAACACCAATGTCCCACCATAAATAATAATGAGTAACTGGGCACAAGAAGCAAAGAAAGGCATCCAAGCCATCATGAGTGAATTAATTTTTGCTTGTTCATAGAAAGCTGAACCATAGGCATCGTTGGTAAGCCAAAATCGCTTTATTTCATTTGCTTCCTGAGCTTGAGCCTGAACAGTACGAATACCTGATAGGTTTTCTTGAACATGAGATGCCAACTCCGAGAGTCGCTCCTGTACAGCTAGGGATGAAATAGACAGAAAGCGGGCAATATGTTTTGCGTAGAGAAAGATCAACGGCATGGTAGGTAAGATAAGTAATGTCATCGTGATTGACTTGCTTAACATCCCAATCACCGCGAAAAATGGCGCATACACCATTATTACAAACATAAAGGCACCAAAAGCGCATAAACGTTGTATCAGAGAAATGTCTTGAATAGCCCGAGTCATAATATCCCCAACCCCTAAACGGGCAAAAAAATCATGTCCTTGTTGCTGAACGGAGGTATATAAACGCTGGCGAAGATCATAAGAGACCGCTATGGCAACACGCCTGACCGCCCGTCGTGCATGGATGACAAATAACATTCGAAATACGACAGATGCAACAATCGCAAAAGATATCTGTGCAAGACTGTACTCTGGCTCGAGCCCTTTTAGCCGTTGCCCAATGACATCAATACCTTTTGCCACCGCCCAAATCGTACTGATCTCAAAAAATCTCGCTACAAAAAAAGTCGAGAATCCAGCCATCACTTGGAAGCGGTACGGGAACAGAAAAGGAATTAGGCGTCGTAGGGATTTCAAAAACTTGTCTTGCAAAAAAATACAGAGCGCATTCTTACACACTTACACCTCGACTAACATACTGCGCCCATGCATATGTATAATGCACTATTAACGAGTAATATCATCCTATGACCTCAAACAGCCTTGATCACATCACAAAACCCAAAATATTCAATGCACTGGTGTTGATTCTCGCCTTTTCCAGCGGTTTCATCATTATGTCTGTCGAGCTACTAGGCGGCCGCATCCTCGCCCCCTATTTCGGTAGCAGCATTTATGTATGGGGAAGCATCATCACAATATTTATGGCGTCTCTGGCGATAGGTTATTTATTGGGGGGAAGACTTTCCTTAACAAATCCAAATTTGAAGCAATATGGCTTGTTCTATCTCGGCGCTGCCGTCACCCTGCTCCCCATCGTGTTTATGGGTGATCAAATGATGGATGCGGTTTTTCTAAGGATTGAAGACCCTCGATACGGTTCTCTCGTCGCCAGTGTCTTTTTGTTTACTCTGCCTTCGATCACCTTGGGTTTGATCGCCCCCTACTCTGTGCGCTTATTAGTTACTGATGCCAAGGAAAGTGGTGCCATCGCTGGGGGGCTCTTTTTTGTATCAACCATCGGCAGCGCACTAGGTACACTTGCAACTTCGTTCTATTTTATTTTATGGTTTGATATCAATGAAATATTAATCACGATGATCTGCTTCTTGGTTCTATCTTGCATTGCGGCGTTTCTAGGGGATTACTATTTGGTATCAGAGGAGACAGATTAATTGTTAATGAGATCATTTATCTACCTATTGATTATCTGCTTATCAAGTGTTTTAAGCTCAGACTTCAGTTTTGGGAAAGACATTCACAAAGAAAAATCCCACTACCAAAATATAGTTGTCAGAGACAAGGGGGATGAGCGCTGTTTGCTCTTTTCCGTAAAACGCGAAGACAGAAATCAAACCTGCATGGACTTAAAAAAGCCTGGAAGACTCGTTTTTTCATACACTCGAATGTCCTTAGGCGGCTTACTCTTGAATCAAAACCCAAAAAAGATTCTGATTATAGGTCTGGGTGGCGGATCCATTCCCAATACCCTCTCAACACTCTATCCAAACTCAATCATGGATATCGTGGAAATTGATAGTGCGGTTCTACGTGTTGCCAAAACCTATTTTAATTTTTCAGAAACGGAGAACGTTCGAGTCTACATATCTGATGCCAGAGTTTTTGTAAAGCGCGCCGGTGTAAAGAAACAGCACTACGATTTAATTATTCTGGATGCCTTTACTGGGGAGTATATCCCTGAGCATTTAATGACCCTTGAGTTCTTGAGCGAAACAAAACGGCTTCTTACAAATAAAGGCGTGTTAGTGGCAAACACTTTTTCAACCAGCAGACTCTATGATCATGAATCTGCTACCTATCAAAAGGTTTTTGGAGATTTCCTTAATTTCAAAATGCCGAACACAGGGAATCGGGTCATTCTCGTGCGACCTGGAGACCCGATAGGTCAAGAGGAACTCCGAAACGCGGCGAAATCTTTAAGTGCTGCTTTGTTTGACTTTGGTGTTGATATAGATCGATTTCCGCTCTATATGAGCCGCCACAAGGATTGGCGACAAGATGCACGTCCCCTTAGTGATCAATTTAACCCTGCCAATTTACTGCAGAGTGAATCATACTAAGGCCATGCGTACCGAAATTAATCTTGTTTTAGATCAAGTTGAAGAGCTCTTTAAACCGAATGAAAGGCTTCATGATCAAAAGGATTTTGAAGAAACGATCGATACATTACAATTAGTACAGGATGCTTATGTTGAGATTATTCAACAAGCCCTAAAAGCATTGATGAATAATAAAGCAACTCTGAGCCACGATCTTCTTCATGCAAAACGGAAAGAGCTTGTAACGACGCTTGAACGCATTGCGAATCTTATTGAAGCCATAGGGGGCACCGACTCAGATACCGATCCTGTTAACGACCCTGTTAACGACCCTGTTAACGACCCTGTTAACGATAACGTTCTCCTCAAAATGATCATTGAGTATTTGTTCACACGGGCGCGTCTGGTCGATGAGCTCAAAATGTTTCCTGAGTTTGGGTTGGATCTACTCGACAGAATGAGCTTTGATGAAAGTCTGGACGAGACAATTCACTATATGGAAACTGTCATGACAGGAAAACAGAACCTCTATCAAAAGATACTGTCCCAATTTGAAAATACCCCCCAAGCGGCTAATCTACGCTAGGGGGCTATATCGCTAGCGGGCTTATATCGCTAGAGGCCTCAAATTTTAGTGGTTTCCCAGTATCGATCTTTTAGCAATCGCTTATATAATTTTCCAGTTGGATGCCTCGGTAACTCTTTCTCAAAATCTACAGAACGTGGGCATTTTATGGCAGCGATATGCTGACGACAATACGCAATAATATCTTCTGCAAGTTCGGGGCTTGCATCTGCAAAATCCATCGGCTGAACAACCGCTTTGACTTCTTCGCCAAAGTCTTCGTTAGGGATACCAAAAACGGCAACGTCCATTACTTTAGGGTGACTGACAATAATATTCTCAGCTTCCTGAGGATATATGTTGACGCCACCTGAAATAATCATATAGCTCTTTCTGTCAGTCAAATACAGAAATCCATCTGCATCCAAATAGCCAACATCACCCAATGTGCTCCATCCCTCACTGGATCTAGACTCATTAGTTTTACCCGCATCATTGTAGTATTCGAATTGCCCTCCACCTTCGAAGTAGATTGTACCGATTTCACCTTGGGCGACTTCGACCCCCTCATCATTTACGATGTGCAAGACAGCTGTCAGGCACTGGCCTACCGAGCCCTTATGCGCTAACCATTGTTCAGAATTGATGGCAACAAATCCATTTCCTTCAGAACCGGCATAATATTCATTGATGATGGGGCCCCACCAATCAATCATCTCTTCTTTAATCTTGATGGGGCAAGGCGCAGCGGCATGAATCGCACACTGTAGACTCGAAACCTTATATTTAAGTCGTGTCTCCTCATCTAATTTCAACATTCTGATGAACATAGTGGGTACCCACTGGCTGTGAGTGACCTCATATTTTTCAATAGCTTGTAGCGCTGCTTCTGGTTCAAAATGGGACATAATAATGCAGGTTGCGCCATCCATTAAAAATCCCATAGTGAAGGTCAAAGGTGCTGCATGATAAAGCGGCGCAGGGGACAAATAGATAGAATCTTCTGCAACACCGTAGAGCAGTGCCAACATGTTTGGACTGCCATCATCCGCACCATATACACCTTCTGGTAACGGTTTCAGTACGCCCTTTGGTCGTCCCGTCGTACCCGAGGAATACAACATCATTGAGCCCGTACTTTCATCCTCAATCATATCTGTGGGCATCGCATCGACTGCATCTTCCCAGCTCTCGAATCCTTCGATACACCCATCGTTCATATACTGATGTTCAATCAGCGGGGTCTTACCACGGAGTTTTTCTACCACTAAGGCTCGATCTTTGGAGGTGATAAAAACCCGTGCCTGACAGTCTTTAACGATGTACTCAACTTCTGCTTCCAAAAGGCGATAGCTGATGGCGGTGTAATGCAATCCTGATCTTTGGGCTGCAAGACAAATTGGAATAAAGTTAAGATGATTCTCCAAAAGAATCGCGATATGGTCACCACGCTTCAATCCCAATTTTCTAAATAACTGCGCACCCTGATTAGATTTGTCATTAAGTTCTTGAAACGTCACTATCTGGCCGGTTTCCGCCATTATGTAGGCTGGCTTATTTGGACTCTTTTCTGCAATCACAGCTGGATGCATGATGAATATACCTCGCAATACCATTAAATGAGATCACAATGCCTTCCACAGTCAATAATTTCAAGTCTTGAAGTCGAAAGGGGCAGGTGAACCTTATTGCAGTAGAAAATTACAACTAAGAAGGTGCGCTCAAGTTTTTCTCTTTGGCTGAATAAATATTTTTATCGCATAAATTGTTCCAATGAAAATCGAAGACCAACAAAATAACGCATATCAAGGGTAGCTTTAAGCCTGATTATCTCGTGGTTTTCTTAAATTTAGGATTTAAAAACGATACAACACATTTAGATAAAACGAAGGCCATTAAGATATTTTCCATCAAATATCATTTATCTATCAATATTTTACATCACCCACATATTGTGTTTTTAGAGGCTATCAGGCACTATATATAGACATTGCAACCCTAGCGAGCACTATCACTAAGTCCCTCATTGGCTGTAGCTTAGCCTAATTCACCGAGGATTTACCAGATAGTTTACGTCACAGTTTTGGGCGCAAAAGCTTGATTTGTACTCAGCTTTGCTCACGATAAGGCAATGATAAGAATAATAATTTCTACGGTAACCCTTGATGGGCAAATCAAGGGTGGCAAATCAAGGATTCTCAATGAAATCAAACAAGCCAGCGCTCAAAACAATTAGCAAGAACCTCGCAGATATAGAATTTCAATCAACTTCTCTCGATATTTGGGACACAAAATATCGCCTTAAATCAAAACAGGGAGAAGCAATTGATCACAACATCGATGACACTTACAAGCGAGTCGCTAAAGCATTATCAAGCGTCGAATCAAAAGATCAACAAGAAAAATGGAATGATAAGTTCCTATGGGCACTACGAAAAGGCGTGATACCAGCAGGTCGAATAACCTCAAATGCCGGAGCTCAAGCTCACAAGCCGGCCACCTCAACAATTAACTGTACTGTATCCGGCATCATTCAAGATTCTATGGAAGATATCCTCAATAAAAATGTCGAAGCTGGCTTGACCTTGAAAGCAGGCTGTGGAATTGGATACGAATTTTCAACATTAAGACCTAAGGGCGCTTATGTCTCTGGTGCCGGAGCTTATACCTCTGGTCCACTTTCCTTTATGGACATTTATGACAAGACTTGCTTTACGGTTTCATCAGCAGGTGGACGCCGAGGCGCACAAATGGCGACCTTTGAGATAGGCCATCCTGATGTCATGGAATTCATCCGAGCTAAACGGGAAAATGGTCGCCTACGTCAATTTAACCTTTCTCTTCTCATTACACAGGAGTTTATGGAAGCCGTTAAAAATGAAGATGATTGGCCATTGAGTTTCCCCATGACACAGGAAGAAGTTGATGACGATAGCATCGACCTAAAAGACCCAACGCAAGTCATGTGGAGAGAGTTTCCTGTAAAAGATCGTTATGTTTCTAACGATAATGGTCTCGTCGCATGCAGAATCACAAAGACGATTAAGGCTAAACATCTTTGGGACATGATCATGACCTCCACCTATGATTTTGCTGAACCGGGTTTCATTCTTATCGATAAAGTGAATGAAATGAACAACAACTGGTATTGCGAAGATATTAGAGCCACCAATCCCTGTGGTGAGCAACCACTGCCACCTTACGGTAGCTGTTTGTTAGGTTCTATCAACCTATGTCGTTTTGTAAAAGACCCCTTTACAACTGATGCAAGTTTCGACTGGCAAGAATTTGAAGAAGTTACAGGCGTATTCTGCCGCATGTTGGATAACGTCGTTGAAATCAACGGTTTACCCCTAGAACAACAACGGAAAGAAATATTACGCAAGCGTCGACATGGAATGGGCTATCTGGGGCTGGGTTCGAGCATTACCATGTTGGGTCATTGTTATGGTGACAAAGAATCCATTGCCTTTACAGAAAAAGTCACAAGGGAATTAGCCATAGCAGGTTGGAAGGCAGGTGTTGAACTCGCTAAAGAGAAGGGTCCTGCCCCTATCATGAATGAGGAATTCACCGTGACTGGCGAAATGTTGAGATTGCGCCCGGAAATGGCAGAAGACGGTATAAAAATTGGAGATGTACTGGCAGGAAAAGTACTGCATTCGCGTTATAGCCGATATATGCAAAAAGTGGCGGCCGTTAACCCTGAACTAATAAAAGAAATGGCTGAGATTGGTTGCCGATACACTCATCACAGCTCTATTGCACCTACCGGCACAATTTCTTTATCTCTTGCTAACAATGCCAGTAATGGTATTGAACCCAGTTTTGCCCATCACTACTCTCGAAACGTCATCAGGGAAGGAAAGAAAACAAAGGAAAAAGTGGATGTTTATTCTTTTGAGTTACTTGCCTATCGCGCGCTCATCAATCCGATGGCGGCACCCTATAGTGAGGATCCACAAGCACAATTACCGGATTATTTCAAAACAGCCGATGATATCAGCCCTATCAACCATGTTGATATTCAAGCCGCAGCTCAAATTTGGATAGACTCATCGATATCCAAAACAGCCAATGTTCCGACAGACTACCCCTTCGAAGAGTTTAAAGATATCTACCTTCATGCATATAACCAGGGACTAAAAGGATGTACAACATTCCGTTTTAACCCAGCAGTATTTCAGGGTGTGCTTGTGAAAGATTCAGATCTAGAGAAAACGATGTATGAATTTAAGTTAGAAGACGGCTCAACTGTTCAGGTCAAAGGAAATGAAGAAATAGAATACGATGGTGAAATGCACAGTGCAGCTAATCTGTACGATGCACTTAAAGAGGGTTACTACGGCAAGTTCTAAGCGGTTGTCGCTAAGGGGCGATCTAATGTCAGTCCGAATAAGGTAAGTACAAACAGCTGAAAGAAATATTGGAAATATCATGGCAACTAAAATAAATAGTAAAATCGTTGGCTACAACATCGTTAAAAACGACGTAAATACCAAAGCACCTGTCAATAAGCAGGAATTCATGCATGAAGAAATTGAACGGCCCGAAGAACTTAGAGGTTACACCTACAAAATTAAAACACCTCTAAGTGAACATGCGCTGTATATCACTGTTAATAATATTGTATTAAATGGTGAAACAGAACATGAGCAGGAATACCCCTTTTAAATTTTTATTAACTCAAAGAACATGGAACATTTCCAATGGGTATTGGCATTGACAAGAGTCATCAGTGCTGTTTTTCGCAAAGGTGGTGACGCGACTTTTATGGTCGAAGAATTAAAAGAAGTGTTTGATCCTCAGGGCGGTTATTTCAAAAAAGGGGGACGCTTTATGCCCTCTCTTGTCGCAGAAATTGGAGAAGTACTTGGAACTCACATGGAAAAATGTGGCCTGATCAAACAGGAAGAACTTAGCGATGCGCATAAAGCCTTGATTGCAGAAAAAAGAACCGCATTAGAAGGAAACACAAAAACTAATAAAAACCTGACTACTGATGCTGCTAATACAGACGATGCATCAGGCTATCCACCTGGCGCTCAACTCTGCAAAAAATGTAATACGCAAGCAAACGTGCTGATGGATGGTTGCATGACTTGTCTTGCTTGTGGCGAATCAAAATGCGGTTAGTATTGAGGTCTTTCTGCCATGCAAAACTATCTTGAGCAATTACAACAAATATTAGATTTTGGCATCCAGAGAACTGACAGAACCGGTGTAGGAACACTCTCAGTATTTGGATTAAATGCGCGTTATGACTTAAGAAAAGGCTTTCCCGCTGTAACAACGAAAAAGCTCGCGTGGAAATCCATGGTCTCAGAATTACTTTGGTTTATATCTGGTTCTGGTAATATCAAGGATCTCAAAGATATTTACAAATACAATAAACTCTGGGATTTAAACTATCAAGATTACTTAACAAGGCTGGAGCTCGATACCAACGATGGCGATATGGGGCGAATATATGGTCAGCAATGGCGGCATTGGCGTACGACCGATGGGCAAGAAGTTGACCAACTTCAAGAAGCCATCGATCTAATAAAACACAATCCGAATTCTCGTCGAATTATAGTGAATGCTTGGAATCCCGGTGAGCTTGGGCTCAAAGACGTAGCACTACCGCCCTGCCATGCGTTTTTTCAATTTTATGTTGCTGAAGGCAAACTTTCTATGCAAATGTATCAACGCTCTGCGGATATGTTCTTAGGGGTTCCGCTCAATATTGCCAGCTATTCATTACTCCTGTTGGTGATTGCTAAAATTACAAAGCTCGAGGCCTGGGAATTTATTCACTCCATAGGTGACGCCCATATTTATATGGATGCCATTCCTCAATGCAAAGAACAATTAAGTCGTGAACCAAAATCATTGCCAAACGTACAAATAAAGGACAGAAATCAACACACAATCGACGACTTCTGCATGGATGATTTTGAATTAGTAGATTACCAATCCCATGAAGCCATCAAAGCAAAAATGGCAGTCTAAACAAAGGACAATATGATATATCGATACAGAGTGTATGAAGAAAAATCCGCAAAGTACTGGTTAACACAGAACTCTAGAGATGCGGTAAAGGCTTTACTCGAAGGCTTTCCCCAACAACTTGCCTACGTGCTTAACGATGCGGAAGTGCACAATGAAATTATTGATCTCAATAGAAAAGAAGCCTATTTAAAAATTACAACGGATCTTGATGAGACCAAAGTGGATAACCTTGTCAGCAACAGCATGAGAATATCGGGATTACACGGTTCGCGGCTGATATAGCAGTTGGTTCCAGACATTTTGTCAAAATAGTTAGATCGAGCACTTACCCAAAAAATAATCCTTCCGTACTCTCTGTACTCTCTGTACTCTCCCTACTTTGCATACCTCGCCTACTACGTAATAGGACATGTACTCAATATGTTTTCAAATTGGAATTATCCTACTCAGGTTCTTGTTGGTGCTGGAAGAATTCAAGAATTAGCTTCTATTTGCAAACAAAGAAAAATCATCGCCCCCCTCCTCGTTACCGATAAAGACCTGGCCAAGTTTTCATTTGTAAGTGATTTATTGGCGCAATGCAGAGATGAAGGTTTAGACATAGAAATTTTCACTCAGATAAAACCAAATCCTACTGGCAGTAATATTAATTTAGGCATCGATGCTTTTAAATCCGGTCATCACGATGCCGTTATCGCTATTGGCGGCGGTAGTGCTTTAGACGCAGGAAAAGCGATTGCACTTGTTGCCAATCAGGACTGCGATCTATTTGAACTCGAAGACATCGGAGATAACTGGACGAGAGCTGACAACACAAAAATAGTACCTACAATCGCTATTCCAACAACAGCTGGAACAGGATCAGAAGTAGGGAGAGCCGCCGTTATCATCAATGAGAATCAACAACGTAAGACCATTATCTTCCATCCCTTGATGATGCCAGAGTGCGTTATTCTCGATCCTGAATTAACTTTAGGTTTACCGGCAACTTTAAGTGCTGCCACCGGCATGGATGCGTTGTCTCACTCCTTAGAAGCATTTTGCGCGCCTACATATCATCCTATGGCAGAGGGTATTGCTATCGAAGGAATTCGGCTCGTTAAAGCCTATTTACCCATCGTGGTCGCAGATGGATCAAATATTGAGGCAAGGACGCAAATGCTTGTGGCCTCGATGATGGGAGCGACTGCTTTTCAAAGAGGCCTTGGCGCGATGCATGCGCTAGCCCATCCTCTTGGCTCTGTTTTTGATGCTCACCACGGTATGTTGAATGCGATTTTGATGCCCTATGTACTCAAAGCGAATCAAAGAGCAATCAGTTCATCCATATCAAGACTGACAAAATATTTGGGTATAGACAATGGCTTTGATGGGTTTCTTAGCTGGGTTCTTGAACTTCGTAAGGAACTCAACATTCCACACACATTGGACCAGATCATTGATCACGATATCCAATACAGCAGGATCGCCGCAATGGCATTTGAAGATCCATCCGCCTCAACAAACCCGATTCTATTTACCCCTTCTCAATATGAGGAGATATTAAAGTCCGCGTATAAAGGGGCGCTCTAACTGCGGTTTCTCGGATTATAGACTTGTTTTACCAGACGCTTCTTAAATCAGGTTACGCAAGCTACAATGTGATTCAGCACAAAAGGAAATGAGATAGATGCATGTATTTGAAATGGTGGCAATTATCGTTGTCTGCAGTCTGATTGCGGGGATCATTAATAATGCCATCAAGGCAAAAAAGAATTCGCCAACGGCAATGGATGACGAAACCGCAAGAAAGATTGATCAATTAGTAGAACGGATTGAAGTACTCGAGCGCGTCGTCACAGATGACCAACACAGCCTAAGGAACGAGATTGATAAACTTTGATTAAGCAGCTAACCAGGCTATAGCCTCTCGATAAGATCGAAATAATTTGGAGTCTCTATCCGGCCAATTATCCACCGTCGTCATCTTTCGATAGAGCAGTTCATTGATATGAGAATCAACCAACACCGCACTTTTAACCCCATCTCGGTCCCGCTCATGATTAGCCGCGATATAAACAGCCATATCACAAACTGAATCTATAGACTCCGAGATTGTTGCTTGCCTAAGATCCCAAAGTAGCGGAATCTCATCGGAACCAGCTTCTACTAAATCTAACTGAGCCGCCATTATTTCTTCTAAACCAATCTTTCCTTGAAATCGAATTACGTGATGTTCAACGTTTGTTAAATTATCCGGTGTCCTTGAGATCTCTTGCCATTGACGCGCTTCACTTTGAGAAAAGAATACTTTAATAACAATACCCGTGACACTAGCCGCAAGAATTCTTAACAAACCTGCATCCTCCCGATCCTTTGCAATGAATGCTATTTTAATATCTCGATCTATGGACAAATGACGTGAGCTTACAACAAACGCCATTATCTGAGTCGTCGTTAAAGTTATTTTGTCACATTGGCTGTAGTCATATATGCGATTGAGATGAGTAACGAACTCCTTGTCACTCATTATTTCAGGCGACAATCTATCTAGATCAGGTAGGTTAAACTCACTCTCGAAATTTAAGAGGATAATATTGGCGGACAAATTTATCGCGTAACTTACAGGATCTAACATTTAGTACTTTAACTCAGGGGTATCAATTTGCACAAATTGGTTATTGACTCGGTCCTTTTTAACCTCGTCTCCCTTAAAAACTTGACCATTCATAACGATGTACACACCCGATGCCAAACTCTGTACAGCAGCAAATGCCATACCGACGTTAAAAGTCGCATCAGAGGACGCAAATCTTGCCGGGGCCAATGCCCCTGTAATAACGATGGTTTTATTTTCGACTGCAGATAATGCTGCAGCGCTTAAGGTCATGGTATCAGTACCATGGGTAACGATGATTTTTTCATACTCAGTATCACAAACAATCCGATAAAGTGCTTGTCTATCCTCGGCCGTCATTTCAAGGCTATCCTTTCGCATGACAGATTGTATTTCAAATGTGCTTTTGACATGGGCGTGGGCAAGTAATTCTGACAAAACAGACTCCCCTACTTCGTAGTCGCTCGCAGCGTCAAAGTAGACTTTATCTATCGTTCCACCCATTGTCAGAATCAGTATTTTACATTGTGTATACATACACTCAATTACCGAATAGCGGATTATACAGAGGTTTATGAGACTCAATGATAACGTTAAGTGAGTTTTTCACGACTTATTTATCTCGATTTTTGTCAACCAATTCGATCATTTCACTGCGAGAGGGGCCTGGTTGGTACCGTGCTTTGGCATTTTGCTCACGACCTTTCAGCATGTATCGCATCAAGGTTAAGCGAATGGGCCACTCGGACAAAAAGTCACCTGGTTTTTCAAGCAGATTAAAGGTTCTCATAGCACCGCGTAAAACATGAATCTGTTCTCTGGCCGCCGCCCCCACTGCGTCTCCTATAGCCAAGCGCAACCACTTCTTAAACGTATTAGCCTTATCAAATATTCTACCTTCAACAATCGCTTTGGCTCTTTGTATGCCCTGACGATCTTCATTCAAACTCGCTTTATAAATCGGTCTTATTTTTTCCTCTGTTCGCGCTTCATAAATTAGCGCTCTTTCAATTGGATCTTTAATTTCCTCAAGTACATCGGCAAGAATGTGAGCATGTAAAGCGCTAATACTACATCCTCTTCCATAAAGCGGGTTTGTTCTGACAGCTGCGTCTCCAACAGCAAAGAAATTAAGAACTTGCGGTTTTCCGTCACTAACAAAGTGCTTCCATACAGCATGAATATCCGAAAACCCAAATGGCGGCGTTGTTGCTCTGGACTTATCTTTTGATACCCAGGGCAATACACCCGGTATCAATGACACGATCTCATCAAATTGTTCAGCGTTTTTGACGGCCTGACGCAACTTAGATTCACCATCGGGCAAACAGATGATGACAGCAAAATTCCCCCCATCTCCAGGGAAGACACCGAACTTCAAATATCCTAAGTCCCCAGCTGACCTTTCCTCTCGATGCCGTGAGGGTTCTTCAACACCTGGGAGCAATTGATAATGACGCGTATAATAAACAATCTCTGCGGCTTCTTTTTCTTCTTTAATCTCCACACCCTCTTTAGCCAACCATGCTTGAAATTGACTAGTACGTCCTGACGCATCAATTACAATATCGGCTTCTATGATAGACACATCGCTTTCTCCTTTAGACAGCCTAATGGAGATACCCTTTACTGTAGGATAAGCGCCTTCTTGTTCGGCATTGCCGAGAATGACCCCATTCACAATAACATCGTTTCTAATTTCAATATTCTTCTGTGCTCCTACATAGCGTCTTAACACAGTTTCAATCGTGGCTCGCCGACACATCAATAACCACAATTTCTTATCTTCTTCGACAGGAATATATTGCTCTTTAAGTGCCAGCGGCAACATTTGATCAAATGTCACCTTCCGCGCGCCTGCAGCCCAAAATGCTTCAACCAAATCAGGATAATTATCTTGCAAGATATTGCACATAAGACCGAGAAAGGCATGGGGGTGCCTAAATTGAGCAGCCCCTCTACGATTCCAATCAAAAAAGGCGGCATCTGCGTCCCCTTCAGGTGGAGGACCATCTCTTTCAAGAACAGTGACTTGCATGTTTTTTCTGGATAAGGCCAAGGCAGCACACATCCCACAGATGCCTCCGCCAACGATGAGTACTTTCTGCATTAATTAAGTTCCAACAGGTTCGACAGCCAATTCACTTTAGAATTGGGGTATTTGTGCAATTTGATCGGCGGCTAGCTCTGCTACGAAAGCGTCAAGTGGACCGGCTGCAAGTGCTTCTTTTAAAGAAGATTGCCAGATGTTCTGTAAATTTTGCTGAACCGTGTGAATTTTCAGTTGCAATCTGTCCCTAGCCAAAGGCGTCGCCATCGCTGCCAGTGAGAGTGCAAAACTATACTGAGCACGTGCTTCCATCTCTTTTATTGATAAATCCCCTTTAGACCACTGTAATATCGCAGCCAAGAAACCGTGTCTTAAATTTATCGCGAATGCATCGGGTTCCGTTTCCGGCAACAAAAATCCGGCGGATATAGCATTTTTTACCATGTTTTTCCACATAACGTGACGAGGTCCACGATAACTCGCCAAGAACTTGTCTGAACCTTCCATATACACCGCATTGAGTATCGTCCTATAGAAGCGGCTCTCTGAGGTATATAACTGTGTCGTTATCGTCACAGCGTTAAAGAAAACATCCAATTCATCACTGTGATGACTCGTTAGTGCTCGATTGTATTGCTCCAGATCATCTTCAAGCACAGAAAAGAGAATCTGCTCCTTAGATCCGAAAAGATTATAGGGGGTTGCGATGCTGACCTTGGCCTCCCGAGCAAGGGCTCTCATCGAAAATCCAGGCTCACCCGAATCCTGCATTAACAATCTTGCCGCCCTTACAATTCGCTGTTTACGAAGGTTTTTACCCTCTTCCCTTGTACTCATAAATACCTATCTCTTGATATGTGAGAATAAAATGAAGAAAAATGAAATATACCCCGAATAGGCCCTAAGTTCCCTTCCTGCAATATTCACACTTTCTTCACTTTCTCTTCATATTCATTTGAATTTAGAGTATAGTGCCTGCCGTTCAGTGACAACTTGATCAATTTCTGAACTAAAAATTAGGAAAAGAGCCAGTAAATGCTACAACAACAAACAATAAGAACGCCTGTATCAACCATCGGAATCGGTGTTCATACTGGGGATAAAGTTCAGCTAACACTTAATCCAGCCCCGCAAAATACGGGTATTGTCTTCATTCGCAGCGATCTCACACATCGACCTCAAATCCTTGCGGATGTGAATAATGTTAGCAGTACAATGCTTGCCACCAGTCTTTCAGAAAACGGCATCACAGTTTCTTGTGTCGAACACCTTATGTCAGCACTTTGGTCTGCCGGTATAGATAACCTTTATATCGAGGTATCTAGCGAAGAAATTCCTATTATGGATGGTAGCGCAGCACCCTTTATTTACTTAATTAAGCAGTCAGGCATTGCCTTACAAAATGCACCCAAGCAATTTATAAAAATTAAGAAAGCGATAGAAATCTGCACCGGCGATGCACGTGCTAGCTTGCTGCCATTCGAAGGGTTCAAGGCTTCTTACACATTTGTCTATGATCACCACGTTTACAATCGCTATCCGAAATTTGCAGAAATAGATTTCACCAAAGCCTCATTCGAAAGTGAAGTTAGTCGCGCAAGAACTTTTGGCTTAGCTCGCGACTTGGATCAGGCACAGTCTATGAACAAATGTTTAGGATCAAGTCTTGAAAATGCTGTGGGTATTGACGACTACAATATTTTAAATAAGAACGGTCTTCGTTACGAAGATGAATTTGTAAAGCACAAATTGCTGGATGCAGTAGGGGATCTCTATTTACTGGGCAAATCCATTATAGGTGCATTTGAAGGATACAAATCTGGCCACTCAAGTAATAATGAACTGGCCCGCGCCCTGCTTGCACAACCTGATGCATGGACATTAGTCAGCTATAAGCATAAACCCATAGCTGATCAAATAAGTCCAGTTCTGCAACCTCTGGCTGCTTAATACTTAAGCCTGACTAGAAACCGCAGCCTCTTCTCGGGCTCTTCTAACCTTTTCATTTGTTTGATTAAATAAAATCTCCCGACGAGATTTCTCTTCTTCCTCAGTCAGCTCTTTATTGCCAAAATCGGCTCCTGCTTTTTGACCTATAACCACTTTAGGTCTAGAGCCAACCAGATCAACCCAGCGTTTCAGGTTTGGGTAGGTTTCCCATGTATTGTCTTCTAGTAATCGACTCATAAAAAATGCCCATGACCAAATAATCATATCCGCAATACTGTATTCATCCCCTGCAATATAAGTATTAGCAGAAAGCTGAGCATCCATCACCCCAGCTAAACGATCTACTTCTCCTATAAATCGCTTTACACCATATTCTAACTGTTTGGGGTCGTCGCTAATGTTCTTAGCATAATTCTTAAAGTGGTTAGCGTTACCCATCATGGGACCTAGGTTCGCCATTTGCCAATGAAGCCATTGCAGCACCTTGTATTTCTCTGCTGTTTTGGTCGGTAAATATTGACCTGTTTTCTCTGCAAGGTATTCAAGAATCGCACCTGATTCAAATAGAGTAATAGGGTCGCCACCTCCCAAAGGATCATGGTCAACAATCGCGGGCATTCTATTATTGGGACTCAGTCTGAGAAATTCAGCTTTAAACTGATCGCCAGCTCCAATGTCGACAGGAATTAAGTTGTAAGGCAAGCCACACTCTTCGAGCATGATAGTAATTTTCCAGCCATTGGGTGTTGGCCAGTAGTAAACATCAATCATCATATAACCTTAAGTATTCATCACAAGGCTAGACTAAACACTTGCCACAAGAGATGCATCACAAAACTAATGCCGGAGGGGAATATAAGATATTGGTAAACGGTGCTATTGGATAAAGAGCTTATTAATCCTGCTTAACTTTCTCTAAAAGCATTTCAACTTCTTCCCAACGTGTCATGTTGGCCTCGATACTCTCTTCTATATGGCGCACTTTTTCATAAGCCTGTGACTGGAATGTTTCTGATTTTTGATAGAAATCACTTTTTGACATCGTTGCTTGCAGCTCTTTCAGTCGAGTTTCGGAGGCTTCTACAAGCCCAGGCAGCTTATTCAATTCTTTTTCAAGCTTCTGACGTTCAGCCTTATGTTTCTTTCGTTCATCATGAGAGAGCTCAGATAAAGAGCTTGTTTGTTCAGGCAAATTCGCGTTCTTATCTCTTTCTGAGTGAGAAATTCTAGCGGTCGAGAACTTTCCGCCCCGGGCCACCCAGTCTGAGTATCCGCCGACACTTTCTGTCACAACTCCGCCGCCCTCAAAGATTAAAAGGCTGGATACTACATTGTCCATGAAAGAGCGATCGTGGGATACGATGATGACCGTCCCTTTGAATTCCATCAGCAATTCTTCAAGTAGCTCAAGGGTTTCAACATCCAAATCATTTGTCGGCTCATCTAGCACTAACAAATTGGCAGGCTGCGAGAATAGCCTAGCCAACAAAAGACGATTTTGCTCACCCCCAGAAAGGGTTCTGATCGGCGCCCGCGCCTGATCGCCTGAGAACATGAAATTGGTAAGATAACTAACGACATGCAATTCACGATCACCAATGGTGATGTATTCCCGACCCTCAGAAATATAATCCTTAACACTCATTTCAGGATTGAGCTGACTCCTTGCCTGGTCGAAATATGCGACCTCCAACTTGGTGCCCGATTTAACTTCTCCACTATCTACGGGTAAGTTTTCTAGCAAGATCTTCAACAAGGTTGTTTTACCAACACCATTTGGGCCAATTAAACCGATTCGATCTTCTCGCTGAATGATCAAATCTAGATTATTGATTAATACATCGTTGTCATAGGATTTAGTCACGCCAATCAGTTCTTTCACTAACTTGCCAGATACAGATCCCCTGTCCACTGCCATCTTCAAGTCCTTCGTTACCTTACGCTGTGACCGCTCATCTCTGAGTTTTTCAAGGGTTCTAACGCGACCTTCATTTCTAGTTCTCCTCGCCTTGATCCCTTGACGAATCCAGACTTCTTCCTTACGTAATTTGTCATCAAATTTCTTATTCTGTATTTCTTCAACTTCTCGCTGGTGATCGCGACGCTCAATAAATTCAAGATATTCACAATCCCAACGAGTAACGTTTCCTCGATCAATATCGACGATGGCTGTCGCAACAGATTGCATAAGTTTGCGATCATGAGTGATAAATATGATTGTGCCCTCAAAGGCCAGCAATTGATCTTCTAGCCATTGAATAGTGGGTATATCCAGATGATTGGTAGGTTCATCCAACAGCCAAACGTCAGGTGCTGAAACAAGAGACCTTGCAATGGCAACCCGCTTTAACCATCCACCTGAAAGCTCAGCAAGCAACTTATCGGGTTCTAGCCCCATTCGATCTAGGATGGCTTCAATTCGATGATTAATCGCCCAGGCATCTACATTCTCGATTTCTTGCTGCAATTTTGCTAATTGATCAATGTCTTTATCAGTCTGAAGGTTAAGCACTAGATCATGATATTTTGCCAAGATCTCTCCCACACCTTTAAAGGTGCTAGCAACGGATTGAAACACGGAGGTATCATCTCCCTTGGGAAGCGTTTGCTCAAGAGAGGAAAATACCAGATTATTTTGAGTCCAAACCTGACCATCATCAACATTGAGTTCTTTGTTAATCACCTTTAATAAGGTACTTTTACCGCTGCCATTTCGACCTGTCAGACAAAGACGATCGCCTTTCTCAACAACAAGTTCTGCTTTATTCAGTACGACATCATTGCCGAATGACACAACAACATCTTTTAGAGTAATAATAGCCACGTTTTATATTTTTTCCTTTGCCTCAAATGCAGCGATTTGTTCAGGACTCGCTTTTGTCTGGTACTTATCTTTCCATTCGGCATAGGGCATGCCATAAATAATCTCCCTTGCCTCTTCATAATCAAGGGTGATTCCTTTATCCTCTGCGGCCGTTCTGTACCACTTACTCAAACAGTTTCTGCAAAAGCCCGCAAGTATCATCAAATCGATATTTTGTACGTCTTTGTTATCATCCAGATGTTGAACCAGACGTCTGAACGCAGCAGCTTCTAGTTCAATCTTTGTTTGTGTGTTCATAACTTATTCTCTCTAGCTTTGGTCGGCCGCTACCTTAACAAAGAGACACCTTGCAGAACCAGTATTTCTGTGAAAAACAACAACTATAATTGTGCAACTAACTAAACTAGCTAATAGTGCAACTAAATGGCGCAACTAATAAATAGTAATACAACATTAACGGAAAACTGATTGGATGACTGACTTTAAGATTGGACAGAAATGGATTAGCCACGCCGAACCAGAACTTGCGATGGGTCGCGTCATTCAAATCGAATTTCGTACAATCTCCATCTATTTTGACATTTCGGACGAAACCAGAACCTACGCGAGCAAGCAGGCACCTCTAACAAGAGTCAGATTCAAACCGGGTGACGAAATTGCAACCCTCACCCAGGGAAAAATTGTCGTATCTGATGTAGATGAAGTTAACGGCCTCATTTTCTACACTGAGGAGTCCAAAGGAATCGAAATTTCGGAAACTGAACTAGATCCGAATGTCCGGTTCAGCAAACCCGAAGACAGACTCTTCACACACCAGTTTGATGACAATAATTGGTATAACTTACGCTACGATACATGGAGGCACCTGTCTCAACTTGCCTCATCTGAAAATCGGGGACTCTATGGACCCCGAGTATCCCTCATACCTCACCAGCTCTATATTGCAAACGAAGTCGCGAGCCGGTTTGCACCAAGGGTATTACTCGCGGATGAAGTTGGGTTAGGTAAAACCATTGAAGCGGGTCTCATCATCCATCAACAATTGCAGACTGGCAGAGCGGCTCGTGTCTTGGTTATTGTACCGCCCGCTCTGACCCTTCAATGGTTTGTTGAAATGATTCGACGTTTTAACCTACATTTTACTGTACTCGATGAAGGGCGTTGCCAACAAATTTGTGCGGACAATAGAACCTCAGATCCCCTAGAGGAAGAATTTGGCATAGAGGAAGAATTTGACGCATTCAACCCGTTTGAAGCACAACAATTGATGCTCTGTTCTCTTGAACTATTCACCAACAACACTAATCGATTGGAACAAGTTTTAGAGGCTGACTGGGATTTGGTGGTTGTCGATGAGGCACATCATCTTTACTGGTCTCAAACTGAAGTCAGCAACGAATATAAAGTTGTAGAACTCATTTCCCATGTTACGGAGGGCTTATTACTACTGACAGCGACCCCCGAGCAATTGGGCCAAACAGGGCATTTCGCCAGACTAAAATTGTTAGATCCTTCTCGCTTTTATGACTATGACAAGTTCGTTCAGGAAGAAGAACAGTTTGAAAAAGTTGCAGATGCGGCAATGAATTTACTTCATGGCTCTGATATCGAAAAAGATCTTGCAAGACAAAGCATTCAGTCCCTGATTCAGCTCGAAAGTGATGAGGATGACGAATTGATTTCTGCACTACTGGATCGACACGGTACTGGACGCGTTCTATTTAGAAACGTGCGATCTTCAATCGAGGGATTCCCTCAGCGTTTGTCCTTTCCCGCGCCACTACCCTTACCCACAGCCTATGAAGGTTTGACAATTTCTCCCGAGGCAGAGGTCACCAATTGGACATCCCTTGACCCAAGAATTCCTTGGCTGATTGATCAGCTTCAATCCAGGCCTAAGGATAAATTTCTCTTAATTTGCGCGCGCCAGACAACGGCAATACAACTGGAACAAAACTTAAGTGAACGTATTACAAATCGCACAACACTGTTTCACGAAGGTATGGATCTTGTCGCGAGAGATAAATCCGCCAATTACTTTTCCGAAACTGAACAAGGTGCTCAGCTCATGATCTGTTCAGAAATTGGCAGTGAAGGCCGAAATTTTCAATTTGCAAGTGACCTGATACTTTTTGACCTACCCTTGAGCGCAGATCTTCTGGAACAACGGATTGGCCGCTTAGATAGAATAGGACAACGACGAGATGTCAGCATACACATACCCTATTTCAAAAAACACCTTAGCGAATCTCTCTACCGCTTCTACGAGGAAGGGCTCTGCGTATTGAACAAACCCAATCCAGTGGCGCAGAATATTTTCGATCATTATGAAGCGGAGCTGTTAGGGCTAGATCATAGAAACACCCAGCAAATCGATCAATTTATTGCAAAGGCAAAAAAAGAGAATGAGCATCGGCTCGAAAATTTATCAATGGGTCGAGACCGCTTACTGGAACTCAATTCACACCGTAGGGAAATTTCTGAACGTGTTGTTGAAGATATCGTTGTGACTGAAAGCGGCAATACTCTCGAATATTACATGGAGCAATCATTCGACCTCTTTGGTCTGGAATCTGAATATACGGGTAATCAAATACTGACCATCAAACCCACAGAAAGTATGATCAGAAACGAGTCAATCAGTCTCGAAACACTAGATCACTATCGATATCCGGAATTGCCTGAAGACGGTATTCGAGTCACCTATAAGAGGAATATCGCATTGTCAGTAGAAGATGTCGGCTTCCTGACCTGGGAAAGCCCTATCGTTCTGCAAGCAATGGATGCTGCAGTCACTGATGTCACGGGCAACAGTACAATGATTGCGGTCAAGCACCCCAACTTGAAAGCAGGCTCCCTTATTGTTGAAGTACTTCACATCGTCGATTGCGTCGCGCCTACAAAACTGAATGCAGATCGGTACATGCCTCCCAATACAATTCGATCGGTTATTACACCAAACCTTGAAGACAAAGCGCTAATATTTGAGCACCAAAATCTCAGCACCGAAAAAATCAAAGTACCGACAGACACACTGGTCAAAATATTGGATAGCCAATTAGAGGGCATCAAGCAGATGATTGGTAAAGCGCGTGAAGTTGCTGCCTTGGAACTTGAGCAGCAAAAAGAAATCTCTCAATCCTTTATGTCTAAAACGCTTGAACGAGAAATTCAACGTTTGGAATCATTGAGTCTATTCAATAAGAGTATTCGACCAGAAGAAATTGACAGCTTAAAGCGAGATAAGGCGGCGTTGACTCAGGCAATTAGCAAGGCTGGTATTCGAATGGATGCCATTAGAGTCATTGTTGCGGCATAACAGGCCCCTAGAAACGAGCGTAGAGATCCAGGCCAAAAAAAACTGTCACGATTGACAGCATTGTCATCGACAGAATCAAGCGTGTCACTTCACATTTGCGACATTTTTTAGGGGGGTTGTATATCATCGTTAAGCTATCCATCTGAAAAACCAATCTATAAAAGTCCTTCAAAGGAAAGCGCTTTAAAAGAAATCTCTTTAAAATAGTATAGACAATTATTCGGAAACTTCTCTAACTTCAATTACATGGATATCAAAATGAAAACTAATTCCTGCAAGAGGATGATTTCCATCAACAACAATACCGTCATCTTCGACAGCGATAACTTTCACAACCTCTGATTCTTTTCCCGACCCGACTTGAAACACCATCCCTACTTTAATTTCCTCAGCATCGGTATGAATCATATCCTTAGACAAGGTTTTGATTAAACGGCGGTGATGAAGTCCGTAGGCTTCAGCTGGTTCAAGGAAAACTGAAAATTCATCACCAACGGCTCGCCCCAATAGGGCATTTTCTAATCCCCCAATCATCGTCCCATCACCTTCGACAAAACTTAAAGGTTCACCACCATCAGAGGAATCAACAATTTCTTTTTTCTCGTTGAGGATGGCATATTCAAATTTGTAGAATTTCGGCATGATTCACTTATAAAGTTTGTTGTCTGATAAGAATTATAAAGACAAGTCAGCCAATAGGACACCCCAGGCTTCGAACACAACCTTTTGATCAACGCCTATTGGTAGGGTCGCCGTTGTTATCTTGTTGGCAGACAAGTTGGCATGAAAGCACTTTTCAACCAATGCTAGGGCTTGTCCCAAATTTTGATATCGATTCTCTTTAGGGACAAATTCTTGATAAGCTAGGGCATCTGGCACAACAGGCATACAACCCGCTTGTATTGCTTCTAGAACTGCGAGCCCTTGAAATTCATGTCGTGCTGTTGAGAGAACCAGGTGGCTATCTCTTAACAAGCGATGATATTGCTGCTTGTCTTCAATAAAACCTGAATGACCCAGTCGATTATTTTCTTTAAGCAGACTAAGTGACTCCTTTATGCCTTCAGGCACTTTTCTGAATTTCTGACCAATCAAATGAAAAGTAAAATCGATATCACTTTCCAATAACAAGGACACGAAGGTTGCAAGTTCATCACAACCCTTGTCATGCTCCCAACGGTGATTCCAGACAATATTGAAGCATTCACCTTTCTTCACAGAGTTATCTTCTTTTGGATCTGACATGGGTTCGAGGGCAACAGAAATAATCTGACTCTTATCAAGCAGTTTCTCAGTAATGCCAGGGGGAATACCATCTGGTAATTTCCTCAGTAAAGCGGCAACCCCTGAAAGGAAAGACTCCTGATTGAATCTTGAGTTAAACACAAGGGCATCCGCCGCAAGGGCAGCATAAATACTGGTAATTTGTCGTTCTACTAGGTGATGTTTGTTGCCAAGATCAGGATAAGCAAATTGGTTTTCATGAAAATAGAAAATGGTTGGGGTCGAAATTATCCTAGGGCACAAGCCCCGTAATGCAGACAGATCCGTCATAGAAGTCGCAATAATGAGATCGTAAGAATCTTGAAGCCTTAAGTCCTGAGACAAAGTCAAACTGTTCCCCCGAAAACGCCAGCTAAAGTATCGAGCTGGTAAAGAAATCACAGTACATTTATGTTCAGAAAATTGATTTACCAGACCCTTCCACCAATATTGGTGGCTGGGGGCATCATAGGGAGACAGAATCAAAATTTTCATCAGCTTTATAGTACCCGTATTCATGCGGCTTCTGTAGAATATCCCTCAATCAACAATTCAAACTAATGAGGATTTTATGGCAATAGTGATAATCGGAGCTGGACAAGGAGCAGGTCAAGCTGCTGCAAGTTTTCGCCAGGAAGGATATGAAGGAGAGCTCATCATCTTAGGTGACGAGGCATTTCCTCCGTACCAACGTCCTCCGCTTTCAAAACAGTATTTGTCCGGCACAATGCCCCTTGAACGTGTTTATGTCCGAGCCGAAAAATTTTACGGCGATAAAAACATTGATCTCCGACTCAATACTCGCGTTGAAAAAATAGATACAGAAAATAAGTCAGTCACAACAAGTTCTGGCGACAATATTGCTTATGAAAAATTGATGATCGCCACTGGAAGTCGCCCCAGAATACTCAATATTTCTGGCAGTGAGCTTAAGGGCATCCACTATTTACGTACCATCGCTGACGTAGATGACATCCAACTTTCCATGAAAACTGCAAAAAATGTCGTCATTGTAGGGGGTGGCTATATCGGTCTTGAAGTCGCGTCTGTCGCTGTCACCGCGGGATTGAATGTAACCGTGTTGGAAATGGAAGAGAGAATATTGCAAAGAGTCACCACACCTGAAATGAGTGCGTACTATCACAAGCTACATACTGAGCGCGGACTCAAAATCCTTACCTCTACAACGGTGAGTGGTTTTGAAGGAGACGAAAACGTTACGACAGTACTTTGTGGTGACACCAAAATAGAGGCCGACCTCGTCCTCGTCGGTATAGGCATCATTCCCAATATTGAACTTGCAACAGAAGCCGGCCTCGATTGTGACAATGGCATTACAGTTGATGATCATTGCCAAACCTCTAATTCGGACATTTATGCTATAGGAGATTGCGCAAACCACCCTAACTCACTTCTAGGTCGCCGTTTGAGATTAGAATCAGTACCTAATGCAATGGAGCAGGCACGGGTTGCCACTACTAATATGCTTGGAGGAGACAGGATATATGCTTCAATTCCCTGGTTCTGGTCAGATCAATATGAACTCAAATTACAAATGGTGGGCTTCTCCTCAGATGGCGAAACCCAGGTCATTAGAGGTGATATGGCTGCGAACCAGTTTGCTATCTTCTACCTGAAAGATGGTAAGGTTGTCGCAGTCGATGCCGTCAATAGCCCACGGGAATTTATGATTTGCAAACAACTTTATGGCAAGCCCGTGGACATAAAAGCGCTTGCGGACCCTGACACTGATTTGAAGACGCTATTGGTTAGATAGTAAAACTAGTTAAATAAAAGGCTAGATAAACAAATGACCGACCTATTCGCACTTACGGACAAGATACTAAGTTCACAGGATCACGACAACAAGCCTTTTGGTCGGATTAACCATGAGCTTTCTGAGCTTGATGATGGGCTTTCTTTTGTTGAAGCTTTCTCCAACTCCGTTAATTTTTCGACTGATGACGGTCTCGTGATAGTAGACACCAGTAGTATTCTAGGCGGGCAGCGAGTCGTCGATGCCATTCGCCATTGGAGACCGGAGGATAGGTTTAACTCACTGATTTATACCCACGGCCACGTCGATCACGTCGGCGGAAGTGGCGCCTTTATAGCATCGGCAGCAGAAGATAAAACACCCAAGATCGAAATCTACGGTCATGAGAATGTGGCTCAACGCTTCTCTCGTTATGATCTAACAAACGGATACAACCAAGTCATTAATCATCGTCAATTTGGCACCAACATGGAGGGTTCCTTCTTACCCAATGACGCAGGCGCGCCTACCACAACTTATCAAACTTATCTTAACTTCCAAAAAGGTGATTTAGATTTTGAACTGAATTATGCCAAAGGTGAAACTGACGATCATACTTGGATTTGGGTCCCTCAATATAAAGCAATATGTGCTGGAGACTTCTTTATTTGGAATTTTCCAAACGCTGGAAACCCACAAAAAGTACAACGCTTCCCCCTGGAGTGGGCGGCTGCCATGCGGGAGATGGCAGCGAAGAAACCTGAATACTTCTTGCCAGCCCACGGCCTGCCTATAAGGGGTTGTCAGCAAATTACAACAGTTTTGAATAATTGCGCCCTGGTATTAGAAACGCTTGTGAAAGACACCTTAAGTATGATGAATGCGGGGGCCAGAAAAAATGACATCATTCATACTGTGAAAGTTGAGAGCCGTCTTCTTGATTTGCCCTATCTACGCCCCTTATATGATGAACCAGAATTTGTTGTGAACAATATTTGGCGTTTATATGGAGGTTGGTACGACGGAAACCCAGCTAATTTAAAGCCAGCAAGAGAATCCAGCCTTGCATCAGAGATTGCGAGCCTTGCAGGTGGTAGCTTAAAGCTGGCTCAAAGAGCAATGGAAATTGCTGAAACCGGTGACTTTCGCCTCGCTTGCCATCTGATTGAATATGCGGTAAACGCCTCAGCCAATGACAAAATGCTTCACGCCATCCGTAGTAAAATCTACAAAATGAGAGTGGCGGAAGAAAGCTCTCTTATGTCGAAGGGAATATTTGGTCACGCATCGAGGGAGTCCGATGCGAAAATCAAAGACCAGTAAACGGGGAAATTTCTAGGGTGCTTTTACGATAAAACTTATTTTATTAAACTGAAGCACATCCTTATTTTTTAAGATCATCTCGTCAATTTTCTCGCCGTTGACAAAAGTACCATTCGCTGAGCCTAGATCTCTGATGATCAATTTACCATCTTTGGGTTCAATTTCAGCATGCTTTCGTGACAGTGCGGGTTCAAGAATAGAAATATCACATTCAAGTGCGCGCCCGATTTCAGTTCTCTCATTAATGGGTATTTGCTGACCTTTCTCTGGACCGGAATTTGCAATCAAAGACCAGCCATCGGGTATCATGCCAAGCAGAACCGTGCCAGACAGAACCAATGTTTTTGCGCCTTGACCACTTTCTTCTTCTACAACTTCAAGCTCAACACCCTGTATCTTAATCGTATCCCCAGCCCTGAGCGTTGTTGGACCAGAAAGCAGGTCACCATTAACTTGAGTTCCAGTTTTTGTGTTGACGTCAGATATTGTGACCAATTCGCCTTCGACTTTTAGGTCAGCGTGGAATCCGCTCACACCATTTTCATCGATGACAATATCGTTGATCGCACCACGTCCAATAGTCTTACCGGGAGCACCCAGCAATACCGGTTCAGAACGTCCATCCTTGAATTGGATTTTGAGCATAGCCCAGCCTTTTTTCTAATTGTTTATCAAAGAGTTATCAGCAGCCTTTCGAGTAAGATACAGGTACCTTTGGCCTTTGTACAGTCTACGCTTCTAGTCTAAATATTTCATCAGTTTACAAATCTGACCGTAAATATTTATTCATCTACGGTAGGATTTCATGTACCGTACAAAATATGAACAATAAGGATACTCAGCCTGATATTGACGGTAGCAAGTCAAGCCAAAACCTGCTCATGTCGTTTCGAAGCTTCTGGTTTGAATGGCGAACACTATTCATCATATTGACAGTGATGATTCTATTTCGCTCTGCGATAGCCGATTGGAATCAGGTCCCTACAGGTTCAATGAAACCGACTATCCTCGAAGGAGACCGCGTCGTTGTTAATAAGTTGGCTTATGATCTGAAAGTACCGTTTACAACCTGGCGTCTTGCAGAATGGGGAGATCCCACAAGGGGAGAAATTGTTACTTTCTACTCACCTGCCGACGAAAAATTACTCATAAAACGGGTTATCGGTGTACCAGGTGATGTCGTGAAGATGAGAAACAATCAACTTTATATCAACGAGGAACCTGCAACTTACAGTAGACTAAACATCGATATTGTTAATCAGTTGGATTACCATCAGCGAAATACACACGCTTTTTTCAGTGAGAAATACCAGAATATCGAATATTCCGTCATGTTACGCCCTTCCCCTCCTAATGATTTTAATAGTTTTGGACCGATTGAAATTCCCGAAGACATGTACATGATGTTAGGTGACAATAGGGACAATAGCCGGGATTCACGTCGAATTGGCTTAGTAGCAAGAGAAAGAATTACCGGCAGAGCGCATACCGTTGCATTTTCTGTGGATTATGAGGCCTACTACTTTCCTCGATTAGATCGATTCCTCAGACCATTAAATTAGTCTTTTTGGTCTTTAGCAAATTCTTCATCAATATTATTCAACTGGTTTTTTTCAATCTTTTCCAAGAGACCACCCCCGACTCCGGGAGGAAAAAGTTTTCGATACACTCTGAGAAGAAAGGAAAAGAGAAAACCGACAATCATGATCCCCGCCACGAACATAAACGAGAAAATTAAAAATACTTTAATTTCCTCAACATCCACGCCATAGCTAACTATCGCCATTGCGACGAAGGCCACAGCAAAAAAACTGCCCGTGAATAGCAAGCGAATATGGGAATTCCTAAGCACTTTCAATAACACTTTGCGGCCATTTCATTTGAAGAGTAGCTAGCTTACACTGCTCTGAACGAATACTCGATGGCTTCTACAAATATACTACTTAATATTCTACGGACTCAATATGCCTCTCAATCCTATCTTAAAAAAGCTCATTGAAGACATGGCAGCAGCTAATGCGCCAGCAATAATGGATTTACCCCCAACCGAAGGTCGTGCCATGTATCGAAGTATGCAAGACGGGGCAACCCGGGTAGCAGTTGCGCAGGTCAGGGATGAGTTGGTTGACACTATCCCTATTCGTATTTACATCCCTACATTGGGAGAAAAACTGCCCTGCCTCGTATATTTTCATGGTGGCGGTTGGGTTATTGGGGATTTAGAAACCCATGATGCTGTTTGTCGTAAAATCGCAAACGAAGCGCATTGCGTGGTGATCGCAGTAGATTATCGCTTGGCACCAGAATATCCCTTTCCCGCGCCACTGGAGGATTGTCTTAAAGTAACCCAGTGGGTTATAGATCAGTCTGATGAACTCAATATTTCTGATATTGCCGTGGGCGGCGACAGTGCGGGAGGCAACTTAGCAACTTGTGTTTGCCTGAAAATGAGAGAAGGAAAATATAAGGGCGCTATTGCACATCAGATACTAATATACCCGGTTACTGATGCTTTGATGGATTCTGAATCTTACTCAGATAACGCAGAAGGTTATTTTTTAACCCGCGACACAATGAACTGGTTCTGGGCACACTATATCGGAGAACGAGACAAGAAAGATGTTGATTACTCACCACTCCACGAGGCTAACCTTCAAGCACTACCTTCTGCGACAGTGATTACCGCTGAATTTGATCCCCTCCGGGATGAGGGCGAAGACTACGCAAGGAAACTACAATCCGCAGGCATATCGGTTCACAGCAAACGATATGATGGTTTAATTCACGGGTTCATTTCGATGAGTGACATTTTGGAAGAAGCACAAGACGCAATTGAATTAGTGGCTTCTAACTTACGTGCAGCATTCGATGAAAGAAATTAAAGATTCGCAAAGTGGGTTAAATCTCCTCGAAAATACGCCAGAAGAAATCTTTAGCAATATACATTTTAGCGACTTTGATTGGCTTTCAGATATCGAAGGACAGAGGTTTGAATCCTGTCATTTTTCAAATATCAATTTCAAAATTGAATCTATTGAAGATGCTCATTTCAAAAATTGTCACTTCAGAAACTGTCGATTAAACAGCATACAGCTTAAAGACACCGTCTTTTCACACTGCCTGTTTTACCATCGTGAATCCGAACAGGGCTGCTTTTTTACTTACTGCGATCTAAGCGCAACTGAATTTCACCATTGTGATCTCAGCATGTGTGATCTATCCAGAACGGTGATATATCGAACTGAGTTCCATCATTGCCAGGCCCAAGGAATTGACCTGAGCCATAGTTCAAATGAAAGTATCATTGGCGGCACTATTAGTCTTCACGATGTGAAATTTCTGGATAGTAATTTGGCCTACGCGGATTTTAGCGGAGCAAATCTCAATGCAAGTGAATTTAGCGATTGTCGTTTGAGTCACGCCCTACTAAACAGAACCACACTAGAGGATGCCAGCCTGATTGATTGCGAGCTTCACAATATTGAAGCAGTTGGTTTAAGTATTATTGGAGCGGATTTAAGAGGAACAAACCTTCAAGGTCTGGATATACGTCAAATCGATATGAATGGCGTTTCAATTAGCGAGAGCCAACAGTCCCAACTCCTAGAAACTATTGGCATTTTGATAATACCTGATTAAAAGCGCTATTTTATTTCAATCAGTTCTACATCAAATACCAGAACTGAATGAGGGGGGATACCTCTTGTACCACTGGGTCCATAGGCGAGATTAGACGGGATATAGAAACGCGTTTTGCCCCCCGCTTTCATTAACTGAAGCCCCTCAGTCCAACCGGCAATCACTTGATTAAGCGCAAATTCCGCAGGTTCGCCACGCTTTATTGAGCTATCAAATTCGGCGCCATTAAGCAGTTGGCCAGCATAGTGAACAACAACAGTATCTGTATCTATTGGATTTCTGCCTTCGCCTTCCTCTACAACTTTGTATTGCAAACCACTAGCAGTTTGAATTACCCCATCTTCTTGTTGATTAGTCTTGAGGAAGTTTTCACCACTCTCTATTTGCGTGCTTGCAAGCTGCCTTTGTACCTCGGAGCGACGATCTTTAACCGCCTCAACCACGGAAAGTTGCTGTTGTTCATCTAAACTAGGTGTTCTATCTGCTAATGAATCCTTCATTCCACGCATGAGCGCCTCTAAGTCGACGGTCTTGTTTCCGCCTTCTTTAAGCATGTTGCCAAAAGAAAAACCGAAGAAATAACCCAAATCTGTATCAATATTAGATCTGCTCTTTGCTGAATTCATTTCTTGATGATCTACAGTTTGAGTTTCCTCTGCAAATGCTATATTAGAAACGAGGACAAGTATAGCCACTAACGTACTGTTAAATAACGTTTTATTTTTCATATATTACCTATTTTCACTACTTTATCTTCCAAATTGGTGCGGCATTATGGCATAAGTCTTTCGAATAGGTGGCGTTTTTTTAGTGCGGGGATACCGGCACTTGCACCAATAACCCAGACCCGATTAAACTCAGCGATGAAATGACAGAACTATATGTTGAACGGTGTAGACATAGACATAAACAAGGGAACTTGAGCCCCCAAAGTGTTCTAAACTTAACTCTATTAATTAAGACGAGATCCAATAACCAAGATGATGAATATTAGTCAAAATAGTATGGGATTCACTAAAAGCAGTTTGAAGCGCATCAAAGCCCCTTTGTTGGCCTTTGCCCTCATTATCACCACATCTACTTATTTGAGCAACGCATCCGCAATTGTTGTCGTCAAAGAAAACAGCGTAGAGAAACTTGTTCCGGATGCCAATCATGTCAATACCACACGAAACATTGTTGATGCTTTAGCAAGCCGGCATTATGTCAACACAACCCTTGATGATGACTTATCTAAAAAAATCTATGAAGGCTATCTCAGTGACCTCGACCCCTCTCGCAGTTATTTTCTGGCATCAGATATCGAAAAATTCAATCAATACACCTTTACATTGGATGACGCTTTAAAAAAGGGCGATGTTTCCGCTGCCTATGAGATTTTTAATGTCTATCATCAACGCGTGATCAGTCGGTTTGAGAAAGTGACAGCTCAAATTGAAGCTAGTATTGCTGATTTTGATTTCACCAAAGATGAAGAACTCGTCCTTGATCGATCTGAACACCCCTGGGCCATCAATCAGGCAGAATTGGATGATATTTGGCGCAAACGAATTAAGAATGACATTCTTAATTTACGTATGACGGATAAAGAAAGCGATAAGATCCAAGAGCTTCTTGTTAAAAGATACAAAAACCGGCTTTCAAGTACACGTCAAACCAATACAGAAGATGTATTTCAACTTTATATGAACGCCTTTACAGCAACCTATGACCCCCACACCCAGTATTTTTCACCACGTACTTCCGAAAACTTTAATATCAATATGAGCCTGTCCCTAGAAGGCATAGGTGCTGTTCTCAGAAAAGAAGACGAATACACTAAGGTCCTAAGCCTGGTACCAAAAGGTCCGGCAGACAACTCCAAAAACCTATTTCCAGACGACAAAATCATTGCGGTTGGTCAGGGAAGTTCAGGTGAAATGGTCGATGTAATTGGATGGCGGCTCGACGAAGTTGTTCAGCTTATCCGCGGAAAAAAAGATACTATTGTTAGGCTCGATGTTATCTCAGCTAAAAAGAAGGAAGCAGGATCAGAAGTTGTCCTCATCAAACGTCAAACAGTGAAGCTTGAAGAACAATCCGCCAAATCTGAAATTATTGAAGTAAAACAATTTGGCGCCACAAGAAAAATTGGTGTCATCCATATCCCTACTTTCTATATTGATTTCAAAGCACTTTCTCAAGGCGACAAGGAATACAAGAGTACAACTCGCGATGTTAAAAAACTTCTCCTTGGACTTATGGAAGACGGGGTTGACGGCATCGTCGTTGATCTACGCAATAATGGCGGCGGCTCGTTACAAGAGGCCAAGACCTTAACCGGTCTATTTATCGATAATGGTCCGACAGTGCAAATTCGGAACAAGAGCAATCGTGTCGACATACTCTATGATAAAGACAAGCGAACCGTATTTGATGGCCCCTTAGTCGTCATGGTGAATCGACTCAGTGCATCCGCGTCAGAAATTTTTGCCGGTGCAATTCAGGATTATGAAAGAGGTGTCATCATCGGAAGTCAAACATTTGGCAAGGGAACAGTTCAAACATTACTGCCGCTGAATGCGGGGCAATTGAAACTCACAGCAGCTAAGTTTTATAGAATTTCCGGAGAAAGCACTCAACATAGAGGTATTATCCCTGACATTCACTTTCCTAAAAATTTCGATCCAGAAACGATTGGCGAAAGCACGCTGGATGAACCTCTCCCCTGGGATAAAATTCGCACCGCTGGATATAGAACTAAACATTCCATTGCACTTTTGTTAAGTGATTTACAATCTATGCATAATGAACGCGCAATGAAAGATCCTGACTTTCAATATATCGAAAACGCTTTTGCCTATCGCCAGGAAAGAGCGAAAATTAAATCTGTCACCTTGAATGAACAAAAACGTAAAGATAATAAAATCGAATCAGACAACTTTTGGCTGGGTTTAGAAAATAAGAAACGCAGTGCTCAGGGATTAGAATTACTCAAATCCCTAGATGAGTTGATTGAAAAGGCAGAAGAAGTGACTGTGGTCCCAGCTACCGGCATTCCAGCCGCAACCGACGATGAAGAAACGCCCAATATCGCAAGCCTAACTAACCCAGTATCCGGTACAGTGGATGAAGCGATAGAGACCGCTGAGATTACACCTGAAGATCAACCTGAGCTCGATGCTTTCTTATTAGAAGCAGGTCAAATTGTATTGGATATGTCACGAATGGCAAAACGCACAGTATCCAAAAAAGGGATTCAACAAAATATCTAATAAAGCCTAAATAAAAGAGCTTATTTCAGACATCGATTTCTTACCGATGTCTGGTACCTTCGCGCTCTCTTCAGGATATCCTACAACCAACAATAGAAAAGGCCTTTCAGATCTAGGCCTTTCCAAAATCTCATTCAAAAAGCCCATTGGACTTGGCGTATGGGTCAAACTAGCCAATCCGGCATGGTGTAAGGCTGCAATCAGCAGGCCAGTTGCAATCCCTACAGATTCAGTCGCGTAGTAATGTTTTACCTTAGTTCCATCATCTAAGACGCCGAATCTCTGTTGGAATATCGCAATGAGCGCCGGCGCCTTTTCTAAAAATGGTTTTTCAGCATCAGTCCCTAAATGAGCTAGGGCTGCAAGCCATTCCTTTGGTGCTTTTCCTTCATAGAATGCCTTCTCTTCTTTCTCAGCAGCTATTCTAATCTTACGCTTTACCTCAGGTGTTTCTACGACCACAAAGTGCCAAGGTTGCATATTGGCACCACTCACAGCACTTCCGGCAGTCATGATACAATCTTTGATTATGCCTTCAGGAATCGAGCGGGACGAGAAATCTCTAACTGTTCTTCGGCGTCGCATCTCTAGATAAAATGCCGCAGCCCTTTCTTGCATTTCATTCTCATCAAAGTATGTAAAGAGCAGATCTTTCATCGCCATATTAAATTCTCAGTTGCTATGCATCGAAACATGATTGCCTTAGTCGTCTCACTTTATCCAGCCCCCATGCCTCAAGTAATGCAATATTACGATCAGGGACATTTGCCACATCTGGATGATTTTCAATTGCGAGGGTCATACTAGATTCCCGTAGAATGTGGAGCATGGGAAAGGGAGAGCGATTCGTATAATTAGAAACGTCAGATGCTAAGGTCTCATAAAATTGATACTCTGGATGAAAACTGGCTATCTGAAATTTCTCATCAAAATCCAATGACGCCAATAAGCCATCCGTAATATCAAGAAACTGATTGTAATCACCAAAATCCTGAAGCACTTTCGGATGAACTAATAAAATTGTCTCAATGTTTGAGCTCGAATCTAGTAGCAACAGTTCATGCTGTAATTCGATGAGTAACGCTTCTTCACTTGTGGCTTCGGATAATGTGTAACGGATATTCTCCTTTACGCTTTTTGCGAAAGGACAAAGATTTAGATCAATGACAAACGAATCAAGCCATTTTTTGACAGAGACTAGTTCACTCATCTCTTCGACAACATATCAATAGCGACGGCTTCGGCGACTTTGATCCCGTCTATCGCAGCGGACAAAATGCCGCCAGCATATCCCGCACCTTCACCCGCCGGATACAATCCATATGTATTTTGACTCTGAAAGCGCTTGTCTCGTTTGATACAAATTGGAGAAGATGTTCGCGTTTCGACCCCCGTGAGAATCGCATCATGCATATCGAATCCGTTTATTTTTTTTGCAAATTCAGGAATTGCTTCTCTAATGGCACTAATGGCAAAGTTTGGAAGTAAGGACTCAAGATTCCCTAGATTAATACCGGGTTTATAGGAAGGCTTAACGCTACCCAATTCCTTTGAAGAAACACCAGATAAAAAATCTCCTAGTAGCTGAGCTGGTGCATTAAAATTTTCACCGCCTAGTTTATACGCTAAAATTTCAAGTTCTTTTTGGAGGTCAATTCCGGCTAAAACATGATCTGGGTAATCTTTTTCAGGTGTGACGCTACAAACAATCGCTGAATTAGCATTACGCTCGTTTCTCGAATACTGAGACATTCCGTTAGTGACGAGACCACCTTCCTCTGATGCAGCTGCAACCACCGTTCCACCGGGACACATACAAAAGCTATACACACTGCGGCCATTTTTACAGTGGTGTACCAATTTGTAATCCGCAGCCCCTAGAAGTTCGTGCCCTGCAAAATCACCAAAACGGGCTTGATCAATCACGGATTGCGGATGTTCAATTCTTAAACCAATAGAAAAGGGTTTTGCTTCAATATAGACCCCTTGTTCAAGCAGCATTTGAAAGCTATCTCTTGCACTGTGTCCAATCGCAAGGACGATGTGCCTACAACCAATTCTCTCACCGCTGTTCAGTGTGAGACCTGTAATCTGCCCAAAAATCCCGTCGGCAAGTTCCTCGCGATGAATCAACTCTACTTTTTCACCAAAACGAATTTCTCCGCCGAGCTCTATAATTTGAGCTCTCAGGTTTTCAACCATTTTAACCAGCTTAAAAGTGCCTATATGGGGTTTACTCAGGACAAGAATTTCTTCAGGGGCACCGGCTTTTACAAATTCCTCGAGTACCTTTCTTCCCAAAAAATTTTTGTCTCTTACCAAACTATGGAGCTTACCATCAGAAAAAGTACCTGCCCCTCCTTCACCAAATTGGACATTCGATTCGGTATTAAGCTTCCCATTTCGCCACAAATCCCAGGTATCTTTGGTTCGTTGCCGTACCGCCTGACCTCGCTCAAGCACGATAGGTCGTAATCCCATCTGAGCGAGTAGTAATGCAGCTAGAATACCGCAAGGTCCAAAGCCTATAACGACCGGACGTTCTTCGAGTGGCGCTTTCGCATGCCCGACAAATTTGTAAGTCATATTCGGGCTGAGCTTCACCTTGTTAGAACTGGAAAATCGGGCCAACACAGTTGCTTCAATTTTCGGATCTAGCTGAACATCTAACTGATAAATCAACAAGATCTTATTCTTTTTTCTAGCATCGTAACTGCGCTTAAAAACCGTTACATCATGAACGTCCTTATTCTCAATATCCAATGCACGAATTACAGCTTTTCGTAAGTCTTCATCTTTATGAATCAACGGTAACTTTATCTCAGTTACTCTAATCACAGTGCAACACCCGCACTAAAGCCTGAAGACCAGGCCCATTGAAAATTATATCCTCCAAGGTGCCCGCTGACATCCAAGACCTCTCCTATAAAATACAATCCTCTCTGCAATTTTGACTCCATTGTTTTAGAGCTAAGATCATAAGTATCAACGCCTCCTAGTGTCACCTCCGCAGTTCGATAACCTTCTGTACCCGAAGGTTTTACCTCCCAATTATTTAAGTTATCAGCAACACGCTTTAACAAAACATCGGGTATCTCTGCCATCAACGTATCGTGATAATCTGGCCACCAATTAGTTTGAAGCTCCAGGACAAGTGCTTTGGGTAATGATTGTGTCAAAAAGGAACTGAGCTTCTGTTTGCCCAGTTGCTTACCATGCTTCAACAAATCATAGGCATTGATGTCGGGTAATAAGTTGATATGTAGTACTTCCCCAAGCTGCCAGTAATTAGATATTTGCAACATAGCAGGCCCGCTCATACCTCTATGGGTAAATAACATATTTTCCCGGAAATATTGGTCTCGACAAGAGACCTCAATATTCAATGCGATACCGCTAAGGTTCTCACATAGCGGTTTTAACTGGTCAGTGAAAGTGAAGGGAACCAACCCTGCTCTTCTGCTGATCAGTCGGTGTCCGAATTGAAGTGCAATATCGTATCCCAGACTACTCCCTCCTAATGTTGGAATAGAAAGCGCACCTGTGGCCACGACCAATGTATTGCATCTCAGTATTCTACCTTGTCCGCAGTTAAGCTTGAAACTCGCATCACTCGCACTGACTGATTGAATTTCGATATCAGTCTCGATCACAACACCATTTGATTCACATTCCTGAATCAGCATTGACAGAATATCTTTTGCCGAATGCTGACAAAAAAGCTGCCCGTGCTTTCGTTCTTCATACTCAATTCCATGTCTCTCAACTAGATCAATAAAATCCCACTGCTGGTAGCGTGTTAACGCCCCTTTGCAAAAATGTGGATTAGTCGAAAGAAAGTTTTCAGCACTTATATTAAGGTTTGTAAAATTGCATCGACCCCCACCGGACATCAGTATCTTTTTTCCGACCTTATTTGATTTTTCTAAAACCAATATTTGCTTGCCGCCTTTAGCAGCTGTCAACGCACACATAAGCCCTGCAGCACCGGCGCCTAATATAATGGTATCTGGCATTAGCAATCTGCCTTAAGCGACTTGGTCTTTTTCAACCATATCGAATGCATTTTGAATTTCTTTGAATTTTTCTTCGGCTGCCCCTGCTAGCTCCGGGGCCATTCCGTTTGCCTGGATTCTGTCTGGGTGGTACTCCATCGCCAATTTGCGATACTTCTTCTTAATTCCTTTAAAGTCATCCCCACGTTTAGCACCTAATATCGCATAGTGACGATTAATGTCGTCAGGGATGCCAGAAAAGCGTGATCTGATTTGTTGGTACTGTTGCTCAAGCCGAAAGATTTTCACTGCAGAAAGAATCATTTCCTCTTCTTCTGGACCCATATCGTGATCAGCGTGAGCCACTAACAAAAGCAAATCGATTATTGATGTGAGCACCGCTTCGGAACGACCAAACTCCTCATAGAATTGCTGGGCAAAACTTTCAAAAGTCGCATTGGAGTCCTTCGCTGCATTAAAGATCTGAACAGCGAATTTTCTAGCATCTGGTGACAGACGTAAATTTTCACGCATGACCCGATCGATAATGGCGATTTCTTCTCGAGAAACAGTACCATCTGCTTTTGCTAATTTTCCCAGCATAGAAAAAGTTGCTGTGAAGTAGATTGTTTGTTTGTTTTCGAGCGCACTAAACAAGCCACCGCCCCCGCCTTCTTTGTCAAAGGCATGGTGTCCCGCCGTCGCTCCCAGGACTGCGCCTAATGGGCCGCCGAACATAAACCCCAGACCACCGCCCAATATTTTACCCATCCAACTCATTTTAAAATTACTCTTTTATCGATTGCATCTATCTTGATTAAGACAGACGTCCAAGGTGTGTAGTGGTGATATCCACTATTTTTGGCATCATTGCTTCGGGAAAATTATGTCCCATTCCGTCAACAGCAATAAACACACTTCCTGGAATTTGACTCGCTGTATCTTCTCCACAAGCAATGGGTATCAAAGGATCATCCACCCCATGAACAATGGTTGTTAATACCTGAATAGACTGTAAGCGTTCAGATCTATCACCATCATGCACTATAGCTGCCATCTGTCTCGCGACACCATCAGGATTATAATCACGTTGATAACGAATTTTCGCGATAGAAAGCCTAGCTTCTAAGGTTTCTGGATGAGCAGGGCTTCCACAAATTGATAGCCACTCTGCTGTAGAGGCAGTAACAGATTCTTCCCCGTCTTTCTGATCAGGTACAGCCACAAGATAAGCTTGTGCTTCTGGCGTGGGCCCGGGCAAACCTCGTCGGCCTGAGCTTGACATGATTGACAACATTGAAAGTAGTCTACGGGGATAATGAACAGCCATGAGCTGTACAATCATGCCACCCATGGAAATTCCAAGGACATGAGCTTGCTCAATGTTTAAAGCATCCATTAGGCCGATCACATCATCGGACATATCTTTGAGGGTATAAGGCGGTTGGGTAATTCCCTTGGCAACATCACCTAATTTAGGTGGTGCTATATGATCAAATTTTTGGGATAAGCCTACATCCCGATTATCAAATATTAATACCTGTAAGTCAGAATCTAACAGCCCATTAATCAAATTCTCTGGCCAATCTACTAATTGAGTTCCCAAGCCTCGAACCAAAATGATGACATCATCTTCAGGCGCGCCCTTTAAAGCATATTCAATTTCAATATCATTAGCTTTTACTTTACTCATACTGTTTGTCCTCCCATTAAACTCAACAACTCCTCTGTTTTCTCCTGCATAAGATGACTGTTTGCTCTGGACTCGACATTGAGGCGAACAACAGGTTCAGTATTAGATGCCCGTACATTAAATCGCCACTCGTCAAAACTCATACTTAGGCCATCGGTATGATCAACAGATTCGCTTGCCCCTAAGTAGTGCTGCTCGATTTTTAGCAGCATGTCAGGTGCATTTTCAATTCGCCGATTAATTTCGCCACTAGCAGGAAACTTTAACATCCGCTCATTTACCAATTCGGCCAGATTCTTCTTCTGGGCACTCATTAACCCTGCCACCAATAACCAAGGCACCATACCGCTATCACAATATGAGAAGTCCCTGAAATAGTGATGCGCGCTCATCTCACCACCATAAACTGCATCTTCTTCTCGCATTCTTTCTTTAATAAAGGCATGACCTGTTTTACTTTGAATCGCTTCGCCCCCCAGGCTTTCAACGATCTCAATCGTGTTCCAGGTCAAGCGCGGATCATGAACGATTTTGGCACTGCCATCTCGCTCAAGAAATGCTTTAGCTAGTAATCCAACAATATAATACCCCTCAATAAACCGCCCACTTGCATCGAAGAAAAAACAACGATCAAAATCACCATCCCACGCAATTCCCATGTCGGCCTGATGTAAGGCAATGGCTTCAATCGTTGAACCACGATTTTCGATCAGGAGTGGGTTGGGTACGCCATTCGGGAAATGACCGTCTGCTTCGTGATGAACCTTAATAAACTTAAATGGCAACTTACCCTCTAGTTCATCAATAATGGCCCCTGCCCCACCATTGCCCGCATTCACAACAATCTTTAGTGGGCTTAAGGCATCTAGATCGACATAGCTTAGAAGACAATCGATGTAGGCACTTCGATGATCCAGCGTGCTTTGGCTTCCTCTTTGTGTAATTTCAGCAAATTGATTCAACTCGACCAAATTTTCTATTTGTCGAAGACCTGTGTCGCCACTCATGGGTCTGGCATCTTTGCGAACCAACTTCATGCCATTATAGTCTTTAGGATTGTGACTAGCGGTAACGACAATACCGCCATCCATATCAAAGTGATCCGTCGCGAAATAAATTTCCTCAGTCCCACATTCGCCGATGTGATGAACATTGACGCCGCTGTCTAGTAATCCTTTTACGAGGGCGTCGCAAATGGCGGGGCTAGAAAGTCGGATGTCATGACCCACGACGACATTTTTAGCTTGGATAAAGGAGGCAAAGGCGCGCCCGGTTCGATAGGCAATATCCTCATTAAGCTCATCCGGTATCCTTCCACGAATATCGTATGCTTTAAAACACTTCAATGTCATTTGTTTCACTCAAACCCGAAAAGCCCATTCTATCAAAATTGAGCGCCAGTGGTATGATCCAAATATGCGAACAAAACAACAGTGATTAATTAAGTAAAACAAGTGTATTCATTTCGACACACGTGATTATGTTAGATTCATTTCAGATAGTTGGGCGCCAAGCGGTCTCCAGAGTAAAATCTGGTACCATTCATTGGTAATAGTTGATATTCGCTTTGAATTATTCTGCTCTATGAACCAAACACGGTATATAATAAGTACCACTACGATTGACCCTCAGCGAGATTTCCTTTGACCCTGGACACCTTAAGTCATCAAAAGCTAAGTTGGCATTGGCCTGCGGCATTGAGCCTATTTATGTTTGCGATCATTGGCTTTTCCTCTGGTGTATCACTCACCGAACGTCCAGAAGTGATTCAATCTTCCTTACTGGCAAAGGCTTATTACAGTCTTGGTTTATTCGTCGTCGGCGGGATGGATATTGGTGTGCCTACTGGCGGGCCGCTCTATGGCAGGGTACTTCTATGGCTGGCCTACTTTGGCTCTCCTCTTCTAACCGCATCTGCGGTAATCGAAGCTGTACTCAGAGTCGTCTCACCACAAGGATGGAAATTACGTAGACTCAATAATCATATTGTCATCGTGGGTGCGGGCAACATGACCGTCAGTTATCTCAGAGTGCTCCGGTTACATTCACCTAATATTCCCGTCGTCGTGGTTGACCATACGATTGATAGAGTGCGCGAACTTGAATTTGCTGAAACCTTCGATGTCAGCGTTGTTGTCGGGGATATAACACATGACTTTCTTTTGCGTGCCCTAAAATTGAAACGAGCCCAGAGAGTGATATTGATGGGGAATAATGACTTTCACGCCTTTGAAGCCGCAAGCAAGATATTACGCCTTTATCCTCACCTAGCATCAAGAGTCATTCTACATTGCAGTAACTTGAGGTTTCTGAGGGCAATGCAGGAGACTAGCATTGCCAAATTATGCGTCAATTTCAACACCTATAATCTTGCGGCAAAAGGCCTCGTCAGAGATCAACTACTGGCTCATTTCGAACATACCGTAGAAAAGGATATCGTGGTCCTTGCGGGGTTTGGTTTGTTTGGTCAAACGATACTTGAAGAATTGCTTGCCAAAGCAAACGAGCAGATAGAAATGGTAGGCATCATTGATGTTAATGCCTATAACCGAGTTGAGATCGTTGATGAGCAGCAAAAATTAGGCAATGCGTATAAACGAGAAGTACTGCAAGGTAATGTCGCGCATCCAGAAGTATGGCGACAGCTTGAGGAGAAAATGGATCTAACCCAAGGGGAGCCGGTCATAATTTTGGGTACGGGTGACTCTGCTAATAATCTGCGCACTTCACTTTGGATTAAACAGAAATATCCCAATGCGCTCATATTCACGAGGACAGACGACGTATCTCAATTTGCGAAGGAAGTGTGTGAAGAACACGATATCAACAGCATCAGTATTACCCAACTACTTGAAGACAATATTCCGCTTGAGTGGCTGGGATAAATGATAGCGCTACTGATTAGCTTTGTTTAAAGTAGCGCAATTCCTTTAAATTGATACCTAACGCGACATCAGTCTTTAAAGTGACTAACAATTTACATAATGCGACATGTTCTCCCGCCTCTTGCACTTTAAGGACGGCACCCTCCGCATCTGCCAAATTCAGAATAGTATCTAGGTCTTGGTAATTTTGCAGCAAGGTCGTTGCCGTTTTTTTCCCAATTTTTGAAACACCTTTTATATGATTACTTGCATCGCCCGCCATAGCCCAATAGTCTGTTAGCTGATCAATTGAAACGCCATATTTATCAAGAACATGCTCTCTTGTTAGCTCAAGTCCATCGAAATGGTTGTAAACTTTTAGTTGGTTTGAGAGTAGTGGCAGAAACCCTTTGTCAGTGGATAAGATGATCACTTCATTAGAAACAGCATTATCAACGATGCCCTTTGCAAGGGTCGCAATAAGATCATCTGCCTCAAAAGCGCTGACGGTCAACGACCGTACGCCCAACTCAGCAAAGGCAAGTTCGAATCGATCGATATTATCCAAAAGCGGCTGAGGGGTCGGTTTTCTGCCGCCTTTATAGTCAGGATAAATAAGATGCCGCCAGCTTGTATCGTGACTGTCAAAGACGACACAAACATGGGTGGCAGGATGCTGTCTTAATGCGCGTGCAAGAGATTGCTTACAAGACAAAATAACATCTTCAATATCTGAAGACGGCATTGCCTCATATATCCTTCGAATCAGGTTGAAAGCATCAACCAATAAAAGTCGTGTAAACCCCATATCATCTGATCCGCAGAAGCAAAGCAGCCAATGAAAGCTTAGTAAGCAACAACGCCACCTTCATAACGAGGGTCTTTTGTACCGGAAATAACACCCTCTTTGATCAGAATAGAATTCGCATCACCCATTCCGCGTCCCCAAGAAGGGCGGAACCCGACATGACCCATCAGTTTTAAATTGTTAAGTGTATCTGGCGAAAACGCATATTTGTCGTAGGTAACAACATTCGGTAACCACTGATGATGAAAACGGGGTTGAGATACTGCATCATCAATACCCATATTATGATCAATAACATTGAGGATAATTTGCAATGTCGTCGTGATGATAGTAGACCCACCTGGAGACCCTGTAATCAAAAAGGGCTCTCCATCTTTAGTGACAAGGGTCGGTGACATTGAACTTAACATCCGTTTCCCAGGCGCAATGGCATTCGCTTTGCCCCCAGTTACCCCAAATTGATTGGGTGTATTGGGTTTAATAGAAAAATCATCCATCTCATTGTTTAGCAAAATACCAGTTCCAGGTACTACTATTTTGCTCCCATAAGAACTATTCAAAGTCGTCGTGAGTGCTACCATCATGCCATTTTTGTATACAGAAAAATGTGTGGTCTCTTTACTCTCTTCAGGCCAATTACCTGACCCAATATCCTCACTTTTACTGGCTTTGAGCGGGTCATAATCCGCAAAACGTTGCTTCGCGTATTGTTTGTTAATCAGCATTACAGTGGGCACATCCCAATGATCTGGGTCGCCCAGGTGTTCAGCGCGATCAGCATACGCACGACGTTCCGCCTCAATCATTAGATGAATCGCCTGGCTGCTACCAAAACCCATTAATCCAATATCATAGGGTTCGATCATATTTAGAATTTGTTGAACTAGTGCACCACCAGAAGAAGGTGGCGCCATGCCGTAAACTTCATATCCTCGATAGCTGCCGTGAACTGGCTCACGCCACATCGATTTATAATTGGCGAGATCTTCGAGGGAAATTTCACCATTGGTTCTCTTCATTTCCGATGCAATTAGCGCTGCAACCTTTCCCTTATAGAATCCATCTCGACCGTGCTTTGAAATTTTCTTCAGCGTGGCTGCCAGCAAAGGTTGACGCCAAATATCTCCCTGCTCATAAGGTTTGCCTTTATTTGAAAACTTATCCATTGAAGCAGGATAGGCGGCCATTTTCTTGAGCTGGCTTTTAAAGGCACGTGCCATCGAGAATGACAAAGGAAAACCTTTCGTCGCTAATCGAATAGCGGGGGCAAGCACTTCTTGGCGCGACATTGATCCATGCGCTTCCAAAAGGACTAATAAACCGTCAACGGAGACTGGAGTGCCTGCAGCTTTATGGCTTGCTGTAGATAATCCTTTAACGACTTCACCTTCGACATTTAGATACATGTCGCGATGGGCTGAAGCTGGTGCTGTTTCTCTGTGGTCAAGGGTGACTACCGTCCCATCTTTCAGGCGAACTACTGCAAAACCACCTCCGCCTATATTCCCTGCAGAAGGGTAAGTAACCGCTAGGGCAAAAGCTGTAGCGACTGCACCATCAACAGCGTTACCACCGGCGCGCATAATTTCTAAGCCAGCTTCTGATGCTAATTTAGAGCGGGAGGTGACCATAGCATGTTCGCCATAGGTCGCTTCCGGACCAATGGCATAAAGCGGCGTACTAAGACAGAGGATAAAAAGCAAAAACAATCTCATTTATAGAAAGTCCTGATATCAATTCGCGCTAGTTTAACATGCTCTGATATAGTTTCGATTATGAAAATATCGGGCATAAAAATCAGTCAAGCAGAAGCCAGACGTGCTGCCCTGATGAGTCAGGGTTTATTGCACAAGAATCCCTTTGGCTTGGGGCTGTCAGCGGTGCATCAAACAATAGCGCAATTAGGATATATTCAGATCGATACCATATCGGTTGTCGAGCGCGCCCATCACCATGTCTTACACAGCCGAATTGATAATTATCACCCGGATATGCTTCATCAATTGCAAAGCCAAGAGCATCGCTTATTCGAATATTGGTCACATGCCGCGGCATATCTTCCGATGGATGATTACCGCTTCTACCTACCAGTGATGAAAGGCTACAAAGACAAGAAAAAAGTGGATTTGAAATGGCGAAAGGAAGTATTGGCGAGAATTAAAAGCGAAGGACCGCTGCAATCGAGGGATTTTGAAAATCTACCAGGGAAAAAATCTGATGGTTGGTGGGATTGGAAACCCGCAAAAATGGCAATGGAGAGCCTGTTTCTCGCGGGGGAATTACTCATCAAAGAACGTCGCGGATTTCAAAAAGTATTTGATCTCCCTGAGAATGTGATTCCCGATAATGTCGACAAGCGCTGGCCTAGCCTAGAAGAACGCGGTCAGTTTTATATTCGCAATATGCTTAACGCTCATGGCATTGCCACTGCTCGACAGATTGCCTATAACCGCGCAATCGTAAGAAGGTTATCTGGGCACAATATTCAAGTAGATATAGATCGTGAGTTAAGGAACATGGTCGAAGAAGGCGAAGTGGTACAAATGTATCTCGGTGAAGAATTAGTTTATTGTTTGGCTGACACCCTCCCACTATTGTCGAAAAAAATGGGTACGAAGCGAATTCGATTTCTATCGCCATTTGATAACTTGGTGATTAACCGCCAACGACTGACTGACATTTTTAACTTTGACTATTTGATTGAATGTTATGTTCCATCGAAAAAGAGAAAGTTTGGTTATTTCACATTACCCATGCTCTATGGCGACAAACTGATCGGACGTATCGATTGTAAGGCAGACAGGAAAAATGCCACTCTACAGGTACACAATATCTGGCTAGAAGAAAAAACCTCACTCTCAGATAGGCTCATCAGTGCTTTAAATCGAGGCTTGATTGAGTATTCCCGCAAGCTAAATTGCGACAAAATTACGCTAAGTCAAACCGATAATCCTAAATTAAAGAAAGCGCTCCACTTTTCTTAAGCTATTTTCCCTTGAACTCTGGGGCCCGTTTTTCAAAGAAAGCCATGCGGGCTTCCTTTGCATCTTCGCTAGTGAAGGCCATTCTTATATTTGACAACTCGTATCGAAGTTGTTGTTCAAGATCGGTAGACTCTAGAGATTTCGTCATGCCCCTTTTCAATAATCTAAATGTGATCGGCGACCACTGACAAAGATCTTGGCAGTATTCTTCCAGACGGGCTTCAAAGTCATCGTCATCAACTACTTCTCCTGCCATACCTAAAACCACGGCTTCTTCGCCATTAACGGAAGTATTTTGCATCATAAATCGCATGGCTTTCTCATAGCCCATTATTTGAGGCAAAGTAATCGTTAAACCCGCATCAGGAGAACCCCCAATTCGCGTATACCCTGCCATCAGTCTCGCCCCTTTGCTGACTAGTCTTACATCGGTTGCCATGGCGAGCCCTAAACCTGCTCCCACTGCTACGCCATTGATCCCCCCCACAATAGGCTTATCACAATCACGACGAATACAAAGCAGAAAGCGACCTACCCAGCCAATATCATCAAGTTGCTGAGATTGACTTGAAAGCGGTGAGGCAGGTGTCCCAGCACCCGAAAGGTCCAACCCTGAACAAAAGGCGCCTTCCTGACCAGTAATGGCAATAACCCAAACATTATCATCCAGAGCTGCATCCTGTACGGCTGCGATTAAACCCCATGCAAGCGCATCATTAATTGCATTTTTCTTTGCAGGTCTGTTTAATCGAATGGTTCGAACATGCTTATTGTTAGAAATTTCGATGACATCGCTCATGACTGGCTCCCAATAGTTTCTTGCTTAATGTAAGTAACAAATTATCATAAGTGATTAGTTTTGTTTAGCCTTCATATAAACCAGTATCACTGTCGGAAATTGTAGATGTTCAAAAATCCAATCGTACCCGTGTTTGCTTTATTGCTTGGACTTTTTACCATTTGGTACGGCATAGTCAGTCGACAAGGCGCATTTGTCGATAATATGTTGCCGGAACTCATTGGTTTTTGCCTAGAAGGTATCTTTTTTATTGGCATATTTACCTGGATGCAGGAACGCAAAGACAAAGAACGAAAAGAACAGCTAAAACAAAGCCTTGCGGGAGCAATTGGTTTCATCTGTCCCATTATTAATGGATCCTTACCTACCGAGTACCAAACTAAACTCCGAGAATCAGATAATTGGACCCGTCAGACTAGAAAAAATGGAACTAGTCTAAAGGCCCTGCTTCGCAATGTGAATGCTAACGATATTGAGATCACAACGACACAGATACAGGCAATTCAACAATTACTTGCAACAAGGTTATCGACGCTGGACTCATTACTTTCCGTCGCGGCTGAGTTGAGCCACGCACATTTATCGGCCTACAACATGATACTTACCGAAATACACAAGATTGCGGAACATCAATATTTTGAATCTAAAGAACTCAGAATCAGCTTTAAAAATTTATTAAAGCTTTTGGTCAGCTTCAACAACGAACCCATCTAGACCCATTTAAAGCGCCGCAATTTTAATAAAACGCCGCTCCAAAGCGCATTACTGTTCAGTTTTGGTTCAGAAAAGATTTAGCAAGAATTCAGCTAGCCTATTGCATAGTGGATCCAGTATTAAATGAACTGGAGAGCAACATGAGAACACATACTTATCTAACGATGCTTAGCATCATGGCAAGTTTTATTGTAACCAGCGATCTTCAAGCCAACCCTCTGGATCGCGCCTCGCAATTAGAATTGAAAGAAGTCGAGCAAGAAAACACTGTACATAGAAAAATCCATCTCACGAGACAAATTAATGCCCGTGACAAAAAAAGCTGGCCTGAAGTTCAGAAAAATACTAAACATCACAGCGATAAAGAGCGCAGTAAAAAAATTGATCGTAAAAAGAGAGTTCACAAATACCGCACTGACAATAATCATTCTGGCGACCACCACAGTAATCCTTACAACAACAAGCACTACAGAAACAAGTACTACAATGACAGGTATCGAAAAAGCCACAAGAATCATTCTCAGCATGGCGTTCATCATGAAAATAGGCACTCTCGCAAGTACCAACACGGATGGGGTGGTCAATATTGGGGTCAGAAATACAATCGCAACACTCAAAATGTACTTGATTGGCAATATGCGGGTGAATTTCAAACTCGCAGACGTGAAAAGAGCTCAGATATCCATATTGAGGTCAATGGATATACCGACATCGTTGAGTTAGAAGGTCTAGGACGCGGAACGGTAATCTATAAAGCCTACATCGAAACTCACGATGGAAGACTCAAGCGGCTTCGCAACTTAGAAGGGTATGTTGAACGTGGAGACTATTTGCGGCACTCCCTAGGTCATCAAAAATATGTGCGGACTCTACACTTAACAGTAGCATCTAGTGGCAGAAAGCGGGCTTATGCCAAAATAAATGTGGGTCGATACCGTCATTAAACTTAAGGTTAAACCTAGTCTCTATATCTGTTTATCCCTTCCAGCCCAATAAGGCGCTCTGACCAATTTCCTTTGAATTTTCCCCGACGGCAGTCGGGGTAATTCATTTACAAAATCGATAGTCCGAGGTGCTTTAAATGCAGGAAGTTGACCTCTAACGAAATTAATAAGCTCTTTTACCAGACTCTCACTTTCTGTTATCCCCGATTTTAGTTGGATGACAGATTTAACGTCTTCTCCCCACTCTTCACTGGGGATTCCGACAGTACAAACATCAGCGACGGCATCATGTTTGAGTAGCACATCATCCGTTTCTTGAGGATAAATATTAACCCCCCCGGAAATAATCGTCTCTGCGCTACGCCCCGTCAAAAAGAGATAGCCATCCGAATCGAAGTAGCCCATGTCTCCAAGGGTAAAATAGTCTCCTTGGTAACTGCCCTCTGTTTTATCGGTATCTCGAAAGTATTTAAAACGTGTCGCTGGGGCTTTGAAATAAATCGTACCGATTTCTTCTGTTGATAATGTATCGCCATCATCATTACAAATTTTATTATCTGCACTAGGTGGTGCCTTGCCAACACTACCGGGTTTTTTAAGCCATTCTTTTGGTGTGATAAAAAACCCACCTCCACCTTCCGTCGCAGCATAATATTCAAAAATAATAGGACCTACCCAATCCATCATGGCCTGTTTAACGTGAACAGGGCAAGGCGCGGCACCATGCAATATATACCGCAAACTACTCAGGTCGTATTTGTTTCTTAGCGCCTCCGGTAAAGCCAAAAGTCGATGAAACATAGTGGCAACCATGTGCGTATGGGTAACGCGATACTCGGCAATCATTTTTAAAGTCAGTTCTGCGTCCCATTTGTCCATCATGACGATTCCCGTGCCACGAGACAAAGGACCGATGATATTAAACGCGAGTGGCGCAGCATGGTAAGCCGGTCCAGTGCAAAGCGTAAAGTCAGTTTCAGGATCGAAAGCAGCAGTTACATCTACAATAGTAGTGGTCACATTTGCCCCTGCAACGGGTGGCACACGTTCTCTGTAAACCCCTTTGGGGCGCCCTGTCGTGCCGGATGTATACAACATACTGGTACCAATTTCAGGATCACTTATACTTCCGGATTCTTGATCACTAATCACGTTTTCATAGGAATCAAAACCCCTCATATCACCACCTACAGCAAGAGATAAAATAAGTTGTTCGTGATTGTTTTCTATCGCCTCTATCGCTCCGTCCTCGCACAAGACATCAGCGATAAATGCCTTAGCGCCACTATTTTCGACAATATAAGATGCGTTATCACCACTGAGATGCCAATTGATCGGTGTGATCCGAAATCCTCCGCGCATACAAGCATAGTAAACTTCGACAAATTCTGGGCGATTGACCAATAACATGGCAACACCATCATCTGTTTTGAGCCCCGCTGCCCTAAAGGATCTGACTAATTGGTTAATCCTTGCATTCAACTCGGCAAATGTCCTTTGACCATAGTTTGTCACCACGGCCATTTTGTCCGGTCTTTCCTGAGCATGAAAAGCAAGGGTCATACCGCATAATTCGGCAGATTCAAATTCCAGTTTTTCAGACATTTAGCAATTCTCCTGACTTACATCACTTCTTTTTATAATACTTTACGTAGAGAATCAGCTTGCATTATCTTAAGTGCAAGCGCAACACTACAGAATTAGAATTCTAATGACCTAATCCATAAGTCACAATCCTCAATCAATAACCCTTTCTCTATAAGAAATAGGACAAATAAAATGACAGACGCATACACACTAGCAAAGCAGCATCTCGACACTAACATTGCTGATGCCAAATCCCAGAACATTGATTTGAATGCTTATGGGCAGGCACTAATTTGGAAGCTACTTGAACGCTATAAGGAAGATGGCCGAACCGTGGCTGACATCGTGGATGAAGTGAAATACACGCTAGAGAACATCCAGGACGATGATACTTTTCATGTGTCACGAAATTAGTATTCCAACTAACCAGTTTTTAGCCTGTCAATGAACTAATCGATCATCTCCAAGCGGTTCAATACAGCGCTCGTCCTTATTTCTGGCATTGCTCACATAACTTGATAAGGGAGTGATGGTTAATGGCATCCGGAGATGCGGAGACAATATGGACATCAGTTCTTTCTGGGATGATTCATTAGCCAACCACTTATCGATCTCGCCAACATCTAAGTGAATGGGAATTCTTCCATGAATATCCTTCATAGAATCTGGGGCAGCACCGGTAATAATCGTGCAGCTTTCAATGACAGTTTCGCCCTGTTGCCATCTATCCCAGAGACCTGCGAATGCAAATCCGGCGACAGTTTCTGGTCTGATGAGATGGGGGAGTTTTATACTGCCCTCCTTTGTCCATTCGTAATAACCCGATACCGGGACGATACAACGCTTTCTTTCAAAAGAGTGTCGAAAGGCACGACTCTTACTGAGGGTTTCTGATTTAGCATTGAACATCGAATATTTTGTCGAGGCTTCTTTTGTCCATGAGGGCACCAACCACCAACGCATGTCCTTGAGTAACCATTTATTATCAACGGATTTTAATAGCACCGGGACCGATTCCGTGGGGGCGATATTGTAACGGGTCTTAATTATCGGAGGCGTTTCATCAAATTCTCCATTAACAATATCCATTATCATTTGAGTCAAAGGATCAGAGATGATGTTAAATCGACCGCACAAATCGGATATTCCTTAGAATAGGCAAAAATAAAATAATAAGGTCATTTATTCAGCAATGCAAAAGCGCCTTGCTGAGAACAGGACGGCGCTGTACAAAACAGGATTAATCCTGTAATTTGCCCGATTAACATCAATAGCCATCATCATGAAACATGTCGCAAATCTAAAAGACTTCTCTGCAGAAGAAATCAACGCGATCCTCGCAAAAGCAAAAGAGATCAAAGCGAATCCTGAAGATTTTTATAATGCGCTTCATCGTAAAACCCTCGCCATGCTCTTTCAAAAAACCAGTACGCGAACCCGCGTTTCATTTGAAGCTGCGATGACTGAACTAGGTGGTCATGCAATTTACATTGATTGGACGACTTCAAATTTTGTGCTGTCGGGCATTGAACATGAAACGGAATACTTAAGCCGTAATGTGGCTTGCATCATGGCAAGACTCATGTCACACAGTGACCTCCAAAAAATTATCAGCGCAAGCCAGGTGCCGGTTATCAACGGTTGTGATGATTTATTCCACCCCTGCCAAGCACTAACGGATGTGCTAACGATGAGTGAACATTTTGAAGGAAAACTCTCAGATGCACATTTGGTTTACGTCGGTGTGCAAAATAACGTTTCAAATTCTCTTGTGACTATCTGTCATAAATTGGATATTCAACTTACCCTTGCGACACCAGATCAGGATGACAATGGTCAAAGCCAGGATGCCGATACACAGGCCATCATCCAAGGAAATTCAAAAGTGACACATACAAGCGACCCAAAAGCCGCAGTACAAGATGCCGATTTTGTATACACAGATACCTGGATCGACATGCAGTACTTTAACAGCCCCGATCATGCAGCGGAAAACAAAGCCAAACTAAAGAAAATGGCGCCTTATCAAATCAATGCTGAGTTACTACAAGGTGTTCACTGCAAGATTATGCACGACATGCCGATACACGATGGGTTTGAAATTTCAGCTGAAATGACCCAAGATGAAAGAGCGATTATTTATCCTCAAGCGGAAAATCGAATGCATGCTCAGAAAGGTTTATTATGGTGGCTCTTTAATTCTTAGTCATCAACACTTGTTCAGCAAGAAACTCTACCCAATGCATTACTCTTACATCAGAATGGCTTTGAAGCGTTAACTGACAACCGATATTGGCTGTCACAATCGTGTCTGGTTTATGCAGCTCTAAAGCACTCACTTTGCGCTGGGTAAGCTCCGCAGAAATCTCTGGCTGCATAATGGAATAACTGCCTGCAGAACCACAACAAATATGTCCCTCTTTTACATCAACAAACTCAATATGCTCTGCTCTCAGTAAGGGTTTTATAAGCTCAGAAAGATTTTGTCCATGTTGTAAGGTGCAGGGTGTATGCACAGCGACTTTCAACTTTTCAGCCTGACAACCTTCGGCTTCGTTAGCACTTAACAAGTTAGGGAAACGACTCAAGTATTCTCCAATATCCAATACTCTGTCTGCCACCTCCTGCGCCTTAGCTATAATATCTGTTTCGTATTGTAGAATGGTTGGATAATCCTTTATGGTTACGCCGCAACCACTGGCAGATGAAATTATCCAGAAATTGTCATGCAACTGTTCATGGAGACGAAGCACGAGTTTTTTCATCTTCTCGATTCCTGCATCATGTGCAGACAGATGATATTCCAACGCGCCGCAACAACCTTCGTTCTCCAGGTAATTTACATCAACTTTTAGCGAGTCTAACAAATAGGCTATGGATTGATTAACATTGGGAGTCGCAATATTTTGAACGCATCCAGTCAGTAAAAGCACACCTTCACAATTATCACTTTTCGACACCATGGGAATATTAGAAGGCTGTACTCTAGGCGGAATATGCTTAGCCAATACATGGGGTATCAGAGGTAGACACAATCTACCTAGGGTTACCAGGGTCGAAAATAAATGTCTTTGGGGGACAATTTTTCTTATAAAGTAGCTTTTAACTCGATAAAACCAAGGGCTTTTGACCTTAATCAATCCTCTGGCAATATCAATCAAACGACCATACTGAACACCTGAAGGACAGCTTGTTTCACAGGAACGACAAGTCAAACAACGATCTAAATGTTGGTTAGCTTCAATAGCAATGGCATTATCTTCAAGCAGATTTTTAATGAGATAAATTCGCCCTCTAGGGCCATCTAACTCATCCCCTAGGATTTGATAAGTCGGACAAACCGCATTACAGAAGCCGCAGTGAACACAGGATCGCAGGATGCTTTCGGCTTCTTGGACTATTGGACTATCAATAAGACTTGGATGAATTTTAGTTTGCATAATGGATTAGAAATCCTCGTACATTTTGTGAGGATTTAGAATATCCCTAGGATCAAATTGCTTTTTTAATCCACGATGTAAGTTTAACAATATGGGATTTAGAGGATGGAAAGGAAGATGAAAAGGCGAATCAGATTTATCCTTATTTTTTCTACGCACCAGTATGAGATGCCCCGATTCTCCGGAAGCACTTAACACCTCTCTGGGATTCATATCAGGATCAATTAACCAGCGTTGTCCACCCGCCCAATCTATCAAAGCGGCATCGTTCAAAAATAATTTACTATCTGGGGCAATCGAAAGTCTCCATAGGGCATGATCTTCTTTAAAACATTCAAGGTTATCGATCTCTTCCCATAGTTTGTTATCGATCTTCTCTCCGCCAAATTTTCTCGCAGCTTTCATCACGGAATTTTCCATGCCTGAAAAGCGAACGTAAAGGCGGCCTTCAAAGTAAGCCGATGCGGAAACAGTGGGATAGTGAGTTTGGAGAGAGTTCATTATTTCTAAAGCTTGAACCTTTGAGACTTCTAAGCCCTTCGTAGATTCACATTTAGGCTTTGGTAACACCTTAAGGCTCACCTCTGTTATAACACCAAGGCAACCCATACTGCCGACCAACAATCTTGACACATCATATCCCGCCACGTTCTTCATGACCTGCCCTCCAAAGGAGAGATGTTGGCCCTGCCCATCTACAATATCAACACCTAACAAATAGTCTCTGACAGCACCTGTGTAGGGTCGCCGAGAGCCGGAAATACCCGAGGCAACCATGCCGCCTAGGGTTGCTTCTCCGTTAAAAACTGGGGCTTCAAAAGCCAGCATCTGATCGTTTTGATCTAAGCGCTCAATCACGTCTACTAGCCTTGTTCCCGCACCGACTTGAATCACCAATTCACCGGGTTCATACTGAATGATGCCTTCTAGACCATTGCCTTCTAGATCAAGTACTTCAATCTCATCAAGATGAAGGTCGTTTCCATAGAAACTTTTACTACCACCGCCAATGATGTGCAGGCCATTGTGTTTTTCATAAGCTTCACTGACCCGATTTTGAATCTCTTTTATCGCGCTTTTATGGCTCATTAGAAACGATCCAATTCAGGATGCTTTTCTTTGCCCCTTGTCACTCGCATCGCACCAAATTCTGCGCATCGATGTAAGGTCGGAACAGCCTTGCCTGGATTAAAAAACCCCCGTTCATCAAAGACTGATTTGATACCATGAAACAGGGCTAATTCATTCGAACCAAACTGAAGACACATCTGATCTATTTTCTCTACCCCCACACCATGTTCTCCCGTGATTGTGCCACCTCGTTCTATGCACATCTCTAGGATTTCAGCACCTAGGGACTCTGCCGCAAGAAGCTCACCAGGTTTATTGGCATCAAAGAGAATTAGGGGATGGAGATTACCGTCGCCAGCATGAAATACGTTTGCAACAAGAAGGCCATACTTTTCGGAAAGAAGTGAGATTTGTTCAAGCACTTTACCCAACTCTCGTTTTGGAATCGTGCCATCCATACAATAATAATCTGGTGCAAGGCGACCTACTGCTGGGAAGGCCGCTTTTCGACCAAGCCAAAGATTGGCTCGTGCAGCTTCATCCCGTGCAATATGGAGATCCCCGGTTATTTTTCCGTCCAAGATTTCGTTTAAGCGTTGCAACTGTTCTTCTACCTCATCTTCACTGCCATCGAGTTCACAAAGTAGAATGGCTTCAACATCAGTCGGATAGCCTGCATGTACAAAATCTTCTGCTGCCTGGATAGCAAGACGATCCATCAATTCTAGTCCCGCTGGCAGCAATCCACCTGAAATGATCTCACTGACCGCAATGCCTGCTGCTTGTATGCTGGAGAATCCCGCCAACACGACAACGACGTTAGCAGGTTTGGGAAGAAGATCTACAGTCACTTCTATCACGATGCCTAGCATCCCTTCTGAACCATGCATAAGCGCCAACAAATCAAAACCCTCTGAATCAAATGCGGTACTGCCAATCGTCAGCATTTCTCCGTTAGGTAAAATCATCTTTAGCTGGCGAACATTGTGAACCGTTAATCCGTATTTAAGACAGTGAACACCACCCGAATTTTCAGCGACATTACCCCCAATCGTACAGGCAATTTGTGATGATGGATCCGGTGCATAATATAGACCTAAGTCCGTGACATGTTCAGAGATTGAAAGGTTAGTCACTCCAGGTTCCACTCTAGCCAGAAGATTATTCTCATCAACTTCAAGAATCCGATTAAATTTCGCTAGACTGAGCAACACCCCATCTTTATGAGGCATTGCACCTCCTGACAATCCTGTCCCTGCTCCACGGGCAACCAGAGGAATATTGTGTTCGTAACAAAGCTTAACGATTCCCTGTACTTGATCTAAGGTTTCAGGCAGGGCAACAAATCGTGGCAGACATTTTTTAGCGGTCAATCCATCAGACTCATAGACCTTCATCCTCGCTTCATCTGACACAATATGAGGACAAATACTATTCAAGCATGTAAGAAAGTCATTCACTACGGTTTATCCTTCCTATCGTTAAAGTAGCTGTTCTCTAAAGCGACTGTTGTCATCGCTGCTGCCATTATAAATATCGGGATTGTACCGTCATATTGAGGTAAGTGCCCGTTTGCTTTATTTGCTATGATTCCGCCACCTAAATTTATGCAGATTCCCTATGCCCATTAACACGACACAGGAAATACTTGAAGATTTTCGCCAAGGCAAAATGGTCCTGATTATGGATGATGAAGATCGCGAGAACGAAGGTGATCTTATCATTGCCGCAGATGTCATCACTAGCGAACATATTACTTTTATGGCTAGAGAAGCCTGTGGTCTTATTTGCCTAACGCTAACTGAGCAGCGTGGTAAACAACTTAAACTCCCCTTGATGGTTGATCAAAACAACTCTCTGCACGAAACCAACTTTACGGTTTCAATTGAAGCTGCAACGGGTATCACTACGGGTATTTCAGCAGCGGACAGAGCCGTTACCGTGAAGGCGGCAGTGTCAAAGAATGCCCTGCCCTCAAACATTGTTATGCCGGGACATATTTTCCCCTTGATCGCTAAAGACGGCGGCGTACTCACCCGTGCAGGTCACACAGAAGCAGGATGTGACCTCGCCAGACTTTCAGGCTATGAGCCCGCAGCGGTGATTGTTGAAGTGATGAACGAAGACGGGACCATGGCCCAAAGACCTGAATTAGAAAAGTTTGCAGAAAAACATGGCATTAAGTTAGGCACAATCGCAGATCTCATTCACTACCGTAACCTCAATGATAAAACCATTGACCTAATTGACGAAAAGCAGATCGACACCAAACACGGTACTTTTACCTTAAAGACTTATACAGATAGAATTTCAGAGTCCGTACATCACGCATTAATCAAAGGACAGATCAGTGAAAGCGATCCTTGTTTGGTCAGGGTACAAACTATCAATACGCTTAGGGATGTGCTTTCAGCAGAAAGACCTGGATTCAAATCCTCATGGTCGGTTTATGATTCACTTGAACATATTGCGAAAGAAGGTCAGGGTGTACTGGTGATTGTAGGCCAAAATGTCAGCCAGACAGAACTGTTAGAGCAGGCCAGTTATTTCCCTGAGACGCCACCCGTTCAACGTGCACCCACAGAATTAGCGACTTATCGCCTTATCGGAATCGGATCTCAAATACTGAGAGATCTGGGTGTAGGAAAAATGTTATTGTTGAGCTCCCCAACCCGATTTAATGCGATTTCCGGCTTTGATCTTGAGGTTGTAGAATTTATTGAGAAAAGCTAGGTAGTATAGATCCTCATGGAAGAAGCCACTCTACAACGCGATAGACTTAATGCAGAAATAAGCATTGTTCTCGAACCCGATCCCTGCCCCCTTGTAAAAATCTTTGCTAACAAGCTTAAAAAAGCCAGCCGAGATTCTGGCTTTGCGGCTATGCTTAAACAGACTCAAGGTTGTTTCGCCCTCAAATCAAATTCCGATCCACAAGCGCTCACGTTTAAGATTAGCGGTAATGAGATCGCGCTATTTTCCGGCATTAAGCCTGAAGCAAAAATCATCATCCATACGCCTCTCGACGATACGGGATCACAAAAAACTCGTGTCGAAAAACTGTGGCGACATCCTTTATATGCAATGCGAGTTGGGCGCTTACTTGAATTCTCCCAGGCTAATTGGGTAGATTCTGCCAAACGCTTCTGGGCATTGAATAAAGATTATCCTGGTATGCCTTCAAGCATCAAAATCGAGTGCAGCGATGAAAACAGAGAATTTATTCTGGGTGCAGAACTCGAATTGAAAGCACCCGAAATGACATTGATAGGCACTGCAAACGAGCTATCTAAATTCTTATCAGGAGATACCGTATTTATCCAATCGACTATGTCTGGAAAGCTCAGCGGCACGATGAGTTTTGAGCATGCCGTAGTACTGAGCGATCTCTCACTGCAAATGCTATTAGGCGAGCGAGAATGACAATAGACGAACTAACAGAATGGTTTGATAGACACCACGTCGATATCATTCGAACTCATGCAACATCTCTGGATGGCCCAGGTATTGGAAAGTACCTGCATAGAGATAAATTTCTCTCTAGTCTTCCTAGAGGGCATGCTGTTACTGATATGGCACTGACAATGGATATCACGGGTACCCCCCATATGACAAGTTGGCACCACCAACGAGAAGCCAATCTTGGGGACATCTACTTGCGTCCAGATATTGCCACCCTGGTTTCAGATGGAACCGACAAACAATTAGGCCATTGTATTTGCGATTTCACTAACGATAAAGGTGAAGCCTTGGAACTCTGCCCTAGATCAACGTTAAAGAAAATGGTTTCTATGGTCGAAGATCAAGGCTATGGCATCAAGACAGCATTTGAATTGGAATTTTTTCTATTTAAAGAATCTTTCGAAGAAGTAAAACGAGGAAAATACAAACGACTCTCTCCAATTTCAGCTGGCGGTCACCCTGGTATTTACAATTTGAGGAACAGCTATCTTGTATCTCCGTATATGGTTGAGGTCATTAAGCGCCTGGAGTGGAAAGGCATCGCTTGGGAAGCCTGGAATGACGAAGCAGGACTGTCACAACTTGAACTGAATCTCACCCCCACAGATCCTGTTAGCGCCGCAGATAATGTCGTTCGTGCAAAACAAATCCTTTATGAAGTCGCCGTCGACATGGAAATGTCAATTACCTTTATGCCAAAACCATCGATAAGTTTCGGTAGTGGCATGCATATTCACCATTCCCTGCATCACAAAGACAGCAAAGAACCTGCATTTTTTGATGATAAAGACGCCAATAATCGCTCAAAGCTCATGGTAAAATGGATGTCGGGCATACTCAAAACCATGCCTGGAGCAGTTTCCTATCTTTGTCCCAGTGCAAATTCTTTTCGACGATTCAAACAGTATGCTGCAGTCCCGATGACAGTCACCTGGGGTGAAGAAAATAAGTCTACCGCCCTAAGAACCATTTCACAGAGTAAAGGACTCGCGCGTATAGAACATCGCGTTGGCGCTAGTGATCTAAATCCCTATTTGGGTATGTCCGTCATACTGGCAGGTGGGTTAGCAGGGCTGAAAAATGATTTTGAACTCCCTCAAGAGTTCACTCAACTCGCCTGGGGCTTAAAAACATCAGATCTTGACCTCCCCACTAGTTTATCTCTCGCTGCAAAAAACTTAAAGCAAGACAGGTTTCTGAAAGATATCATGGGTGAGACAACAGTAGAATACTGGGCTAAAACACGAGAAGCAGAATGGTTAGCCTTTCATACTGAAGGTGCTGATGCATTGAGTGAATCCATTTCTGCTTGGGAATATGAGCGCTACTTTGAACAAGTGTAAAACTGATGCACAAAGTCTTATACATTGTTCCCATACACTCTTCTTTTAAACTATCCTAAAAAAAGGCATTGAGAATGAAACCGAACCTTAGCAAAAAACTCATATTGATTGCGCTAGCCTCGATGGTGCTAAGTGCTTGTGAGAGTGTCTATTATGATGCCATGGAAAAAGTTGGCATTCATAAGCGCGAAATTATGATCGATAGAATTGAAGCGGCTCAGGAAGCACAGGAAGAAGGTCAGGAACAATTCAAAGATGCATTGGAGCAATTTCAAACCGTGCTTAATTTTGACGGCGGGGATTTAGAAGATGTTTATAACAAACTCAATAGTGAATACGAGGCCAGTGTTGCCGCCGCCGAGAATATCACCCGTAAAATCGATGGCGTCGAAGCCGTATCTGACGCTCTCTTTAACGAATGGGAAGGAGAGCTCACAGAATACAGCAATGCAAACCTGCGACGTGACAGTGAAAGACAATTAAATGAAACCAGACGTCAATACGAGCGCTTAATGAAGGCTATGCGCCGAGCTGAACGTACGATCGATCCCGTACTTGCCAGCCTCAAAGATAATCTGCTCTATCTGAAACATAATTTGAATGCCCGAGCGATAGCATCCTTGAAGGGCGAACTCGGTAATGTAAATGCCGACGTAGAACGATTGATTACAGCCATGCAAGCAGCGATTAATGAATCTAACACCTTTGTTACTCAACTGCGTGATGGCTAAGGTTCCCCTGTGGCTGGTTCGATGGGTTATTGCTTTTTGGCTTTAATAACACGAGAAAACGTATAATCTGGGTCCGCTCCAAGAACACGACGTACAACCCCTTTTAGCTGCTGATGCTGAACATAAGCAGAGCCTGTCTCCGCCATTGGCAATACAGGCACATCCTCAATAATAATCCCTTGTAACTTAGCACCTGCATCCATTCGGACTTTACGATCAGCGCTCTTCTGCAAAATACTCAGCCAACGATCATACTCAGGATTGATATATCGACCACGATTATTACCGTTATAGCTTGCTAACAAATCTGCATAAGTCATCAAGTCATCAAAATCTGGGTACCAGCTTGAAAGCGAGAAATCAAAATCGCCCCGATTTGTCTTGTCGATATATTGTTTAAAAGATTGTTGATCTACCTTAACCTCAAGACCAAGATCGACTTTTAATTTACCTTGAAAGTACTCCGCAATCTTTGCGCCAGTAGGAGACGATACAGTTAGAAGCGTTAAAGCAGGCAGTTCTTCAATACCAAGCTCTGTCTTCAATTCTGAGATAAGCCGCCGCGCCTTTTCGAGATCTACCTGAGTATCCGCAAGAGGATACTCATTCACAAACTTATCATCGACGCCTTGTAGCCAGCTTGGAAAGAAAGAATAGGCTGCTTTGTAACCAGGAATAGCAATGATCTTATTGACAAATTCTTCTGCATCAAAAGAGAGTTTAATCGCTTGTCGAAGCTTTTTATGTTTTGTGATTTTTTCGTCAATGAAATTAAAACGAAGATAGGCTATACCACCGGTTAAAAAAGTCCGCAATCGCACGCCTTGTTCAGCAGCATCACGCACTGTTTCTGCACCAAGACGTGCCAGTGCGATACTGTTACTTCTAAACAAGTTTAATCTGGTTCGGTTGTCGGAAGTAATGTATGCAATGTTGATTTCATTCAAATGAATAGTGTCACTATTCCAATAATGGTTATTTTTCAGGAATTTCATTTGAGCACCATGAGTCCACTCACTCATATAAAACGGGCCGTTATAAAGCAGGTTTTCTACATCGGCGCCATATCGCTCCCCATGCTCCTCATAAAATGATGCCTTAATGGGATAAAATGAAATGTGAACCATCATCGCAACACAGTATCCACAGGGGTTCTCAAGTTCTATGCGTAAGGTGAAGTTATCACTTGCTGTGACACCTAAAGCATCAGTCGGGAGATCTCCTTTCTGAATTTTCTCGGCATTTTTAATGGGATACATAATGGATGCATAGGGTGCAGCGGTATTTGGATCATTCATCATTCGCCAAGCGTAAACAAAATCATGGGCAGTTAACTGAGACCCATCACTCCATCGTGCATCCTCTCTGAGATGAAAGGTAATATTGTCGGTTTCTACTTCCCAGGAAGATGCAACTCCGGGGCTTAGCCTACCCCGTCTATCGTAGCGAACAAGGCCTTCATTCACATGCCCTAAAACGAAAAAACTAACAAGGTCAGTAGCGCGAGTTGAATTAAGGTTTGGGGGTTCTTGGGTCAGTGCTATTGTGATGCTCTGATTTTCAAAATTAACCGCATCTGCAAAAGCCGTAGCAGATAAAAAAAGGCAAGAAATTACGAGTATGCAATGGCGCATGTATTATCCTATATAGATCAGATATTCTATAAGAGTATCAAAACCATCAGTAGAAGTGCATCTTCAAGGAGCATTCATCAGACAGACTAAATAGTTTCCTACCGTTTCTTTTTTGAATTGAAAGATGATCTAATACAGATAGGACTTTTGTAACAAGGAAATACCATCGCCACCTCATCAATATTTATGGACAGGGCCGTAGCAATCGCCAGGCAAACCCTATCTGAGGGCAATATCCCTGTCGGTGCCGTCATCGTTCTAGATGACGCGATCATCGCTGAAGGAGGAAGTTATGTGCTCAAGCCCATATACAACCCTGGACGACATGCAGAAAAAGAAGCCATCAAAAATGTCCCCGTGGAGCTATGGCCACGCGCTAAAGAAATGACCTGTTACACGACACTCGAACCCTGCATGATGTGTATGGGCGCTCTTTTACTGCATAGTATTGGTCGTATTGTTTTTGGTGCTACAGATATACGTGGCGGCGCGCGCTTTGCCTTACCTCATTTGCCGCCCTTCTACAAAGATGGACGGGGTGTATTTGAATGGATTGGGCCAACAGATCCAGATAGCTGCGATCCACTTTATCATCAGGTTGATGAAATATTTTCTAAGCTTCCCTGCGGGGATGGATGAGGAGGGTGGATGAGGGGGATGGATGAGGAAGTTACAAGAATAGTGACTGCAATTGGGTATGCCGGCAATTCAATCCGTATACTTTGTTAGTTTTCTGAAGAGCTTAACGTTTCTTGAACCCAATGCCTTAACAACTCAGGGTCATCTAACCAAGCTTCTGGGACAGAGTAGTACTTCTTGACGACCACCCTTCTTCGCTTGGTCGCGTATGAAAATGGAGTTGATCCATAAGATTCAAATTTCTCGTGATCAGATTCAGCTATCCTAAGATAAAGCGTATTCCCCATTAATATGGCAAACTGAACACCATTGTACTCCAGCTTACGCCCACCAAAAAACCTCCCGATCACTACATCCAAGTCGATTATATCGAGAATAAATAACTGGAATTGATCACTGGGCGCCGTCATTGGCTTTGAATAAGCGGTATAGCATATTCCACGATTGAGTCTGCTGAATCGGGTCGGTATTGATCGCCATAGATTTCGAGGTCAGCGCCGTAGCTGTGTTGGTAGTCGGAGCGCATTAACCAATTTGAATAAATATAATTTACGGTGTCATCAAGCCTTTCAGGATAGCCAATATGCTTGAATCTAGCGTAGCTCGCGGCTTCAAGCTCAAAATAAACCATGCCTTCGGGAATGGTGCCCTTTTTACTGACAGCCACTGCTGCAAAATATTCTAGCAGTTCAGAATCCTTTTGCTGCGCAGTAGTAATAACCCCATAGGCTTCACCTCCAATGCGGTGAGGTATTTCGTCCATTCTCGGAATAAATGAAGCCCAAAGCGGTGGTAGCTTTTCACTAATATTGTTCTTTTCTGAATCGTCGCTGTAGAAAAGGGTTTTAACACCAGCCATTATCATACTAGGTTGCTGATAGATTATAGGCGTTAGCGAAATGCTCTGATTTATATGGCGAAGATACTGCTCGTTAAACTGGACCTTTGTAACAAACTGGTTTTTCTTACCCAATTTACGATATTCATTTGGATTTAACTGGTAGACCTTTTTAAACGAGCGGCTGAAACTCTCTTGGCTTTCATAACCGGCAGTCAATGCAATATCTATGATTCGCTGATTGGTCGATAATAATTTTGGGAGCGCGTTTGCTAGTCGTCGAGAACGGATATAGCTCTTGAGAGTTTCTTTGGTCAGCGCCTTAAATATTCGTTGAAAATGCCATCGACTGATACCAGCTTGTTTGGCAATGTCTTCAATCGAAATGTCGAAGTCCAGATTGGTTTCGATAAAATCAATACCTTTCTGGACTTGGATAAGATAGTTCATAGTTTAGAAAAAGCCAGTCATGGAAGTTAATTTTCCATCTTCATTGTATTCTCCATAGCTAACGCCTTCACCTATTTTTTCTCCCTGCCCATTATGCATATTCCATATAGCGATGCTTTTATTACTATGACTCAGAAATTTAGTTGTAATGAAATGACCGCCTGGTACTTGTTGATGAAATGCTATCATTTGATCAGCAAGTTCTTCGAAACCCTTAGTTTTTGCATCCGGAGCATGGTAGATAACTCCCAATGTTAAGGAACTGGCGTAAAGATCCATTTTCTCTTCGCGAATGGAAACCTTCCAAGACTGTGTATAGGTTTCCCAGATTGATTCAAGCGGTTTAATTTCTTTTACCATTTTCAAATTTTCCTCGAGTAGGTTGTAAAGCGTGTGTAAGGAAGCAGTAGAATATAGAGTCTGTGGATGAACTTATGATATTTTGTGCTCTTTGTTTTCATTCAAAGAGACAATATTTGCACACAAAGCGCAGTTTGATAATTTCAGGCTAGATTAAATGGGATTCTTTGGGCTCGACCCCAAAAATTATTTACATCCTCTTGTTTACATAATAATTACTTTAGCCAAGTTGGTAACTTTCTCAATTGTTGATTCTTCTGCTTTTTCGATTAATTCTATCTGCCTTTCTTTAAAATCTAACGACTTCATCTGATGGATGAGTACGGAACCTTTGGTTAAATTTTTATCGGGTAGAACAACTTCTAATTTCATCTTTCGTATAGTGCTCGTAATTGGCGCTATCACTGCAAACCCCGTGTGTTTATTAAACATTTTACGAGAAATAACAAAGGCAGGCCTTCTCTTCATTATTTCCCGCCCTGAGTTTGCATCAAAATTCAGAGTAACGATGTCCCATAATCCAAGCTGCTAATGAATTGCAGTAACTCATCTTTTGGCTTAAACCATTCATTTTTTACATGTGATGCCCTAAATCTATGATGCAGCTTCTTTTCATAAGGTTTATCGCCCAGCATAAACCCAACAAAATAAAGATCTTGGGTGCTTGCGGTAGATAGCGTTTTCAAACGATTTTCAGGATGTGATCTAGTAAAACCGATTTTTATGTATTTCAAAATTGATTCCTGGATGAAATATATAAATCCAGCCCTTTTCTCGTAGTTGTATGTCATGACATATTTGAGCCTAACATTTCTATCAACGTCTCCGAGACTCAGTCTCAGCGACGGGTATCTTTTTTGAATTCCCATAACAATAGTTAAAATATATTTAAATATCAATTGCTTACATACTGATCTACCGGCAGTCGGAAACATCAAAAGCCTCGCAACGACGCTTCTCTCAAGTGTCAGAATATTTGTCGCGCCTCCAAACAAAATCTGACGGTTTTGAGACTTGTAACATGCAGCTACGCATGAATGTATCTAAGTAGCCTGTGATTGAACTGCTAGCCATCAGCAATATGCCCGACAATTGTTATAGAGAGTAAAGACTCCATATCTAACATTCTCACTAAGCATCCAAGCTACACTATGGCAATTTGACAGTTTTAATGCTTAATTGAGTGAACGGATATTTAAGGTAAAACCCGATTCACTTATAAATAAGGTCGAATCGCCGCCACATGCAGCGCTGCAATTTCGACACGCATAGCCCATGCTGCGGGATCTGCATCAAGTTCATCGTCGACATCTTTTGCGTAGTCTAGGTTGGTCATGTATGTCAATCCGTTTGCTGCTTCATAGCCGAGCGTCAAGTTTTTAGATCGGCACAATAGCGGCCAATCTAAATCGTTACCGATGTGATCAATGGTTGATGAGTTAATGATAAGTTCAGCGGCACGGCGCGATACGCCCCTCGCAGCCATCAACAAATCCCAATCTTTGCCAGTTACAAGGCAGTATATCCGGTTGATGATAGCTTCTGTTGTTAAAAGCCTAGCAGGCAGTGCCTCAAATGCCTTAGGCCCACGACCAATCACTGTGAGATCAGAATTTGGAAGCTGATTGAGTACGGCTTCTAGTTCTGGGCGGTCATTCTCAAACCACCTAAGTAGATGGTCAATGTCGATGTAGAGATAACAGTTTGAGGCAGTTGCTTCGAGACCGACTTCAAGAGACTTTCTCCGATGCATCCCGATGTGATTGAAATTCGATGGTGCCCTTGCCATCTTTACTTTAAGTCCAGTCAAAGTCTCGACAATTTCTTGATGTGTGTCGCTAGTGACCAGCGCCGCTGCCCCTCGAAAAAGCTTAATCACTTCTGGCATTAAGACCGAGAGCTTCTCTCTCAAATACCCTTCTCTATCGGCGATTGTGAAACATAAGGTTATAGGTGACATAGCATCTAATTCCAATATTTTAAATAATACTAAGTCGTTAAAATGTCGGATAA